>NZ_CP062500.1:1824619-2128722 GCF_014879975.1 Vibrio bathopelagicus | reverse complement strand
CCTGCAGTGAGAGCACCTATGATTAAGGTGAAGGAGATTAAGCAGTAAACGAGTTTGATCAATCTTTCTTTCAAAGTGTCACGTCTCTTGATAATGAATTAACTAGCTAACTTTTCTACGTACTGATAAACCGCTTTTAAGATAGCCATTTTTTTCTCGTCGCTTTCGTGTTCATGCGCGAGGTTTTCGAGGTTTAACATGTAATCCTCTAAACGACTCTCGTAATACTCACGACAGTGGTTAGCCCACTTCAGTTGTTCAGCTTCGTCTAGCGTCCATGGGAAATGGCGAGCGCGGTAACGGAATAACAAAGGCTTAATGCGTTCATCACCAAAAGTGATATCGAGTGCTGCCAAATTATTTGGGTCAGTCTCGCGAATGATGTTCATCGCGGTTTTGTCGGCTGGTGAGAAGAAACCGTCGTAAAGGTGTGTGTCTACGTCATCGCTTTTCTCGTACACACGCTCTTGTGAATACAAACCGATCAGCTTCTCACGGATCTCTGGATGTTCACGTAATAGGGCTAGGTTCTTCAAACATTGTTGACGGTCGATACCGATCGTTTCGGCGTTTTCAGCCGTCAGCGTTTTGGCTGGAGCAAGAATAGGGCACTTGTTCAGTTGAACCAATTTGATTGGTACTGGCAGTTCGTCTTCGGCAAGCTCACTACGTTTGGTATAAAGCCTTTCTTTCAGCGCTTCTGAATCCAGTTCCAGTAGCGGACTAGGGTCTTTAGCGAGATCGACCACAATAACCGCGTTTTGGTTAGTTGGGTGCCATGCCATAGGCACTACCCAGCTTGTGTAATTACAATCACGACCAAACATGCCAGAAACGTGCATTAAAGGCGTCATGTTTACGATGTCGACTAAATCGTTCAACTTGCGCTTATGACGCATGTTGTAGAGGTAATCAAACATCTTAGGCTGTGCGGCCTTTAACTTCTTAGCCAGTTCGATAGTCGCAATAACATCAGCCATCGCATCGTGCGCGTTTTCGTGTTCTATGCCGTTTGCCACAGATAGGTGTTCCAGTTTGAAACTTGGAAAACCTTCATCGTTTGTTGGCCAATTAATACCGTCAGGGCGCAGTGCATGGACTGCGCGCATCACATCCAATAAATCCCAACGTGAATTGCCGTTCTGCCAGCTCCACGCATATGGGTCAATGAAGTTGCGGTAACAAGTGTATCGAGTCACTTCATCATCGAATCGAATACTGTTGTATCCAAGGCTCGTTGTGTTCGGCTTAGCAAGCTCGGCATGAATCTTAGCGATAAACTCAGGCTCAGGTAAGCCTTGTGACATGGCTTTCTGAGGCGTAATTCGGGTTATTAATGCAGCTTCAGGTCCAGGTAGATAATCAGCAGGAGGCTGGCAGTAGATAACTAAAGGCTCTCCGATAATATTGAAATCTTGGTCGGTACGAACACCGGCGAACTGACTCGGGCGATCTTTCGCTGGGCTAACGCCCCATGTTTCGTAATCGAAAAAGAAGTAGGTCGACTGATTATCTGAACTCATTGAATTTCCTGAACAGCAAGCGGGAGCCGTTTACTGTGGCTGAAGGTTAGTTTTGTTCAGTATCTGATAGTATGCGGTACGCGTGCAACCCAGATCACAAATAAATTGCCGTAAAACGGTGGTTTACTATTCAATCGAGTCGATAGCTGTGCTTTAAAATCCAGTTGTGACTATTTCTTAGTAATGATTCTTCCTTTTACCTCTATACCTAGGTCTTCATGAGTTGGGTTTGAAGGTACCGCGAACGACCTTGTTTACGGTTTACTCTAGAGACGATGGTTAGAGGTGCATTCGTTTTTCTTGGACAGGTTAAGCTATCGTACGAGTGTTTAAATCGCTGCATCTGCCTGTGTCGCGCTCTGCCCACGTAGGTGTCCATCGGCAATATAATTCTCTTAGCTTTAATTAATTTCGGGGTATTTATGAGTGTAGAAATCAACTTAATTGGTGAGTTGTACTTGTCTCATTTTTAATACTTTATAGACACCTTGTTTTAATTAGATAATACAAGGTGCGATAATATTTCATTTTTATTAAAACTTAAGATTAATACTGGTTTGTTTCACTTTTGAGACTATATTGCAATACGATGATCTATATAACAGTTAACCTTAATTAAATAAGTGTTTATTGGTCTTTACTATTTTGTGGTTATTTTAATTAAGTTGCCTTTTATAAAAAATAATGGCTTACAAAAATAAAGGAATTAAATGTAAAACCAGTTTTATATCTAACTGATGGAAATAAGTAAATACCATTATTTTTGCTAGTGTTATTTATATCAATTTGCGTGATCTTATTCTCAATGCGCCTCATTTCTTTATAAATAGGTGTCAATATATATATTTTCTAAATAGGATTGTTGTTACTTAATTGTTAACTTTGGTTGACTGTTAGGTAACCCTAATAATAAAGCCGATTTTATATAAAGGATTAAAGAAATGAACAAAGTCTTTAAGGTTGTTGCTGTATCTGCACTTTCTATCTCTTCAGCGAACGTTTTCGCTGTGAGTGACACTTTTGATGCAACGCTAGAAGTAAAACAAGCAATTACAATGACAAAAACGAGTGATTTGGACTTCGGTATCATCACTTCAGATAACACAACAGATATTGTTATCGCTCAAGGTGACGCAGGTGCTGCGGCATTTACGCTTTCTGGAGAGTCTGGTGATGCGGTAACAGTCAGTATTTCTAACACTGACTTACTTAACGGCGCAAATACAATTGGGGCTGAATTTGACTTTAATAGTGCTATCACTCTGACGGGTGGTACTGCGGATCTTAAAATTGGTGGTACAGCAAAAACGTCAACAGCAACTTTAGTTGCTGGTACTTATACTGCAAACGTTGCAGTCGATGTTACTTACCAGTAATTAAATGAAACAGGTGTAATATTGTGGCTGTTGTAAAGCAGCCGCTTTTACTATGAAGCTTCTATTAAAATATTCGATATATATAGGGCTGGTTTTTTATTCAAGCCCATTTCATGCTCTAGAAATCATTCCTGAAAATATGGAAGTGAAGTTTCCGGGTATGTATATCTCTGGGTCGGGTCAAAACGCCGATGCTAATCCGACTAATAGTCAGATCCATGTGGTGCGTTTTTATGTTGAAGGCGAACCAGGTAAAAAGATCGTGGTTTCTCTCCCTTCTAAGCAGTACCTCAACCATTCTCGTAAATCTAAACGTCTTCGTATTAAAAAGTTCTATTTTGGCTGCGGCTTATCAAAGCGAGGCAGAGCCAAAATAAAAGGCAATGGAAGAAGCAAATTACTGTGCATTGGCGCGAGAGTAAAAATCGGCGCTAATCATCCTGCTGGCGTTTATACCAGCACTATCCCTTTTGAGGTTAATTATAAATGAAGTTGTTTATCTCATGCGTTCTCGGCTTACTTTTCACGGCACAAGCCTATGCTCAACTCCTAATCGCTCCCACTCGTTTTGTTTTAGACGCAGATACCTCCGTGACGGAGAAAATCGTCGTGGAGAATAATTCAGATCAACCGATTCGATTGGAGATCAAACCTATCTATCGACCAGTAAAAGCTAATGGGCTGGTTCGTACCGACGCCAATATTGCAGAGTCTGAAAACATCGCCAATTGGATTAAAGTCTCACCACCGATTATTCGTGAACTGAAACCCAATCAAAGACGCACTGTCCGCTTACGTATGAACGCCTTGCCAGCCGACATGCCTGATGGCGAATACAGAGCTTACTTATGGTTTTCACCGATAGCAAAAGCCGCAGAGTTATCAGACATTGCGTTGTCTTCGAGTAAAACCAACAGCGACGGTTCAGCCTTTCAACTTAACTTTCATATCAACAGCTATGTACCGGTTTATGTTCAGAAAGGTGAGCAGGTACAAGATGTGAAGTTTCAATGTGATGACCAAAACCTCAAGATCACTAACAATGGTAACTTTCAATTTACTGCGAAATTAAATGTCGACGAGCATAGTGAAAAAGTGGTGCTACTTCGTAATGCGGAATTAACCAAGCCTTTTCCAAAAGGGTCAAAGATCTCACTGGTTCAGAACGAACAGACTTTGTACGAATGTGTTTTGTAAATCGAGAGATGTATTGCCAGTGATATCACGCTCGATTGAGTGACAAAGCGATCTATCGAGTGACGAAAAAATCAATGTTCACACACATGATTTGGCGAGTTGTCTTGCTTGTTTCTCTGTTTCCTTTTGTAGTGCATTCGGAAGAGGAACACGAGGCGACTGAACTTTATCCCGCTCATATTGAAGTTCGAGTTGGGCAAGTCGGCGATAGCTTTTATCGTGTCATGATGGATGATTACGAAGAGCCCTTCATTTCGACATCGAATGCCGCTTTTTCTCTGTTAGAGATGAATGGGCAGTGCGATGGAAACGGCTATTGCGAAATCTACCTACCGCAAGATGTGGGGAGAGAGTCTCCTCCCTATATTGTCGATACCGAGCAAGGCCTTTGTTATCGCGATGACAACAATATCCAGTCAATCAAATTTGAAGTGATTGACTCAGAAACCTACATCCACTGGTACAGTTTGCAAGCCTGCATTCCTGCCAAAATCCGATGGGACATTGATGACTATCGGTTAACTGTCTCACCAGAATTCAGCTCGTTGACCGAGTTAGAAGCGGTGATCTCTAAGATAAAAAATGAATCCCGTAAGAAAGCAGAAGACTTAAAGCGTGCGGGCAACATCCCAGCTATAGAGCCGCTTGCGACGGTGGGTTTGGCGACGAGAGTTGCAGCTTCTGTTTATCATGATAGTGAAACGGGCGGCGATGTTTACGCCATCTCCGACACTATATTAAGCACCGAACACTCCTTGTCTCGCTTGTCTATTGATTCGCGAGAAGATCAACCCATCGTCTATTACAACATTGCGGTTGAGGCGAATGAAGGAGAAGGCTCTCTTGAAATCGGGCATGTACTGTTAGATGGCAGTGTTTTTACCGTCAATCAAACACTCGAAGATGGGCTCTATTACACCAACCGAAAGCGTCAGCCTGAGTTTGGTAACCTGCAACTGGAACGTATTACGCAGCCCAATATCAGCATTGATGTGTTGGTTAATGGCATCTATCAAACCACTTATCGTTCTGATGAGTTTGGACGTTTCGTTGTGGAAGAAGACAACATCTCACCGGGTGACACCATCAAGTTTCGCTACTACTTATCAAAAGGCGTCTGGCAAGAAGAAGAGATTACCGTCGCCGGTTTAGAAGATGCATTTTTGCCACGCAACGATTGGGGCGTGCAGGTGGTCGGGAATGAAGGTGCAGACAGAGCGGGTGCCGTGTCTCTGGAATATGGCCTTGCTGATTACTTTACCGTGGGGAGCGCTTTCATGAGGCAACGTGGTAAAGACCTGATTGGCTTTCAAGGGCGATACTTACCAGCACATTGGTTTGCAGGTCATATCGGATGGTTGCCTGATTTCAATCGCTTTCCAATGGAGTTTGATATCTTGCTCGGCAGCGATCAGTCGGCGTCAATTGAGCTCAATAAAACCGATGAATTAGACTTGGAGTCGATGGAATACGATATTTTCAAATACAACTTGTCGCTTGCAAACCTCACTGCATTTTTAACGGTCAGAGACGATGAAGACGAGCTCAGTGTTGAACCCAAAGTTAACTCTAAAGTGTCCCGTAATCTGTTTCTATCCTATGCTGGCGACTATCAATACATTAAAGACACTCACGAAGACAGTTACTTACATACGGTCGAACTCGCCAAAAGTGGATTTTCTGATACGTCGTGGAATATCTCTGGAACGGTTAATGGTTCTGGTCATCATGAAAGAACCGAACTCTCTTTAAGAAATGCATGCAAAGAGTGCGTGCTTGATCCTTTTAACGTATTCCAAGAACTCACCACGAACGTATCAGCACGCTATCAGAAGCAGGATGTCTCGTTTACGGCCTCTTTGGAAGCGCGTGTGAACCCCTATTTACTGTTTAAGTTGGAGGGAACCGAAGACCGTTACGGCGTTGAAATGACCACTGAGTTCGGGGCTAAAACTTACTTTGATGAAAACATCGGAGAGTTTGTTGAATGGAATCGATACAACCATTCTAAATTGACTGGGATTGTATATGATCACCATAAACAACCGATACCTGGGGTGAGTCTGCAGATACTCGATCAACGCGCGATCAGTGATGCGAGAGGTCATTTTGAGTTTTTGAGTGTTCCGGCCCGAAGTAATCTACCCATCTATATTGATGAAGGGGCGCTCGATCTGAACCTCACACCGATTCAAAACCCCGTGTTTGTGAATACCAAGCAGGTAGGTTTGACTCATGCCAATATCGAAATGGTGGTGTCGTTTGGTGTTGATGGCACAGTGGAAGGCGCTATCGCAAGCAATGCGTATCTGCACTTCAAACATATCCAGAAAGGGACTGAGTATTCTAGCGAAATAGAGAGTGACGGCTTTTACATGGTCGAAGGGCTGATCGCTGGAAAGTACATTATCACCCTAGAGATGGGTGACAAAAGATACGTCCAAGGAGCCGACTTGGACGGTGACTTTTGGGTGAGCGATCTCACCTTCCATTTTATCGACTTCCACAGAGTGTATTAGGTCTGTACGGTCTATTTTTATGTAAGTTATTTAGTCAGAAGGCGGCGAGAGCATTAACTTTACTTTCTGCTTCAATGTCAGCTTTTGGTTTCGTAAATCTTTGAAGATAGCCTTCCATTCTTGAAAGGTCACCGCTAGCGGATTAAAACTGTTTACGGGCTTAGTGACGCCGTAACGCACCGTTTCCACTTCTGGTTCAAACGTACCAAATAACTTATCCCAGATAATAAGAACGCCCGCGTAGTTTTTATCGATGTATTGTGGGTTTCTGCCGTGATGAACACGGTGATGCGATGGAGTGTTAAACAGGTACTCCAATGGTCCTAAGCTTCTTACCCATTGAGTATGCACAAAGAATTGTAAACCTAAATTTAGAAGCACCACAAAGATCACCCATTTAGGATCGAAACCTATGATGACTAACGGCACCCAAAATAGCCACATGCCCGCAAGTGGGTACATTAAACTTTGACGGAAAGCCGTACTGAAGTTCATGCTTTCTGAACTATGGTGTGCCACGTGTGCCGCCCACATCCAGCGAACGCGGTGGCTTGCTCTGTGAAACCAGTAATAGAAAAAGTCTTGTAGAACCATCAACACAATGAAACTCAGCACGCCCATTTCAATGTCCAATAAGTGCCAACCAAATAGCCAGAGATAGAGCTGAACGATTACGAGTCCGGTTAATAAATCGGAGAGTTGATGCATGCCTGCTAATGTGAAATTACAAATCACTTCCGACAATTTGTAGCTTGAATTATCTGGCAATCGGCCTTGTTTCTGACCAATAAAATATTCGGCCAACATACAGATCATGAACAAAGGAGCCAATACCAACAGCAGCCATTCTGGGTGATTGATTAATGCGTCGATATTCATTTCTTGTTCCTATTCTACTATCTGTATTTGAGAGTCAGCTATATTCGAGAACTGTAACCTGAAAACCTTACAGGAGGACCGAAGTTGGAATCTTGGTTAATGTGTTGTATTACCAACGAGCGAAATGATCTTCGGTTAGGCCGAGAATGTTATCGAGTTGGTGAGTTACGCCGTTGTTGTCTTGAATCGAACCAGAAAAGTGACCGATAAACTGACGGAAGTTACTCTTTAGCAACCACAAGTTGAGCTTTTCGTTTCGCTTATTAAGGGGGGTGAAAGTCAGGTTAATACGACTATCTTGCGAGGTTACCTGCCAAGGTAAATCCGTGTCTTGACGACTAAACGTAAACTGCACGGCATTGAGCAAGTGTCTGGTGCCATTCACCCATAATACGTTTTCACACCCTCCTGTTTCATTGACACCTGATGCGAGGTTGAGGCCAATGTCGGTATTATTGGATTTCGCGTTGATGCTCGCCCAGCGCCAACTGGTTTCGCGCCTCATGTATCCCGCAGAGAAATCGTAGCCAGCACGAGCGTGGTCGAGGGCGATTTCACGTTGGTTGATTTCAAGGGTGCCCGTTACTTTTAACGCGTTATGCTTTTGGGTGTAGGTCCACCCCGAGTAACCCGTTGGGCTACACATTGCCAAGGGTAAACTGTCATGCTCTGATTCTAAGCAAAGCTCAGCCTTAATGAGTTTTGTGTTGAGTGAAACTTTCCATTGCCCGTTCTCAATATCAAACACAATGTTTTGCCTTGCGATGTTTGTCGTGCCTTCAAACGGGGAGCTCGTGACTTGTTTATCAAACCCCAGTGGTCGTAGCCAAGAGCACTCTTCTAATTTGTTATTCTCGATGTCGTAGACGTAACAAAACGCAGAACTCAAGTAACGAATGTCTGCAATGGCCACTCCGATTATGTGAGTCTCGGTAACAACGCTGACAAATTGAAATTGCTTGTAATGGAAGTACTTGTGCCAAGGGTTTGCTTTTCCGTCCATTGAATTGCGATAGTCGAATTTTTCTATGTTGAGATGTTTCGGGATGCCATCGAAATGCCCAATTGTCGGCTGACCATTAGAATCAATCAAATTGTGTGGGGCAGGGTTGGTTTTTATCATTGCGACGGTTCACATAAATTTAACAATTAACAGCATTGTGCGGCGAGTAACGTAGAATTGGGAGGTCATAATCGGACAAGAGCAGGTTACCAATCACGATTTTGTCAGCATGTGTTGTTGAAGCTGAGTAGTCATGAGTTTGGGAATAGGCTCAATATAAGGAGATTCGGTTGGAAATTATCGCGGAGTACATGCCAACAGAGCATCGGCACCAATTGGGCTCATTGGATGTAGTGTTGCTACTGAATACGCTAGAGCAAAGAGGCATCGATATTGAAAAACTGGTTGTTGGTGTTGGCCTAGAAAACCTAGATTGGCGAGACCCAAATGGGAAGCTGACCTACGCAGATAAACTTTCAATCTTTAGTGCGGCTAACCAAAGCTTTCCACATGATGGTTTGGGTCTATGGTTGGGAGAACATGCCAGCTTGAGCCACTTCGGAGTATTGGGTTATGCACTGTCGACCAGTCAGAATGTGGGCGAGGCTATCAAATCAGGTTTTAAGTACCTGCGCTTAAACGGGCCTATCTTTTCGGTTAAGTTGATTGTTGATGCTGAACACGCTGTGATTCAAATTGAAAACACCTTGGAAGTCGGGGATCTACTTCCGTTCTGCAACGAATATTTCTTAAGCTCAATCCTTTCACTGTTCCAAGAGTTAACTGGCGATGCGTTAGGGATTAAAGCGCTGTCTTTCCCCTATGCTGAACCAAGTTATGCCAAGCTCTATGATGAACGCTTTCAGTGTCCGGTGACGTTCGGGCATAGCGCCTGTGAGCTGCGCTTCGACGCCTCGGTTCTATCACAAACATTAGCCACACATGATGCCGCAACGCTTAAACGCTATCTCACTTCTTGTCAGTCGATAGTGGACACGTTGGACTCTGAACATCTGTTGACCAACCAGATCAAAACGATCTTTTACCAAACTGCAGGCAACTTTCCGAATATCGAACAACTCGCGGATGAGTTTGCTTGCAGTTCTCGTACACTACGCAGAGAACTGGTTATTCACAATTCTAGCTATCAAACGCTACTCACTGAAGTCCGAGTCGAGTTAGCCAAAGAGTTGTTGCTCGGCACAACCATGACTATCGACGATATCGGTGAAAGGCTCGGCTATAGCGACCCTGCAAACTTCAGAAGGGCGTTTAAAGGGTGGCTGAGTAAAACGCCCGCGCAGTTTCGTCATGGTTTTACTTAATCTGGTTGTAAATATTTGTCGAGCTCTATTTCCTAAAGAACTGTTCACGAAATTCAGCTACTTGCTGTTGATAATAACTGTCCCATTCCAGAGTATCCCAATTGGCATGACTTGCAGAACGTTGAGATTCTAAGCTCGATTTCAATTGATCAAGTTGGTCGTGATAGGTCATTACCGTCTGTTGTTGTTGCGTCACTTGTTGTTCGCGCGCGGTGATATTATCAGCTTGTTCTGCATCTAAATATGTTTGTTGAAGTTCAGCCTTGATCGTCGCTAGCTCGGCAGGGTTATAGCTGTTTGGCAGCAGTGAGACAGCAAGCTCGTATTTTTGAGCCGGAGTCTCTGCGTTTAATGTTCCCGTTTTACTTTCCCATTCCGAGAGCAAATCTTGGTAGTGCAAGACAAACTCAGTGGGCTCAATTTCCTCAAGAATGTTTGCACTGAGCGTAAAATCCAATTGCGCAAATTGATCGGCAAACAGCTGGTGGGCTAACTCTCCCCAAACCTCTTGTGCAGACTGCTTGAACAGCTCAACTCGTGCTTCCAAAGAATCAATGGATTCGAGTGGAATTGTGCTTTCCCTTACTTGCCATTCGGCAGAGAGCTTTCGGTAATCACTTAATAGTTCAAACCATTCTATCGGTAACTCAGTTTTCAACTGCGCGAGTTGTTCAGTGCAATTGCCCACTTGTTGACAAAGCGTCCAAAACTCATCGAGCTCATTGAGCAGCGCCTTACCTTCAAGTTCTGTTAGGTTTTCTGCATACACTTTTCCGTGCAGGTCTTCAGCTTGGACTTGTTTGCCTTGAGAAACGGGGTTGTCTGAAAAGCTTGCCGTATTTGATGTGTGTCTATCGTTATCAGTCGTTTTAGAAACGTGCTGCTTTTCTTCTGTATGCTGAACCGAAGATTGCAGTGTTTCAGTGGATTTTGATGACCATGAATAGCCAACAATGCTCGTCATAGCGACGAGCATTAGGATTAATATAACTCGATGCATTATCCGTTCACCGCGTTACTTAATGACAGCACTTACAGGGAAGTGATCTGAAAGGTTGTAGTGCTTCCATAATTCACTGCTGGTCGAGCGAGGCACATCAACGCGGTTATTGTTGTGAGCTTTCTGTGCGTACTCCGAGCTCACCACTACGTAATCGAGATATTCAACGTTTTCCCCACCAGACATTGGTTCTCCAGCAAAGTTATTGATGCGAGGATCAAAAGTTGAAGCGGTATAACCTGAATACTCAGGCTCAGTGGCCTGCAAGTTAGCGAACATCTGTTGGTAGTCGCCAGGGAACTTAAGCTTGTTCACGTTGAAATCACCGCTGTAAATCACCGTTTCTGAGGTTGGTATTTCCAGTGATTGAGCGAGTTCACGCATCTGTCTAAATTGACGCTGACGATAATCACGCGCCGTGTCCGTGTCGAACGAGGCGGTGTGCGTACCAAACACATGGTAAGCCTGACCATTTTTGATGACCTCAGCGTAATTCACGCCTTTATCAGCAAAACAATCTGTGCCCGTACAATCAGGGAACACGTATTGCGCTTCGTTGACGATAGGGTAGCGGCTCACAATGATCACGCCGCCGTCATAGATGTTGATACCATCCTTATCGAGCATTTTAGTTTGGTATGGGTACTCTTTTGCCAGTTCACGCAGGAACTCATCTCGTCCGTTGGCAAACACTTCTTGAAGCGCTAACACGTCGTAGCCCTTAACGTATTGAGGGATGAGATCGTAACGATCACCGATGTGCGAAGCGATAGCCGGTAGAGCCCAAATATTGTAGGTCATCACTTTCAGTGTATTGGCGTCTGGTTCGGGTTGCTCATCCACTTTTTGTGGGGTGATGGTGTAGTAAATATCATCGTAGCGAGCGGTTGAATCGGCTTTAAGCGCGAGTTCAGTATTCACATCAAAAGCGTTAGTAGAGCTACGATGAATATTGCGATCATCATGCTGTGTTAAGTCAACGTCTGCCGCGCTCAAACCGTGTTGCAGTGTTGAGTTGTACCAATGTCCTTCCATGGTTTGATTAAGCGTGACGCTTTCTCCAATAGAGTTTGATACCACGGTGTCAAACTCGTATGTCTTACCGGACTTTACGCCTGTCCAACGATTGAAACTGATCAGCTTCTTCGTTTCCCACGGGCCAATTTGCTCAACATGTTGTTGCCATTCATCGCCAAGTTGAAGTAGATCGGTGCCGGTATGGTTGGCTTGAATCGTCATCACTTGGTTGGTGTTGTTGGTCAGATACACATCGGTATCTGCACTAGCAGAGGTTGAAATGAATGAAGCTGATGCAAGTAATGCACTCAGGCAAGTCCATTGAGTTTTCATTTTCACGTTATCCTTACTGATTGGTTTAAAGAACAACGTAGTAAAGAGTTATGACATTGGAGTTATAACTCTATCAGAATTATCCAAATATTAGATATATGCCATGGTTTTATAAATTCGATTACTCATTGAAAATTAACATATTGCTTTGTCGGAATGATAAGTGATACGCGCGCACGTTAACAAACAGAGGAACGATTTGGATTTGAGGGTAAGTCACTAGTGGTGTGTTTTCGTGGAAATCAGAGGTCGGGAAATAACCAGATGTGGATACTGTGAATCACGATAAGGGATAACGCTAACAGCCTTGCTCTATCAGCATAAATTTTGCCATTGTTCAGTAAACAGATTCCTCAAAAACAGGTATGATAGTGTCGTTTTTAATCCTGAACTGGGAAAGTCATGGCAAAGTTAACACTCCAAGAGCAAATGCTTAAAGCTGGCTTGGTAAATGAGAAAAAATTAAAGAAGGCGAAGAAGGGCTCAAAAAAGTCTCGCGTTCAGTCTCGTGAAGCAAAAGCGGCAGCAGAAGAAACTAAACTGGCGCAGCAAGCGAAAGACAAAGAGTTAAACCAACAGTTGAAAGAACAACAGTTGAGCAAAGAAATTAAAGCTCAAGTGAAGCAACTGATTGAGATGAACAAGATCGAACAGAAGAATGGTGAGATCAAATACAACTTCACCGATGGTACGCTAGTTAAATACCTTTACGTAGAAGACCTGACTCAAAAGCAACTAAGTAAAGGTATTCTAAGTATCGCGCGTCAAGGCGAAAGCTATGTTGTTATCCCTACGGCGGTAGCGAACAAGATCGCGATGCGTGACGAAGAATCTATCGTTGATACTCAAGCTTCAAGCTCTGATGAAGTAGACGAAGATGACCCGTACAAAGACTTTGTGATCCCAGATGATCTAATGTGGTAGTCCTCGACTAAACCACTATCTAATTCGTCAATTACTTGTTGCGTTGAAGAAGTATTAAAAAGCCCCGATGTGTCTTGCATCGGGGCTTTTTCAATGTTGGCAACTGCATAGAATTATTTACGGGTTCATCTGAACCAGTCATGTCTCTATATTCGAGAAATAATTCATTGCCAGTGTCTCACTTACGACCGCTTTACTGGTAGGTTACCGACTAAGGCTTTGGCCTGCTAATCGGCAACAATGTCTGCGATGTCGAAAGTTGAGTCTTGTTGGCTATGTTTAAGTTGATGATATTCGAGCTGATATTGCTCATAGCCATCGAAATAGCAGTCGCCGATTTCATTGCGTGGGCAAATTTGTACATCGTCTCTTGCGACCAGTTCAGTTGAACAAGATGGGCAGTGTTTCATAGATCCTCCTGATGGATTCCCAGTGTATAACCGGCCCCATTAACTCAAACTTTTGTTTCGTTGTGATGTCATTTTTAAGTCAGTGTGGAATGATTCAAGAGCCTGATGTTTTAGGCGTAATTGAGTGAGTCTAGTGAACCGAAGATAAAGAAATTAAGAACAATTCAGTTAAGAAAAATCAAGCCCAAAGCGAGTGCGGTGGGCTTGGAAGAATCACTATTGTTACAGCTATCGTTTACTAGCTTAGTGGGCTTATCGTTGTGCTGGGTTTATCGTTAGTTCAGCATCTTCAAACCCCAGCTGCGAAAGGGTTTCAGAATCAAAGTCAGTAACCACCTGAATATCGCCTGCATAATAAATTTTATGATTGTTCAGTGCGGTCATCGCATCGAATGAGCCTACAGAGTGCTGTTCACCGATATCGATCAGGCCTGAATATAGAGATTCAGCACTGAATTGGCCAGTTACGTGTGTGTAGAAGGGACGTACACTTGCTCCCGCGGCATATTGCATGCTGCTTAAGCCATTCGCGTTAATCGCCCAGCTCCAATCCCACCATTTCATCTCACCAGGAATATAACGGTGATCCCATTGATAGCGTATATTCGCTTGTTCTTCGCTATTAGTCCCCATGGTGAAGGTGTGTGAGATTGTTGGTCGGTTTGTTGGGTGTGAACTTAGTGCATTACCGCTATAGCGTAAGAAGCCTGTGAAATTGACGTCGTAGCCGATGTTCGTTTTTATGCGGTACGGGTAAGAGATACTTGAGCGATAAAACTCGACTCTAAAGGGCAAAACAGAATTAGCCGGTACGGTGATGATCGCTTGAAGCTCTGTAGGTTCTGAGCGAGAACCATTGTCGGTATCAGAGAAACGTTGGTCTTGCTCAAGCACCACTGTTACATCTGTTTTCCCAACCTGAGGCCAAGTAAAGTTCTCTTTGAGCATTACTGAGTCTGAGAGGTCAAAGCTATTGGTTTTGCGCCACTGGGTGGATTGCTCAAAATGAAGGTCAACGATGATCTGCTTCGATTCGTCGCTGTCATTAATAGCGTAAGCCGACACTGTATTGATAAGAGTTTGTTCTGGTTCGCTAACGTCACCATGAGAAAATGCTTTGCTATCGAGTGTGTAAGAGAAGTTATCCACCATGATTGTTGTCTTTTCGTTACAGCGTTCACCAGAGCATGCTCCGTCGCTGTTGCCCTTTATCTCCCAACCATCGTTAAGCTGTTTGATTCCCATATCTTGGCCTACGTAGCGTCCATTGTCACCGCCAACCCAAGCGTAACCCAGGTTGTGTGCTAAGTAACTCAATGGGCGGATAAAGCTAGCATTGTCGCTGACTAACGCTCGTTGAACCTCAACGTTGTCGTGCTCTTCAATGGCTTGCGCTTGATAGTAAGGCAAACCTGCGTCTGGGTGGTTGGGATAACACCATGTGCCGTCGCTGGCTTGGTCTCGTTTGATTAGCCCATGGTAGCCCGAGCCCATGATCACCCAGTCATTTTGAAGGCCTGCTATGTCCCACACGTTCATGCGAGAGATAAGCGCTGTTTTGTGTTCTTGTGCTTCGGTATGAGTAAGTGGTCGATAGTCCGAGCGACAAACATCTTCCCCAAGCTTGTCTAAGACAATTTGGTCTGAGTATATTTTTGAATGAGCCGTCAAAGGTAGTAACGATAGGGTAGTGCTAAATAGAATGGTTTTACTGACGTTAAGCATGAATAAATTCCTAGTTGCCAATATTTGGCTATTGTTTTTGGATTCGATTTATATGTGTTGTTATGAGTATTGTTTAAAGCCGAGGGTCTCTAGCGGGGTGTACTCTGTCATATAAAACAAAGCCAAAAGTACTGAAATGAATTGAAAATAAATACTTATAAATATCAGAGGGTTGTGCTGATCATCTTGTTGTTTGATAAAGACTTATCTTGATTGATTTTAATTAGTATCAACCATCCAATTAATGGGTGGTTAATTGTTGAACGTTTGTATTCCTGTAACTTCGTTATCTAGGATATGGGCTTGGAAAATTAGGCTAGTGAGATTGAATAGAAAGATATATTGCTGATTGGATGGTGAGTAAGAACGTAAGCCAGAATAAGAAATGATGCTGTGATAGGTAGGATTAAAAAATGCAGCGAACAACCTTTCGGTTGCTGCTGCATTTTTGTTTGTATCGCTCAAATTATCTTAATTGAACGCGATTAAGCATCCCCAGGCTTTTCGCGTTTGCTGTTCCAACCCATAAAATTGTAGATGTTGTATCGAGCAAAGCCGATTTGTTCGTGCAGAGCAAAGTCTGTTACCGCAAAGTTGTACCACAGTGGCAGCCATGAAATTTGAGCCGCCATGTAATCAGCTCTAACCGGAATCACGTCCAACCCGAAGTGGTTGAAATAGAGTTCACTGCGGCGAATGTGCAGGCCAGATGAAACCAGCACAATGTTGTCGAATTTATGATGCTTCATCAGGTCGCTGGTCAGCTGTGCATTTTTCCACGTGTTCACGCTGTTCGGTTCTTGAATGATGTCGGCCATTGGAACGCCAAGCCTAAGCAGTTGCTGTTCATAAACTTCAGCCTCTGTAACGCCGTTATTCTGAGCATCACCACCACTGATGATCACTTTGCATGTGGTTTGCGCTTTTGCACAATCTTTATATTGGCTTGCAGTTTCGCTGATTCGGCCAAAAGAGAAAAAGGCTGGCTCGAACTCTTGCGTGCTTTTAATTAACTGCGTGCCTGCACCTAGAAGAACAATGGCGTTATTGTCAGACCATTGGATATCAGGCTTATTTTCATAATTCGCTTGTAGGTCGTCTAATAAATAACGAGGGATCAAACCTGAACCAATCAACACAAATGACGATATAAGAAGAAGAGATAAAAAATTAGAAGTTGTTCGCCATTGAAGTAAACGTGTAATGCCAACGAATAGTAGAAGAAGTAAAAGTATAATAAAGCTCATGAGGATCCCGTTATCGAACTGGTGCCAAGGTGGTGTAGCATGTTGAAGCGTTGCATCATATATCAATCATGATGATTCTTCATAGCTAACTCATTGTATTATTGAACAAATGCACAATTTCTTGCGATTAAATACGATAACTAATAAGAGCATGAGTAAAAGCGCTTTATTATTGTTCAATAACCACTATTAAAATACAGGTATATAAACGAGGGAATTATTTAAACCTTATTTCGTGTTATTTAAGTTTACTTGACTTAGCTCGCTAACCCATCAATTTATTGACTTAAACTTTCAAAGTAATTTTGAACAAACTTAATGAACATTTGATGTTTCTTTGCCGGATATATGACTTGTGGGTAGAACAGATAAATACTGTTGCCTTGTTGTAGGCACTCGTCAGGTAATACTCGCTCTAATTCTCCATGCGCAACTTCTTTATCAACGTAATAACTCGCGATTCGAATAATGCCGCTTCCTACCATGGCTTGTTGCTTAAGTAAGTGGTTGTCATTACTTGAAAGCCAACCAGATACATCAATAGTTGCAGATTTTAAAGGCCACTTGGTTTGGTGCAGTGTAGCCAAGCATTGATGATTAATTAAGTCACTTACATTGGTTGGGCGACCAAATTGATCAAGGTAACCGGGCGTCGCGACTAAATCATGTTGATAGGTAATCAATCGTTTCGCGATCATGTTATCTGGTGGGGTGTTAGTGGCGCGAAAGGCGATATCGATATCATCTTGGTTAAGATTGAAGTTGGTGTAGCTGCTGTTTATCTCGAAGCGAACCTCTGGGTATTGCTCTCTAAATTGTTGGCAGATACCGAATAGAAAGACCTCGGTAAACATCTTTGGTGCTGTCAGCCGTAATGTACCTTTAACGATGTCGTGTTGCTCTGAAACACTGCGTTCAAGCTGCAATACTTGAGAGCGAATGGTTAAGCCTTGTTGTAAGGCACGTTCGCCTTCTTGGGTTAATCGAACGCTGCGCGTAGTTCTTACAAGAAGAGGGCACTGTAAGTCGCTCTCTAGTCGTTTGATTTGCTCTGAAAGATAGCTCTTAGATATGCCGAGTTTCTCTGCTGCCTTGGTAAAGTTAAGTTGCTGAGCAAGTTCTACAAATAGGATCAGTCGTTCTATTCTCTTGTGCTCGTTCATGTGTATATTCCTTCAAAACTGGCCAATCTTATTGTTCGTCATATCAAACAATCAATTCGTAACTAGCATATTCTGTTTTCTAAAAAGAACAATATGATAGAGGCATATTTATTGGCATCAAATCTTCAAAGCGAGATCAGGTATGACGAACAGCATTGATTCAAAAAGCAAAACTGATAATAAAAAGAACATTCCATTATCGAACTATCTACCTAATGTTGGGCAAGTCGCCTACGGATGCATGGGACTTGGTGGTGGCTGGAACGACAATCCAGTAGTGGCAGCTGATATAGCGCAAACGCGTAGCGTAATCGACACAGCATTAGAGTCAGGAATCAATTTGTTCGACCATGCTGACATTTATACGTTCAGCAAAGCAGAGCAAGCCTTTGGTCGAGCGTTACAGCAAGCCCCTGAATTGCGTGATCAGATGTTCATTCAATCTAAATGTGGGATTCGTTTTGAAGCTGAGGGCAACGTTGGCCGTTATGATTTCTCAGCAGATTGGGTAGGTCAATCGGTAGAGGGCATTCTGAATCGTTTGAATACGGAAAAACTCGACGTGTTGCTTCTACATCGCCCTGATCCGCTAATGGAGCTAGATGAATTAGCAAGAACGCTAGAGGATTTGAAAGCACAGGGCAAGGTCGATTTCTTCGGTGTGTCTAACATGAACAGTCACCAAATCCAGTATCTGCAATCTGCGTTACACCAACCTATTGTCGCGAACCAAATTGAAATGAGCTTGGCAAAGCTTGATTGGCTTAACGATGGGGTAATGATTAACTCGCAAGGTCACCATCAATCTGATTTTGCTGCAGGCACACTAGAGCATTGCCAAATGAAGGGGATTCAATTGCAAGCGTGGGGCTGCTTGGCGCAAGGTCGCTTTGCAGAGCAAGGCTTGTATTCAGAACACGATAACGTGAAAAAGACCGCGCACTATGTGGCTCAGTTGGCAAATCAATATGGTGTTGAAAGTGAAGCGATTGTGTTAGCGTTTTTACTTCGTCACCCAGTAAGTATTCAACCTGTTATTGGCACGACTAATCTAGAGCGAATCAAAGCCTCTGCAGCAGCGACTCGAATCACCTTAAGTCGCGAAGAGTGGTACAACTTATACGTGTATTCACGCGGTCAGGCACTGCCATAAGGGATCAATATGTTGAATCAAAAAATAGTACAGCAACTCGTGTATAGCGCTCTTGATATCGCAGGGCATAACAACCAAGCGATTGCGGTGAGTGTGTGTGATACACATGGTGAACTGCTTGCGTTTTCTCGAATGGACAACGTTAGCGTACAGGCGGGTTTGTTAGCTCAAAACAAAGCCTATACCTCGGCACGAGATAGACAACCGAGTGGTAACTTGGGCGCGTGGGCAAAGACGACAGGTAAAGACTTGAACTATTGGACAGACCCAAAGATCACCGGTTTTAAGGGTGGGGTGCCTATTCAACATAAAGGGCAGGTGCTTGGGGCGATTGGTATTAGTGGGTTGAGCGAAGACGACGATGAAGCACTGGCTGAGAAAGTGATTCAGTTAGTGCTTTAAGTTCTGCCGTTTACAAAGTGACTCAGATAAAAGACAGATAATAAAAAACCGATGCATTTGCATCGGTTTTTTGCTTACTCATACCAAAAGCTTTAATCGCTCTTCGGTAAGGAAGTCGAATTAAGCGTTCGCTTGTTCCAACTCCTTTTGTTCTTTCTTACCCAGTATACGACTTGTAATCGTACCGGCTGTCATTGCACCTGATACGTTAAGCGCAGTACGTGCCATATCGATAAGTGGTTCGATAGAGATAAGTAGAGCTGCAATAGTCACTGGAAGACCCATAGCTGGCAGGACGATAAGCGCTGCGAAAGTTGCACCGCCACCCACACCCGCGATACCGAACGAGCTCACCGTAATAATCGCAATCAAAGACAGAATAAAGTTGATGTCCATTGGGTCGATACCCACGGTTGGCGCAACCATGACTGCTAGCATGGCAGGGTAGATACCCGCACAACCGTTCTGGCCAATTGTTGCACCGAAAGTTGCAGACAAGTTAGCAATCGCTGGTGGAACGTTTAACTTAGTAATTTGAGCTTCGACGTTCAGTGGAATCGTTGCTGCAGAACTGCGAGAGGTGAAAGCAAATGTCAGCACAGGCCAGATTTTTTGGAAGTACTCTTTCGGGTTTACACCAACAAAAGAGACTAACACACCGTGAACAACAAACATCAGGATGATTGCTACGTAAGAAGCAACAATGAAACCCAGTAGGCTTAAGATGTCTGAAGCACTTGATGTTGCGACAACTTTCGCCATTAATGCCGCGATGCCGTATGGCGTTAGTGCCATAATCATCTTAACTAAGCGCATTACGATAGATTGAGCCGCTTCAACGAAAGTGCGAATTGGTGACTCTAGTTCTTCTTTCTCAGCCATCACTTTACGAGCAGCAATACCCGTAAGCACACCGAAGATAACGACCGCGATGATGGAAGTAGAACGAGCACCGGTTAGATCAGCAAACGGGTTAGTTGGAATGAAGCTAACCAGCATTTGTGGAATAGTTAGGTCAGACACGCTTCCCATGCGGCTTTCTAGTGTTGCGATACGAGCCGTTTCACGAGCACCTTCTGTTAAGCCTTCTGCCGAAAGACCGAATGCCTGAGCCACTGCAATACCCACAATTGCAGAGATCGCCGTTGTTGCCAGTAATACTGAAATAGTGATACCAGAAATCTTGCCCAGTGAACCGCCTTTCTCAAGCTTCACTACTGCCGCAACCATTGAAACCAATACTAATGGCATGATCACCATTTTTAATAGGCCAACATAGCCACTGCCAACAACATTTACCCAATCCAAAGTTTCTTTGACGACCGGATTGCCTTCACCAAATAGCAGTTGTAAACCTAGGCCGAAAGCACTACCAAAAACTAAACCTAATAGAACAAGGCGAGAAAGTGTGTTTTCTTTTTTCTGCTGTCCGTAGAGAAAAAAGAGGATACCAGTGAATACCGCTAAGGCAGCGATAGCTGAAAATGACATTTGTTTTCCTTATGAATTTCTTTAAATCTATAGGGTGCTTGGATGTATGGGCGCAAATACTGTTAGCTACAGTAGCGACCTGTAACAAAACGTAAAATAAGGAAAAGTAATTTAATAGAACGATTAGTAATATCCACTCAATAGGATGGGTGGATATTCAACATTGTGATGAATAGGTGAGCTTTTTAGCGATATTTTGCCAATAAATTGAGCATGTCACTTGACGAGTAAATTTCTATATTTTGGAAATTATTTTCGAATAATCGGAACAACATGGCTTGTGCCACGTCTTTTGACTGAATAGGGCGCAGGTTCTTATATTTACCAATCATAAATGGTGACAGCAGAGGAAAGATACTTTGTAGGAGTTTTTCGTCGGCTCGTGGCTGGGCTCTTTCGCCAACAAGAGGACCAGGACGAGCAATAAACAATTGCTTGAAACCGATACGTTTTAAGTTTTGTTCCATTTGCCCCTTGCACTTGAGGTAGTGTGAATAGGAATCGACGGATGCTCCATAGCTTGATACTACCGCGACACGTTGAACGCCTAAGAACTTCATCGACTGTGCCACTTGGCTGACTAATTCAACATCGACTTTACGCAATGCTTCTTTAGAACCGGCTTTTTTCTTGGTCGTACCTAGGCAGATAATTCCTAAGTTGGGCGTCGCTTTGGTGTCATCCCAGCTTATTACTTGCAGATCACTGTGAATGAGCGTGTGGAGTTTGCTGGAGTTAAAATGAGAATCAAGTGCTCTTCGGGACAAAGCATAGATATGCTCGACCGCGGGCTCGTCTATGAGTAAATCCAGAACGTCTGAACCTATCAGTCCTGTTGCCCCTGCAACGATGACTGATGCTTTGTCTCCTGAAATGCTCATAGCTATCCTTTACCCGTTTGCAAATGCTTGTTTAATATAAAGAGTGTTTGAAATTTAAGCGAATAAAAGTTTGATAAACGAGTGGTTAATACTTAATAGCTAGTGGTGTGGTTGAGGGGCTAGGAAGTTGAACCCCAAATATAACAAGGCCCGCTGGGCGACGGGCTTGTTACTTACTTTGTTACTTGCTAGGTGAAGGAGAGTGGGATTTTCCTTACCTTTTTACTCGTTTTCTTATTTGATTTATTTGGTTTTCTTTTACTTGAGTTGGGAATCATCACACCTCCTAAACCATTTTTTGAGCTGTCTTTCAATCAATAGTGTTTCTTTGTGTTGTGTCAGTGTTGTGGGAGTTCACTGCACGATCTTATCAATGGAGAGATCAATAAGTACTCTAAATAAAGCATAAACGATGCCAAAACGTAAGTTACTGATAATTATGTTATCAGCGATGTGGTTGTTTTAGGGGGCGTTAATTTGATTCTCAATTTGAGAAAAATGGGCGTGAACTGTTTAAATTAAGAACACTCTCTGTGGTTTCTGTTACTTAGCCATGGATACAGCTCTTCTTAACACGTAAACTGAGTCGTATTCCACATAGACCAAGGACGTGCTATGAACCTCAAGTTTGATACTCTTGCTCCCAACCAGATTGATCCTTTATCTCGACCTGATGGTGGTGAATACGCCACGCTTCCTGATGTCTTCTCCGTCACTCGCCCTAAATAAGAGTTATCCATTAACGTACAAAGAACTCGAGTTCTCGAAACTCATTGTCCATTAATTACGTGTTCTCAAAATCAAGTGTCCCTAAAATTATGCTAGATACAAAATACTCACCGTACATCCAACATCGTATTGACCAAAAAACTAAGCCATTAGGCGCTCTTGGTTTATTAGAAAAAGTGGCACATCAGCTCGCGTTAATTCAGAGTCAAGGCCAAGGCTCAGCGGTTGAACATATCAAGTTACACAAGCCAAGCATCATCATTTTTGCTGGCGACCATGGTATTGCAGACGAAGGCGTGAGTATTGCCCCAAGTGCTGTAACACAACAAATGGTGTTGAACTTCTTAAACGGTGGCGCGGCGATCAATTGCTTTTGTGCGGTGAACAACATTGATATTACGGTGGTGGATACTGGGATTTTGTTACCAGTCGAATCTGATAGCCCAATGCTGATCTCCCAGCGTTTGGGTACACGAACCAATAACTTTGCCAACGAAGCCGCAATGAGTTTAGAAACGGTTGAACGCGGGATTGAACTGGGTACAGAGCTTGTATCTAGAACCATTTCGAATGGCACGAATATCATTATGTTTGGTGAAATGGGCATCGGCAATACCAGCAGCGCTTCAGCGATTTTAAGTGCACTAGCAAACCGCACTGCAGTTGAATGTGTTGGCCTAGGAACTGGTATCAACAATGATCAACTTGCGCGAAAAGTGGCTGTGGTTGAGCAAGGTGTTGTTCGTTGCAAAGGCTTGGAGCTTAAAGATACTAAAGAGGTACTAGCTCAGGTCGGCGGTTATGAAATCGTTCAAATGGTCGGTGCTTTCCTTGGCGCTTATCAAAACAGAACCCCCGTATTGGTCGATGGTTTTATCGTATCAGTCGCTGCATATGTCGCGACCTTAATTGAGCCTAACTGCCGTGATTACATGATCTTTGCGCATCGCTCTGAAGAGTCAGGGCACAAAATCCTATTAGAGCTGCTAGATGCTGAGCCGTTGCTTGATCTTGGGCTGAGGTTGGGCGAGGGTACAGGCGCTGCATTGGCAATGCCAATCATCCGAGCGGCGGCAGAGTTTTACAACAACATGGCGAGCTTCGAGAGCGCTGGAGTCACGGTTGAATGAGTGATATGCCACAAAGATCGTTGAAAGATCGCGCTGCTTATCAATGGGAGCTGTTTTCGTTGGCAATGGGCTTCTTTTCTCGTTTGCCAATGCCGAAGAATACACCCTATTCATCGGAACGAATGAACCGTTCGGGTCGTTATTTCTCAATGGTCGGTTTGTTGCTTGGCGTATTGTGTGGCTGTCTGTTCTTACTGCTCGATGTGGTATTACCGAGTACGCTTGCGATCTTTTTGATGATGAGTTTTAGCTTAATGCTGACGGGTGCTTTTCATGAAGATGGCTTGACCGATATGGCGGATGGCATTGGCGGCGGCATGACTTTAGAACGCCGTTTGACCATCATGAAAGACAGTCGAATTGGTACTTATGGCGCGTCTGCACTGGTTATGGCCCTGTTTGGAAAGTGGGTGCTATTGAATGAATTGGTCAACATGACTGCTTTGTTTATGGTTATAGTTACCAGTTATACCTTTAGCCGTGCAATTGCTGCGTCACTGATTTACGACATGCCCTACGTCAGCGATTTAGATACCAGTAAAAGTAAGCCATTGGCCAATAAGCAAACTTGGGGCGAACTTGTCTTTCTATTGCTTGTTGGCGTTCTGCCTAGCCTGTGGTTTGGTCTTGAGTTCGCTTTGGTTTTATCTGTCGTCGCCTATCTGTTCAGAACAGGTTTTAAAAAGTGGTTAATGGCTCGAATTGGCGGCTTTACTGGTGACTGCTTAGGTGCGGCTCAACAGTTGATGGAGCTACTGATTTACGTTGCGTTCGCTGCTGCTTTTTATAACGGCCTTATGTAAATCATTCAGGACTTCAGGGACAACATATGACAACGAATAATCAAGCGCATCAGAGTCATCGTCATCTTGTTTTAGGTGGTGCACGTTCTGGCAAATCGAGTTTTGCAGAGCAACAAGCATTATGTGCGCTTGAAGCATGTTCAAATGGACGCCTCAACTATATTGCGACGGCCACTTATTTGGACGACGAAATGCAAGAACGAATCGCCCATCATAAAGATCGTCGCGGTAAACAGTGGATTGAGCATGAAGTGCCTGTCGAATTAGCCACGAAACTGCAGTCGTTTAATCAAGATGATGTAGTACTGATTGACTGCCTAACACTATGGCTGAACAACATCATTTTTGAACTGGGTGAGGATGCGACCAATGAGCAAGTCGAAGCTGTGGTTGAAGCTTTGGTTAGAAGCGTAGAGCAAAGCCCAGCACGCATTATTATGGTGTCTAACGAAGTCGGTTTAGGCGTGGTGCCACTGGGTAAAGTGTCGCGCTTGTTTGTAGACAATGCAGGGCGAATGAACCAAGCGCTTGCTCGCGTTGTCGAACGAGTTACGCTGATAGCCGCAGGATTACCACTGAATTTAAAACCTTCAAACCATTCTATAAATACGCAAGGCTAGGTCGCACTCATGGTCAATGGAACTACCAAAAATATCTATTTACTGAGACATGGCAAGGTTGAAGGGAAAGCTGCACTGAATGGTTTATCTGACGTGTTGGTTAACCCAAAGCTTCAACAGCGGATTTGTGATGCGTTGGCTCAGAACGATGTCGCTTTCGATGGTGTTATTACCTCGCCATTACGACGATGCAGTGATCTCGCGAGCTTGTATGCGGAGCGTATGTTAGTGCCTTTATCTTTTGCACCAGACTTCCAGGAAATGAACTTTGGTGAAGTTGACGGGGTCGCATTTGATGAACTTGAAGACAAGTGGGCGATGTTAGAAACCTTCTGGCAAGATCCCGCAAACCATAAACTGACCGGCGCGGAAAGTTTACAGAGCTTCCATAACAGAGTAACTCAAGCTTGGTCGCAACTTTTGAATGATCCAAGTGACAATCTATTGCTGGTTACTCATGGTGGCGTAATTCGAATGTTATTGGCGCATTGCCTTGATATTGATTGGAAAAACCCGAGCTTGTATTCGAAGTTATCGATTGAGAATGCGTCGATAACTCATATTCAAGTCACTCAGTTTGCGCAGAGCTTTATCAGCGTGAAAGCGATAGGGCTACCTGTTCTCTGAGTGTTCAAAAAACACAGTTTAAGAATTAACAATCTATTAAAAATATTAGAAGTATTAAAAGTAACTAAAAGTAACTAAAAGTATAAAGCGGCGTTAACAGCCGCTATATCAGATTGGTATTACTACCTACGTGAAAGGAATTTAGTCATTACAACTCCGAGTTGGGATTTAAGCATTGCTTATCGCGATCTTGATGATGCAAAAATTGAACAAGACATCGAACTGATTCAACAGTGTATTGAACTGTTGTACCTGCACGTTGAAAAGCGTCACATCATTCTGGCAATGCAAAACGCAATCCAGACCTCAGAAGCAGCAGGCACGTTACTCAGCACTATCAATACCTTTGCTAACTGCCACGCATCGGTCGACGCGACACACACGGAAGCAAAAGCACTGCTTGGCCGTGTAGCTAAATTGAACTCCGAAATGTCTCAAGCATTCAGCCCTTATGAAGACACGTTGATTCACGCAGAACCTGAATTTGTGAATGCCGTATTAGAGCATGATAGTGCCGATGTAGCAGGGCAGCGCTTTGCTATTGAAAGCTCGCGCAAACTGTCGAGCAGTCGCCTTAGTGTTGCTGAAGAGCAGTTATTAGCCGCGATGAAGGTTGATGGCCGTGATGGGTGGGGACGTTTGTACGACAACTTGACGGGTTCATTGAAACTGTCGTTAAAGCTGGACGGTGAAGACGAAGCTCTAGGTTTTTCTCAAGCGGCGAGCTTGTTGTATGGCAGCGAATTCGACAAACAAGAACCTGCATGGCGCGCGGTTCAAGGTGCGATGAAAACGCATCAAGAGTCTTTTGCTTCGATCTTAAACGCACTTGCTGGATGGCGACTGACTGAAAACAAAAAGCGCTCAAAAATAAGCGACGTACATTTCTTAGATCCAAGCCTACATGGCAGCCGCATCGTGCCAGAAACGCTAGACACCATGATGTCGGTGGCAAAAGCCAATCGAGCTGTTGGTCAGAAAGCGGGTTTGTTGATGGCAAGAGTCCACGGCTTAGATGAAATGAAGCCTTGGAATCACTTAGCTGCAATGCCGCCACTGGGTGACGCTGAATCTAAGGTTTACCCATTTGATGAAGCGATCGAAGTGATCAAAACTGCTTTCGCTGAAGTAAACCCAGAAATGGCTGACTTCGTCGCTTTGATGGTTGAGAACGGTTGGATTGATGCCGCACCAGCAGCCAATAAACGTTTAGGTGCGTACTGCACTAAGTTTGCCGCGACACGCACGCCACTTGTGTTCATGACATGGAGTGGTAGCCGCTCTGACTTAATGACATTGGCACACGAGTTGGGCCACGCATTCCATAACTGGGTAATGAAAGACATGCCGTTGTGTCAAACTCGCTACCCAATGACGCTCGCAGAAACCGCTTCAATCTTCGCTGAAAACATCGTTCGTGACCACTTGTTACAACAAGCACAAACACGCAATGAGAAACTTGAAATGCTGTGGGAAGAGCTTTCTTCTTCATTGGCTTTGATGGTCAATATTCCAGTACGTTTTGAGTTTGAAAAAGCGTTTTACGAGCAGCGTGAGAAAGGCGAGCTGACGGCTAAACAATTGTGTGACTTGATGGAAACCACTTGGAAAGATTGGTACGGCGATGCAATGACAGAAGCCGACCCTTATTTCTGGGCGAGTAAGTTGCACTTCAGCATCTCTCAAGTGAGCTTCTACAACTATCCATACCTGTTTGGCTACCTGTTCAGTAAAGGCGTTTATGCACAACGTGATGCTAAGGGCGAACAGTTCTATAGTGATTATGTCTCATTGCTTCGTGATACTGGCAGCATGATGGCAGAGGAAGTGGTGCAAAAGCATCTCGGAATGGACCTAACTCAAGCAGATTTTTGGCAACAAAGCATCGACATGGTCAAAGTTCAAATCGATGAATTCGAAAGATTGCTGAATCAGGAAGATTAATTGATCTCAATCTGTTCATAGCAGGTCAGAGCTGTGTTAGCTTACGTGGCTCTTATCTTGCTGTGATCCTCCAAAGTTATTTTGGATAGAGAAAGTTATTTGGAACAGATGTCGGTTAGTAAAACCAGCAGGTAATATAAAAATATATGGGTAGTATTTGTGATTGATAACGGAGTTTCTGTTGATAAGTGCGATCCTAGCGACACAATTTCTATGTACAATTTATTAACATACGGCCGTGCAATTAAGGAGTAGCGCATGACGAAGACCCTCTTTCGCCAATCATTTCTTTTTGACAGCCTAGATCTTGAGCAAGAAGTGTTTGCAGGACAGACCGTACTGAGTAACGGTGTTGAAATTAAGCTTCATCAACGTGGTGTATTGGAAGTAATTCCCGCGGATTATAATTCTGAAACTAAGAACATCATCTTCTCAACAGGTGTTCATGGTGACGAAACTTCACCTATGGAGCTAGTAGATAAATTAGTTGAGGATATTGAGACAGGCTTTCAAGTAGTAAATG
The DNA here is from genome assembly GCF_014879975.1 of Vibrio bathopelagicus. NCBI lineage: Bacteria > Pseudomonadati > Pseudomonadota > Gammaproteobacteria > Vibrionales > Vibrionaceae > Vibrio > Vibrio bathopelagicus. The sequence continues at coordinate 2,100,778 of NZ_CP062500.1, read as the reverse complement.
CTCGATGCTTGTTTATCATCGCTCACCCAGAAGCGACCAATGCGCATACGCGTTTTCTCGATGTGAATATGAATCGTCTGTTTGATGAAAAGCAGCACGAAAGCAATCGAGAAGTGGATATCGCTAAGAACTTGAAGTTCTTGGTTACTGAGTTTTACAAAGAAACGGAACCTGCCACTCGTTGGCATCTAGATTTGCACTGCGCAATCCGTTTATCTAAGCATTACTCGTTCGCTGTGAGCCCTAAGGTTCGCCACGAAGTACGCAACAAGGAGCTTTTCGATTTCATCAACAGTGCCCACGTTGAAGCTGTGTTGCTGTCGAATGCACCAACGAGCACCTTCAGTTGGTACAGCGCTGAAAACTTCGAAGCGCAAGCTCTGACAATGGAATTGGGTCAGGTAGCAAGAATTGGTGAAAACCAACTTGATAAGCTCACTGCTTTTGATTTGGCGATGCGTAACTTGATCGCTGAAGCTGAGCCAGAGCATCTACCTAAACGAACCATCATGTATCGTGTGAGCCGCACTATTGTTCGCTTGCATGATGACTTCGATTTCATGTTCTCTGATTCTGTAGAGAACTTTACCGCATTTAAACACGGTGAAGTGTTTGGTCATGATGGTGACAAACCATTAATGGCGAAGAATGAAAACGAAGCCGTGGTGTTCCCAAATCGAAACGTTGCTATTGGTCAACGAGCTGCCTTGATGGTGTGTGAAGTTGAAACGCGATTCGACCACGGTCAGCTTGTGTACGATTAATACTGAGTCGGATTTAAGCGACTAAACAACAGCTCAACTGGTTGAAATATCAAGGTTCACATTACGGTGTGAGCCTTGAGTTTATTTGGGTATACAGGTAAGGTTACGCGAACATTTTCAAAGTAGCTTGATATGGATTTCCAACAACTTCTTCACCAAAAACAGCGCAAATGGACGCGAGCCATTTATCTGATGGCAGCACTGCTTGTCGCGCTGAGTGCAATTTACCTAATGGTTGGCGATCTCTTCATTTCCCCTCTGGGCACCTTGTCCACGTTAGAACAAAAACTACTGATTGATTTACGCTTACCTCGACTCTTAGCAGCTATTGCTATTGGGGCAGGTTTGGCTGTATCTGGCGCAAGCTTACAAGTCTTATTAGGCAACGTATTAGCAGAGCCGGGTGTGCTCGGTATTTCCGGTGGCGCGAGCTTAGCCATGGTGATCGTGCTGTTCTTCTTGCCGTTTGCTCCCACACCTGAACTCTTCATGGTCGCAGCAGTTTTAGGGTCACTCTGTTTTACTGTGATTCTGGTGAGCATGGTCAAAACGATGCGACTGACTACAGCCAAGTTACTGCTGGTGGGGGTCGCGTTAGGCATTCTTTCTGGTGCGATGGTGACGTGGGCTTTCTACTTTAGTGATGACCTCAGCCTTCGCTTATTGATGTACTGGTTGATGGGCAGTTTAGGCGGTGTTACTTGGTATCAACACTCACTCACGTTAGTAATGATTCCCGTGATTATTTGGCTATGTCTGCAAGGTAGTAAGCTAGATAAGCTCATGATTGGCGAGACTCATGCTGCTCAGTTAGGCGTGAACGTTCCGAGATTACGTTGGCGTTTGATCTTCGCTGTGTCTATTTTAGTAGGCTGCGCGGTGGCATTAGGCGGCGTAATCAGCTTTGTTGGCTTGGTTGTGCCACACTTGTTGCGTTTAGCGATTGGCACCGACAACCGATACCTGCTTCCTTTGTCTGCCGTTGCAGGTGCCGCGCTGCTCGTATTTGCTGATATTTGTGCACGAACTTTGTTAGATTCAGCAGAACTACCATTGGGTGTGATGACCACCAGTATTGGTGCGCCTATCTTCATTTGGATGTTAATTAAAAATCATGATTCAAATTAAGAGCCTGAGCGTCGGCGCTCGTTTATTACCGCTATCATTCGAGCTCAAGCAAGGGCAGGTGACTCACGTTATTGGCCCCAATGGCAGCGGTAAAAGTACCTTACTGGAAGCGATATCTGGTATCGGTGATGGTTACAAAGGCGATATCAAGCTCGACGGGCAGGATTTGTCGGAACTGTCACTACAAGACTTATCATTACGTCGTGCTTATCTGTGTCAAAGCGCAAGGCCAGCCTTTAACTTAGAGGTGTTCCAGTACTTGGCGTTGTCACTGCCAAGCTCCTCACATGGCCTTGATGCTGAAATCAATACGGCTTTGGACGAAATCAGCCAGATGCTAGACATTGCAGACAAACTTCATCGCTCTATTCAAGCTTTGTCTGGCGGTGAGTGGCAACGCGTTCGTTTGGCGGGCATGTGTCTACAAATCTGGCCGACTCTTAACCCTTACGCCAAGCTATTGATCCTCGATGAACCCGCAGCTCCGTTAGATATTGCGCAAGAAGCTTTGCTCTACAAACTTATTGAACGAGTAGCAGATAAGGGCATCACAGTAATAATGGCAAACCACGATCTTAACCGGACTCTAAGACACGCTGACCAAGTGTTGTTGCTCGACAAAGGCGTATTACAAGCTTCTGGTACTGCCGAACAAGTGCTTACCCCTGAGCAGTTAGAATCGGTGTTCAATACTGACGTTAAAAGTATCTCAGTCGATGATCAAACCTATCTGCTGTTTGGTTAGAGAGAGCGTTTGGCTAGAAAGAGTATTTGCTAAAAAGGTCATCTGGTTAAGCTGATTATTGGGTTGAAACGAGTGAGTAAAGGGATCAAATATGTTTAGATACATCCAAAAGCGAAGAATCAAAAAAGTAATTAGGCTTCTGTCTGCAAAGATGGTAAAGAGCTACGGAAGCCGTGATTTCTTCTCTATCGGACAAGTAGAAACTAGCTCTAAAGACCTGAGTAAGCGTCAGCAACAAATTGCTTTCGCGCTGTTTGCTGATCCACAAGATCTCAACACTGAACTGGCGACCACCATTCAATTGCTGCGAAAAGATGTGTCGAATGACTTCTTCGTTGGCGAGGACTACAACGCACGCGATATTCTGAACCTTCTGGGTGGTAGTGGCTGGAAGGGTGGTCGTATGGACGACGACATGTCACATCGCATGGGCATGCATAGCCGCTACTAAAGCCTGATACCACTTATTTCTTCCTGTATTGTTCTCGTTAAAATCGTTATTTTGACGAGAAGCTCCTTTTCAAAAACTCTCTATTCGTTAAAACCCATCTATTAAACAAGCCTAAAATCCTTTTAACAACCAGTAACTACTTCATTTCTTTTCTGGGTAAACCTCATGTTTTTCAGATATATAAGCCACCTTCCACCTCATATCATCTTTGTTGAGTATCAATTAGGTTTATTGACTAAATAATCCAATCTTCATCACCCATGCTCAAGTTGAACGATATGCACCCACTTTATTAATGTTCGAGCCAAGTAACGACTAATGAAGTGTGGTTGTCAGTTCATGCAAGAAAGTCAAATAGGCTGACAGGACAATACAATTAGCCTGCGGCTTGGAAAATAAAGTCTTTAATTTGGAATGGTTATGAGAATAAAAATCGAGAAAACGGCTTTAGCTATCGCTTTGTCTACGGTCTGTGGTGGTGCAATGGCACACGGTTTTGTGTCATTGAATGACGATGGCAACATCATAAGCCGTGTTGCTTTATGTCACCTAGAAGACTCAGAGGGTCAGGCGAAGAACATGGACTGTGGCAACATACAATATGAGCCACAAAGTGTGGAAGGATTTGATGGCTTCCCTGACCATGGACCAGCTGATGGTTACATCGCCAGTGCCGAAATAGCAATGGCTAGAAACCTAGATGAGCAAACTTCTGAGCGCTGGCAGAAACGCTCAATCGAAGCGGGCTCTCAAGAGTTTGAGTGGACATTTAAGGCTAACCACGTCGCGGCTGGCTTTAAATATTACATCACGAAAGAAGGTTGGGACCAAAACTCACCACTGGAACGTGCTTCGTTTGACCTTACACCTTTCTGTGAAGTTGATGGTAATGGAACTATGACACAAGACACGGCTACCCATACCTGTGATGTACCAAAGAGGGAAGGCTATCACGTAATTCTTGCTGTATGGGATGTCGGCGATACAGATAAGGCTTTCTACAACGCAATTGATGTCGTGTTTGATGGCGACGACTCTCAACTACCGGGTTGGGAAAAAGCAGGGCAGATAATCCCTACGATGAATTTGAAAGAAGGTGACGCGGTATATACGCGTGTATTTGATGGGACGGGTGAAAACCCAGCCCTAAGTACTCGTGTTGAGATAGCTAATAGCGAGGATGGCCAACCAAAGAATTGGTCAAAGGCATTAGCGACCAAAGTTAATGAAGAGAACAACAATATTAAGTCTGGTGTATGGAGTGAAAACGGATTCGCTCCTATTTATGGCGTGAACCCTATATACGTCAATAAAGACAGCGATATCCAGCGTGTCGAAATAGGCTACGATGTTGAGGTGCCAGAACCAGATACATCACTTACTGTTGAAGGGCTAGAGCCTGAATACATCATTGGGGATGAAGCGACGGTTCTGGATCTTACATTGATTGCCGAAGGTGACGCTCAAGCTGAGCTTACTGTCTATAACCACGGGCGTGATTCACTAGCGCATTGGAGTGGTGAAGTAGAAGATGATTCGTCAGAATCGGTAGCACTGCCTTTATCCAAATCAGAAGCTGGCCACCACATGTTAGTCGTGAGTGTGAAAAACAGCGAAGGCAAGTTGGTAGGGCAACAGACGTTGAACTTCCATTTGGTTGAAGCTGGCACACCACCGCCTGAACATGATTATGTTTACCCAGAAGGTTTCGGTAGCTATGTGGATGGAGACATCGTCCTATTCGAAGGTGAGGGTGTCTATCAATGTTACGGCCCTTGGGCGGCAGAATGCAACAACGAAGCTTACTTGCCAGGTGTTGCTGCCGATCCAAACTGGGTTGAACAGCAATGGAAAAAGTTGGACTAACATCTCACTTACCTATCTGATTTGATTCTCTTTTGAATAGGGAAACCCAAAGCGGCTTACTTGTTAAGCCGCTTTTTTATTCACTTTGAATGTTATGCCTCCAATCAAGACAGAATACTGAAATCCAATAATTCGAAGCAACATCATCTATCGACAACGCATTTCTTTGAGTTGTGTGACTCTGATTCCTATCAATATAAAACTCACTATCATTGATAAAATTGACGTATATATTTTCGTTGTTCTTTAAACAAAAACGATAAACCCATGAACTGCAACTTTGGTTGATAAGTGACCTGTTGGTGTTGTGTGAAGGGTAAAATAAAAGAGAGTGGGAAAGTGACAACAATAAATAACAACATTCTAAAAATAGCAGTAGGTATGGCTATGCTATCGAGTGTGCCGTCAGTGGCAAATGCTCATGGCTGGTCTGAATTTCCAAGTGCACGTCAGAACACGTGTTACGAGCAAGGTGGGATTTGGTCGGGTACGCCACCTAACGCCGCATGTGCTCAAGCAAAAGATATTTCTGGTTCATACCCGTTCGTTCAACGTAACGAGTACGCGAAAAATATCCAAGATTTCAACAACATCAATGCTGTTAAAGCGGCGATTCCTGATGGCACGTTGTGTTATGCCAATGATTCGCAAAAGCGCGGTATGGGTGCGCCTCATACCGGTTGGACTCGCACCGAGCTAAGCACAGGTACATTTGAATATGTATTCAACGCGACTGCGCCACACAATCCTTCATTTTGGGAGTTCTACCTAACCAAACCAAACGCAGATCTGAGCAAAGGCCTAGCGTGGGGAGACTTAGATTTGATCCAAGAAGTGGGCAATGTTCCTGTTAGCGGCGGTAAATACCGTATTAACGTGACGATTCCTTCAGACCGCTCTGGCGATGCAATCCTATATGTACGTTGGCAACGTGACGATGCAGCTGGCGAAGGCTTCTACAACTGTTCAGACATCACCATCGCGGGCGGTACAACACCTCCGCCAGATCCTACACCACAACCGGATCTAGTTCGTGGCGATCTGTTTGTTTCTGATCAGTTTGGTACGCCAGAAATTGGTGATACAGTTAAGTACGACATCATCAACAAATACGGTGAAGTAGCGCGTAGCTTTGACATTGTTATTGATGGAACAAACGTTAACGATTGGGCTCGCTTACTGGCTTCAGAAATCAACGGCTGGCATGAAGAGTTTAAAGATGGCGCGATCTTCATTGGTGACTGGCACGCTGAAATGCAACACTACATGTACTTCCAAAACGACCCTTCACGTAACTTCTTTAACTCAAAAGATAGCCGTGCTTCTGGTCAGCTAACGCTGATTGATGGTGGAGAAGGTGGTGTTGAGCCATTAAAAGGCGACATCTACGAACTCGTGAAGAGTGACAACGTCGTTAATGCTGGCGACAAGGTTGTGATTGCAACAAGCGAAGCAGCAAACCTAACACAGACTCAAGGTTCTGCAGTTAGTATTCAAAACAATGGCACAGCTTCAATTGTGGTTGATACCACTGCGATTACAGCGAACGAGACTCTGTCGTTCATTGCTAGTTCAATTGAGAGCGAAAGTGTTGAAACCTTCACTTTCGAAGTGATTGCTGATGACGGTGGCGTAACACCAGACCCAGATCCAACGCCGGATCCTGATCCGACTCCAGACCCAGGCTCGTGGGATTCATCAGCAACTTACCTTGGCGGTGAAATCGTGACTTACTCTAACCAGTCATGGAAAGCACAATGGTGGATTCAGGGTGGTGAAAACCCTAAAGCGACTTACGAAAACGACAAGTGGGGCGTTTGGCGTCCAGCTAACTAGTTAGCTAGTTAGCTAGTTAACCTAAAGTAAGTTACTAACTAACAAAGTAACTAAGGCACCACACTCGATTGATGAGTGTGGTGCCTTTTCTTGTGGGAGAGATAAACAAGTCGACCGTGAGGGTAATTGGGTTTAGGGTGGGGCTTTGTTATACCTGAATGTCCGAGTACTTCGAATAGCCACGGTTTAGTAATCTTTTGCACATTAGATAGAAAAGACTTTTTGATGAAAAAATCACAGATACTCGCCAATACAATCAAGAATCAGATAGAACAAAACATCTGGTTGAGTGGTGAGAAGATCCCATCAATTAGAGATGCGTGTAAGCGTTACAAACTCAGTATCGAAACGGTGTTACAGGCATATCAACAGCTTGAAGACCAAGGCTATGTGCGCTCAAAGCCCAAATCCGGCTATTTCGTGTTACCTCGCAGGAACATATTCACTTCAGAAAACGTGCAACACAAAGCCATCAAACCGTATCCCGTGAAGATCAGTGATCTGCTTTACGATGTGCTTCAACGAGCCAAAGACCCTAGCATCATTCCACTTAGCTCGGCATTTCCAGACCCTGCCTTGTTTCCGCATCAAGCATTGTCGCGCAGTTTAGCCAATGCCAGTCGCCAAATGCCCGATAACAGCATGCTCACCAATTTACCTCCAGGCAGTGAAACACTCCGTAGGCAAATCGCCCAGCGTTACCAAATGCATGGATTAAATGTACTGCCTGACGATATTGTGATTACTTCTGGAGCGATGGAAGCGCTTAATCTCTGCCTACAATCTTGCACAGATCCAGGTGACTTGGTCGCTATCGAGTATCCTGCGTTCTATGGCGCGTTGCAGACCATTGAAAGGCTTAACCTGACGGCAGTTGAGATACCAACAGACCCTGAAACGGGTATAGATTTAGATGTGTTGGAGTCGGTGTTCGCATCAATGGACATCAAAGCATGTTGGTTCATGACGGAATCTCAGAACCCGGTTGGCTATTCGATGAGTGACGGCAACAAGCAAAGATTGGCTGAGTTGGTGAATCAACACAAGATCCCGATGATCGAAGACGATGTATACCGAGAGCTTCACGTTGGTAATCAAACATCTTTGCCTGCCAAAGCCTATGACTCTGATGAACAGATCATGCTTTGTGGTTCGTTTTCCAAATCACTGTCGCCGGGCTTTCGAATTGGTTGGGTAGTGGCACGCAAACAAGCGCTAAAGATTCAACGATTACAGCACTTATCGACACTCTCCAGCAGTATTCCTATTCAACTTGGCTTGTCTCACTACCTGACGTTTTATAGCTATGATAACCACCTTAAAAAGCTTCGCAAACTTCTGAATGAAAGGAAGAAGGCACATATAGCACTTCTAGAGTCCAGTTTACCTGAAAGTACTTTGATTCATAAAAGCCAAGGTGGCTATTTCCTTTGGATAGAATTGCCTCACTCTGTTTGTGTTGAGACACTTTATGAGCAAGCTCTTGAACACAACATATCTGTCGCGCCAGGGATCATATTCAGCAGTGACAAGAAGTTCTCCCATCATATTCGACTTAATTGGTCGTATGCTTGCGACGACAAAATCGCAGAAGCAATTCAAACGCTAGGCAACCTAATCAGAACCATGGAACTGCAAGCTTAATCCGTTGGCTGAGTTACCGTCTTTTTCACCTCAACGCTAGTCATTTATTGACTGGATACACAATCTGTTCTGTTTTTTACTAATCAATCTGTTCTAGTTTGGTTCGTGGTAACTATGCTGAAATATGCTCCAATTCTTAATATGAAAGCCATCATTATGATGTTTGGAGCTTAAATGTTTGATGTAGTTGAATTGTCGCGTTTACAGTTTGCGCTAACCGCTATGTTCCACTTTCTCTTCGTCCCATTAACTATCGGTATGTCTTGCTTATTGGCAATCATGGAATCGATCTATGTGCTCACCGGAAAGCAAATTTATCAGGACATGACTCGCTTCTGGGGCAAATTGTTTGGTATTAACTTTGCCTTGGGTGTCACGACTGGCTTGACCATGGAGTTCCAGTTCGGCACAAACTGGTCTTATTACTCTCACTATGTAGGCGACATCTTTGGCGCGCCTTTAGCGATTGAAGCCCTCGTCGCGTTCTTTCTTGAGTCGACCTTTGTTGGGTTATTTTTCTTTGGCTGGGAAAGGCTATCTAAACGCCAACACCTTATTGTGACTTGGCTAGTGGCGTTGGGCTCTAGCTTCTCTGCATTATGGATTCTGGTTGCTAATGGTTGGATGCAAAACCCGATTGGGTCGGAGTTCAATTACCAAACCATGCGTATGGAAATGACCAGCTTTGCCGAAGTGGTCCTTAACCCAGTGGCGCAGGTTAAGTTCCTACACACGGTAGCTTCTGCTTATACCTGTGGTGCGATGTTTATCCTAGGTGTGAGTTCCTATTACTTACTGAAAGGTCGAGATGTAGCCTTTGCAAAGCGTTCTTTCGCTGTGGCCGCGTCTTTCGGCATGGCAGCCATTGTCTCGGTTATTGTATTGGGCGATGAATCTGGTTATGAACTGGGTGACGTTCAAAAAGTAAAGCTGGCAGCGATTGAAGCTGAATGGCACACAGAATCTGCTCCTGCGGCTTTTACCTTGTTCGGATTACCAAACCAAGAGGAAGGTAAAACTGATTTCGCTGTGAAAATCCCTTATGTGATGGGGATTATTGCAACGCGATCTTTGGATGAGCAAGTGACTGGCCTTCATGACTTGCGAGAGCAACATCTAGTGCGTATTCGAAACGGCATTATTGCTTATGAATTGCTAGAGCGTTTGCTAGCGGGCGACACCTCAAATGAGACGGAACAAGCCTTTGATCAAACCAAGCACGACCTCGGATATGGCTTATTGCTTAAGCGATACACAGACACCGTGACTGATGCAACTGAACAGCAAATCCAACAAGCAGCCGACGATTCAATCCCAACTGTGTGGCCACTGTTCTGGTCATTCCGAATCATGGTGGGTTGTGGCTTCATTATGTTGTTTGTCTTTGGCGCGGCTTTCTTACAAACCTACCGTAAAAACATCACTCAAAAGCCTTGGCTATTGAAGGCAGCGCTTTGGTCAATCCCATTACCTTGGGTAGCAATCGAAGCGGGTTGGTTTGTTGCTGAGTATGGTCGTCAACCATGGGCGGTCGGTGAAATTCTTCCTGTTGCGGTCGCGGCATCTTCGCAAACCGTTGAAAACCTACTTACGTCTCTCGCGCTAATTATTAGCCTCTATACAGTCTTCATCATTGTTGAAAGCTACTTGATGATTACCGTTGCTAAAAAAGGCCCAAGCAGTTTGAAAACGGGCCGTTATCACTATGAACAAACAACATCACTTGAAGCCAAATTGGCACAACAAGTTCAACAATAAGGTGACTGACTCATGTTCGAATATGACACATTACGTTTAATTTGGTGGGTGCTAATCGGTGTGTTGCTGATTGGATTTATGATCACCGATGGCTTCGATATGGGAGTAGGAGCGTTGTTACCGTTTATCGGTAAAACCAACTCTGAAAGACGAGTGATGATTAACTCCATTGCGCCCCATTGGGACGGCAATCAAGTGTGGTTAATTACAGCAGGTGGCGCTTTGTTTGCGGCTTGGCCGCTGGTGTATGCGACATCCTTTTCAAGCTTATATGTGGCGATGTACTTGGTTCTTATCTCATTGTGGCTGCGTCCTCTTGCGCTTGAGTATCGAGCCAAGATAGATAACGACCAATGGCGAAAAGTGTGTGATTTGGCGATTTCGTTTTCAGGCTTCTTTCCGTCGATTTTATTTGGTGTCGCATTTGGCAATTTAATGCAAGGGCTTCCATTCTCGCTCAATAGTTTACTGATGGTTGAATACCACGGGTCGTTTGATGATTTGATTAATCCGTTCGCTCTGTTGTGTGGTTTCGTTGGGTTACTAATGGCGTTGTTGCAAGGCAGTGCTTGGCTGATGATGAAAACGACAGATGCGCTATACAACAAGGCAAGATTGGTTGCGCAGGTGAGTGCGATACTTGTGGCTAGCCTGATGGTAATTGGTGGTTTAGCGATAAGCCAAATTGATGGCTATCTGATTGTTAGTGAGTTGAACAATAGCGCTGTTTCAAACCCGTTAAACAAACAAGCGATAGCAGAAACAGGAGCTTGGTTTACCAACTTCGACACTTACCTTTGGATGTGGTTTGCACCAATTGGTAGTGTGCTTATCCCGCTATTAGCTTTGATCAGCGTTAGGTTGAAATGGGATGCGTTTGTTTTTATTAGTTCAAGCCTTACTAATGCCTGCATTGTTTTAACGGCTGGTTTCGCGATGTTCCCATTCATTATTCCATCTAGTGTTAACCCAAGTCACAGCTTAACGTTGTGGGATTCAACATCGAGCGAATTGACTTTGAACATCATGACAGGCGTAGCATTTGTGATGGTGCCAATCATCTTGTGTTACACCGCTTTTAGTTACCGCACCATGTTTGGACGACTCGATAACGAGTATGTCGAACGCAACGGCCATTCACTGTATTAAGGAGTTTCTCATGTGGTATTTTGTTTGGATATTAGGCTTATTCCTAGCCTCTGCATTTGCAGTTTTGAATGCCATTAGCTTAGAGAAAAGTGACTCAGAAACTGAGTTCTGATTGACGGTTTATTCATAAAAAGACCAGAAGCATGATGCTCTGGTCTTTTTTACACCTTTAAATCATGGCTATGCCGCTTTATTAGTTAGTGGCACAAAATGGTAAGACTCGATTTGAGTGAATGACTAGAATTGTCTCAAACGAAAAAAGTGAACTAGGACTTAATCTGGTCACTTTATCTAATTCGAATGGATGCTTTGAAAACTCGAAAGAGGATTAATTAATGTACGAACTTACACTACTTCTTAGTTTAATGATTGGTGGCGCTGACAGCACGGCTGAAATGGAAATTAATACTCAATTTACGACTCTTGAGCAATGTAATGAAGAAGGTGCAGCGCTAGCTGAGAAACTAAATGCCACCGATCTTAAAGTGCTCCAAGTTCAATGTGAGCGTGATTAGCCGAAACGTCATGGACCTAAGTAAACCAACTTTATAACTTTGATGATATGGGTATGACCAAGGTGCCCATATCGAATTATTTCCAGATCAACTCGTCTTATTCCTCAAGTAATATCCTCTTTAGAACATCTACACCTTCGCTTTATATCAACACCCAAAACAATTTCATCTAACCTATTGTTAAATATTTACTATTTGATAGTGTGTCTAGGTGCACATTGAGGATGTGTATCACATTTAGCGAAGAATAATAGTAGGAGTTGCGATGAGTATTATAGTGAGACGGTCTGAACCGTCAGATGCGAAGGGAATAAAAGAAGTCTACGAATGCACTAATGCTTATACCGGAACGCTGCAACTCCCAAACCCATCTCTGGAAAGCTGGCAAAAACGAATCTCTAATATCCCTGATAACGTGTATTCATATGTCGCGTTAATCGACGATGAGATTGTCGGCAATTTAGGAATGGAAGTGTGTGTAAATCCGAGAAGGCGTCATGTTGCTTCATTCGGTATGGGTGTTAAAGATGATGTATTAGGCAAAGGTGTTGGTAGCCAGCTACTCGCGACCGCGATCGACTTGTGTGATAACTGGATTAACATCAAACGACTGGAGCTTACGGTATATACCGATAACGAAAGAGCGATCAGCCTATATAAGAAGTTTGGTTTTGTGATTGAAGGGGAGTCTGCTGGATTTGCCTTTAGAAATGGCGAATATGTGGCGGCTTATCACATGGCACGACTGGTATAACACTCGGCTTCTAACACACGGCTACAATTAACACAGAGCTAGAGTTCTCTAATAGATAATAAAACGCTACGTTGTTATAACGTGGCGTTTGTTATTTTAGTGAGCTGCTCGTTTTAACAGCTTCATACTCTGTTCAACTTAAGCCGTTAGAGGCTCAAGGTTCTCAGGACGGTAGTGTACTGATTTTAGCACTTTACCTTGGCGAACCATTTTACCTTGCGATACAAAATCTTCTTCACATTTTATTTTTTAAAAAACATTGAAAGTTATAAATTCACAACAACAGTGTTGATTGGACAGTTTATAAATTATTATTGCTCAATGTAATGTCAAATTAAATTCATTTTTTCATCTAAACTTATTGGTAAGTAAGTCAAGATCTAATCAAAAGAAAATGAAATAATTAACATTAAATTTAAATTAATCTTTTAGATTTGTTTATATTAATTTGTGATGAGAAGATTAATATTATTTTATTGACAATGTTGATATTAGCTGTCGCTAGTTGCATTTATTTGTGTACTCTTGTTAAGAAATGAATTGAAAGTCTGTAAGGGAAGGAAATATGAGGTGTTTATTAGTTGGTAAGACAAGAGATATTGCTGTTTATTTGTCTTTAAATCTGGGAGTTTTGTCTTTTTTATCATTACTTATTTAGTTGTTGTGCTTTTATAAATAAATTATTCAATCAGTTTTGGAGGGTAAGATGGATCTTTTCTTTGATTTAATTGCTAACGAACTTAATAATACTAAAAATGGTAAAAAATGCTCGCTGGCAAGGAGAGAACTATTAATAATAAATATGCTAGTAGAAGCTAATGGGGAATTGGTCACGCGAGAAAAATTACTAAAATCATGCTGGGAGGGAAAGGTAGTAACGGATAGTTCACTGAATGTTGCCATAAGAAACATAAGGCTCGCTTTGATTGATTGTGGTAGTTCTATTACTATTTTTACCTCACCAAGGCGAGGTTACTCAATGATACCTTATATACCTCCCAAAAAAGAAGAGCCTGTTAGGGAGGTAGGCGATTCTGATGGGATTAAGGTAGGGGCTGATACTATTCGTACTGAAAAAAGAAAAATGGTCATTAAAGGTGGAGGGCTTCTTACAATGCTAATTATGTTCTATTACGTCGCTTACTTTCTTATTATGCCTTATAACGAAGATAAGATAATGGGTATCAATGTAGTGTCATTTGGAACATCTATCGATCAAAGTTATAACCAAGTTTTAGATTATTTAAGTAAAGCTGGAGCGGATAGTGTTTATATTATGCCAGATGTCGTCAATTGTGAACATGTCCAGATATTAGCAAGTGTAAATGGTCGATTTGTAGATATGACAAATGTATTTGGGATGAATAGTTGTGAATCTATTTAAGGTTAGTAGTAATATCGTATGCTTTCTTTTATTAGCGCTAATGCTTTTTATAATGTATGGCTTTTTAAGTGCATCTTTAACTAATTTTAATGTAAATTTTAAGGTTTCTGATGTTAATGGTGGTGAGGAGGTGTTAAGAATTAAATTCAATAGAATAAAAGGACAGGCAACATATTTAGGTTATGATAAAGATGAAAATCTGTATGATACTCGACAATTTAACGGTTGGTTTCTTCGGTGGTCAAATTTTTATGTGTTTCTTTCTTGGGTTACCGACTCTCCATTCAGTCCTCGTTATTTTAAATTTGATGCATACTATATAAAACAAGAGTTTCCAGGAAAATATATTCTTTTGAACCACCAAAGAGGTGTTCGCTTTAATAGTGATCGTCAAGAAGTTCCTTTAAAAGGTATATTCAGTTCTTGTATACAGCCCGGGATTGGGTCTAGGCCTTAAGAAAAATGCAATTGATTATAGATTTAATATTATCTGTAGTTAAAGTTATATTTTAATGATTTTTTTCTAAAATCGAATGTAATATAAAGTTGCTGATCATCTATCGTAGTTCAATGGTGCAACTAAATACCCTTTCTTTTTCAGGGGAGTTCGCTCTTTGGATGGTATTTCAGTTGTTACGTCTGATTTATAGTTAAGGTAATTATTTTGTTTATATCTAAAGTCTTGGAGGTCGAATGGAAACAATAGTATGCCAGTCGTTTGAGTCATTTATGGATATGTGTGGAAATAAGCTAGTTGAAGGGAAAAACATCCACTGTACGTTTAATGTTTCTGAGTCGAGCATTACATATTCTATTATGAAACATGAGTTTGATAAGGTAGGTGGGGAGGACATTACGATTTCCTTTACTTTTACTGATAAATTTACCAATTAATTTTTTGAGAAGTTTAAAAAACGAGCTTTAATCAGTAAGGAATCTAGGGCTCTATTTGAAATTAATATTTATAATGCATTAAGGATTGAAAGTTATGAAAAGGATAAGAGTAGGGCTATTAATAGCCTCAATAGGCAGTGTTAGTTCTCCGGTAAGTGCTCAACCGTATGTTGGAATATCGCTAGGGCAAGCATATTTCTCAGATATAAAAGCTAGTATTAATTCTCCAACGAGGAAGGGAAGCCAAAAATTAGATATCGATGATAATAGCCTCGCGATAAAACTATTAACTGGTTATGAATTCAATCAGTTTATTGCAATAGAGGGTTCAATCGGAGGATACGACGCATTGGATGGGCCTATGGGTTCGCTGGGTGATATGAGGTTTTTTGCATTTCAAGGAAAAGCAACGTTGCCGATAACACAGAAATTAAACACTTTTGCTAAAGCTGGATTTTCTTACTATAGTGCGAGATTTGAATCTATTTATGGGGATGTCAGTGATGATTCTGTTTCGGGGAAATATGGTTTAGGAATGGAGTTTAGGATAACGGATAACTTCAGTGCAGCTTTTGAATGGGATTATATGGAAGCTGAAGTGGATATTTTCAAATTAGGTGATGCTTCGGCCACAATGTCTACGAAAATTAGTGTATTTTCCCTTGGTGCAGCCTACCGCTTTTAGTTGTAATAATTACATACATCAGGATTATAACTGATGTATGTAATTATGATGTTTTATGTTTTATGTTTTATGTTTTATGTTTTTTATTAGACGTGGCAAGGTGTCATTTGTGTTGAGTGTGGGTGTTTAATTTTAATATTAAATCTACTTAATCCATATTTATAGTTTGTTTTGTAGTTGTTATCCTGTAGATCTTTGGCGGGTTTTTTTGTTGACAATCGTTTTTAGTCAAAAAAATAAAGGAAGCCCTCATTTAATATGATTTTCAGTTTGTGTGAAATTAAACTGTTAAAGAATGGTTGATGTATTTTTGAAAATAACAATATCACTTGTCTGTTTATTCTGTGTTCCTGTGCTATCCGCGACAGAATTCCCTCAGGTTTTTGTTGGTGTAAAGGGTGGGCATCAATGGGGCCTAGACGACAGTTACAATTATTCAAATCCAGAGGGCACAATTTTAGGTCTCTATGGTGGGTTACAGTTCGACCCCTCTTGGGGGTGGGATTTTGGCTATCAATATCACGACGAACTAATGGTGGATGTTGGTTCGGTTCATGTTAAAACTTGGTTGATTGAAAGTACTCTCCGTTACGATTGGCACCTACAAGTTAACCTAAGCTTATACGGTCGACTTGGTGCTGCTTATTGGGACATGGGAAAATCACAACTGTCTTCATATGAGAGCAATGCGACAGGTTTTTCTCCTCTCGGTGAGGTGGGGGTTAGCTACCACTTTAACCCTAACGTCCGATTATCAACGGGTTATCAACTCATTGGCAGTATTGGTAAGTCAAACACGGGTAAGTATGATAGTCGTGGGTTATTGGTTAGTCTAACCTTTATGTTTGGCAGTCCAGTTCAACCTGCGCTAGTCGAAACAGCACCAATGTCTATTATCGAAGATACTCCCGTTAAAGAGACAGCCGCAGTAAAAATGCCTCCTCAAATACACGTGTTTTCACCAAAAACTCTAGATGGATTGTTTGGTTTTGATTCAGTCGAACCTAACCAAGAGTTTATTGACCAATTAACTGAGATATCCTCAGTATTAAATTCATATCCTCAAGCTCAGGCTGTGGTTGTTGGACACTCTGACTCAACAGGTCCAGCACTTTACAATCAAAATCTATCTGAGCGTCGCGCTCAAGCGATCGTCAATAAACTGATCGAATTGGGAGTTACACTGGCACAACTTGAGTGGAGAGGTGAAGGTGATTCTCAACCTGTTGCAGATAACAATGTTGCCGAAGGACGAGCTGAAAATCGCCGAGTTGAAATCTCTATTCCAAGTTTTCCGCTCAAGAATAGGTTGTATTACTATGAATAAATTTTTTAAGTCTCTATTAGCAATAGTGGCTTTTCCATTATTAATGTTATTAACCGGTTGTGATTCAGAAGACGCCTTCACTGAATCAACCGTAAAATTAGAACGTATAGATATGATCGCATCGCCAATCGAAACGAGTGGTGGGAGTAATCTGACGCTTGCGATTGGTTACAAGCAGTCCTTTGAAGCGGTTGGTCACTACTCTGATGGCTCATCTCGTACATTGACGGAATTGAATGTGAATAATTGGCATGCAAGTAACTATGGTGCGGGGTACTTTGATAAGCCAGGCGTATTTACTGCTAACAATGAGGGGCATACGATACTCACGGCCATCAAAGATGGTGTCATCAGTAATACGGTGGACGTGAATGTTTCGTCAGCGGTCATTACTGCCATTCAAGTCACCCCTTCGCCTGTGGATATTGCGAAAGGTCAGGCTCAACCGTTAACCGCAACAGCGACCTTTAGTGATGGAACAGCGTCTGACATCTCTGGCTCAGTGACGTGGGTGCCGGTTGATACGGCGACGGCTGCCGTGTCACCAACCGGTTTATTGTCTGGGGTTGAGACGGGTAAAACGACACTCACGGCCTTCAAAGATGGTGTCATCAGTAATACGGTGGAGGTGAATGTTTCGTCAGCGGTCATTACTGCCATTCAAGTCACCCCTTCGCCTGTGACTGTGGCGAAAGGTCAGGCTCAACAGTTAACCGCAACAGCGACCTTTAGTGATGGAACAGCGTCTGATATCTCTCGCTCAGTGGCGTGGGTGTCGGCTGATACGGCGAAGGCTACCGTGTCACCAACCGGTTTATTGTCTGGGGTTGAGGTGGGGCATACGACACTCACGGCCCTCAAAGATGGTGTCACCAGTAATACGGTGGTTGTGAATGTTTCGTCAGCGGTCATTACTGCTATTCAAGTCACCCCTTCGCCTGTGGATATTGCGAAAGGCCAGACTCAACAGTTAACCGCAATAGCGACCTTCAGTGATGGAACAGCGTCTGACCTCTCTAGCTCAGTAACGTGGGCGCCGGTTGATACGGCGACGGCTACCGTGTCATCAATCGGTCTATTGTCTGCGGTTGAGGTGGGTAACACGACACTCACGGCCACCAAAGATGGTGTCACCAGTAATACGGTGGACGTGAATGTTTCGTCAGCGGTCATTACTGCCATTCAAGTCACCCCTTCGCCTGCGGATGTGGCGAAAGGTCAGACTGAACCGTTAACCGCAACAGCGACCTTCAGTGATGGAACCGTGTCTGATATCTCTCGCTCAGTGGCGTGGGTGTCGGCTGATACGGCGAAGGCTACCGTATCACCAACCGGTTTATTGTCTGGGGTTGAGTCGGGTTATACGACACTCACGGCCTTCAAAGATGGTGTCACCAGTAATACGGTGGACGTGAATGTTTCGTCAGCGGTCATTACTGTCATTCAAGTCATTCCTCCTGTGACTGTGGCGAAAGGTCAGACTGAACCGTTAACCGCAACAGCGACCTTCAGTGATGGAAAATCGTCTGACCTCTCGAGCTCAGTGGTGTGGGCGCCGGTTGATACGGCGACAGCTGCCGTGTTCTCAAGCGGTTTATTGTTTGGGGTTGAGGCGGGTAACACGACACTTACGGCCTTCAAAGATGGTGTCACCAGTAATACGGTGGACGTGAATGTTTCGTCAGCGGTCATTACTGATATTCAAGTCACCCCTTCGCCTGTGGATATGGCGAAAGGTCAGACTGAACTGTTAACCGCAACAGCGACGTTCAGTGATGGAACCGTGTCTGATATCTCTCGCTCAGTGGCGTGGACGTCGGCTGATACGGCGAAGGCTACCGTGTCACCAACCGGTTTATTGTCCGGGGTTGAGGCGGGTAACACGACACTCACGGCCTTCAAAGATGGTGTCACCAGTAATAAGGTGGACGTGAATATTTCGTCAGCGGTCATTACTGCTATTCAAGTCACCCCTTCGCCTGCGGATGTGGCGAAAGGTCAGACTGAACCGTTAACCGCAACAGCGACCTTCAGTGATGGAACAGTGTCTGATATCTCTCGCTCAGTGGCGTGGGCGTCGGTTGATACGGCGAAGGCTACCGTATCACCAACCGGTTTATTGTCTGGGGTTGAGTCGGGTTATACGACACTCACGGCCCTCAAAGATGGTGTCACCAGTAATACGGTGGACGTGAATGTTTCGTCAGCGGTTATTACTGATATTCAAGTCACCCCTTCGCCTGTGGATGTGGCGAAAGGTCAGACTGAACCGTTAACCGCAACAGCGACCTTTAGTGATGGAACCGTGTCTGATATCTCGAGTTCAGTGACGTGGGCACCGGCTGATACGGGGACTGCCGCCGTGTTCTCAACCGGTTTATTGTCTGGGGTTGAGGTGGGTAACACGACACTTACGGCCATCAAAGATGGTGTCACCAGTAATACGGTGGTCGTGAATGTTTCGTCAGCGGTCATTACTGCCATTCAAGTCACCCCTTCGCCTGTGAATGTGGCGAAAGGTCAGACTGAACCGTTAACCGCAACAGCGACCTTCAGTGATGGAACAGCGTCTGACATCTCGAGCTCAGTGGCGTGGCTGTCGGCTGATACGGCGACGGCTACCGTGTCACCAACCGGTTTATTGTCCGGGGTTGAGGTGGGTAACACGACACTCACGGCCTTCAAAGATGGTGTCACCAGTAATACGGTGGACGTGAATGTTTCGTCAGCGGTCATTACTGCCATTCAAGTCAACCCTTTGACCGTGGATATGTCGAAAGGTCAGACTGAACCGTTAACCGCAAGAGCCACCTTCAGTGATGGAACCGTGTCTGATATCTCGAACTCAGTGGCGTGGGTGTCGGCTGATACGGCGAAGGCTACCGTGTCATCAATCGGTTTATTGGCTGGGGTTGAGGTGGGGCATGCGACACTCACGGCCTTCAAAGATGGTGTCACCAGTAATACGGTGGACGTGAATGTTTCGTCGGCGGTCATTACTGCCATTCAAGTCACCCCTTCGCCTGTGGATGTAGCGAAAGGTCAGGCTCAACAGTTAACCGCAACAGCAACCTTCAGTGATAGAACCGTGTCTGACATCTCTCGCTCGGTGGCGTGGCTGTCGGTTGATACGGCGAAGGCTACCGTGTCACCAACTGGTTTATTGTCTGGGGTTGAGGTGGGTAACACGACACTCACGGCCACCAAAGGTGGTGTAACGAGTGATACGGTGGACGTGAATGTTTCGTCAGCGGTCATTACTGCCATTCAAGTCACCCCCTCGCCTGTGGATGTGGCGAAAGGTCAGGGTCAACAGTTAACTGCAACAGCGAGGTTCAGTGATGGAACAGTGTCTAACCTCTCTAGCTCAGTAGCGTGGGTGTCGGCTGATACGGCGACGGCTACCGTATCACCAACTGGTTTATTGTCTGGGGTTGAGGTGGGTAAAACGACACTCACGGCCTTCAAAGATGGTGTTACCAGTAATACGGTGGACGTGAATGTTTCGTCAGCGGTCATTACTGCCATTCAAGTCAACCCTTCGCCTGTGGATGTGGCGAAAAGTCAGACTGAACCGTTAACCGCAACAGCGACCTTCAGTGATGGAAACGTGTCTGATATCTCGAGCTCAGTGGCGTGGGTGTCGGCTGATACGGCGAAGGCTACCGTGTCACCAACCGGTTTATTGGCTGGGGTTGAGGTGGGTCATACGACACTCACGGCCTTCAAAGATGGTGTCACCAGTAATAAGGTGGACGTGAATGTTTCGTCAGCGGTTATTACTGACATTCAAGTCACCCCTTCGCCTGTGGATGTAGCGAAAGGTCAGGCTGAACCGTTAACCGCAACAGCGAGGTTCAGTGATGGAACAGTGTCTAACCTCTCTAGCTATGTGTCGTGGACGTCGGCTGATACGGCGAAGGCTACCGTGTCACCAACCGGTTTATTGTCTGGGGTTGAGGTGGGTAACACGACACTCACGGCCTTCAAAGATGGCGTAACGAGTGCTCCGGTGGTCGTGAATGTTTCGTCAGCGGTTATTACTGACATTCAAGTCACCCCTTCACCTGTGGATGTAGCGAAAGGTCAGACTGAACCGTTAACCGCAACAGCGACCTTCAGTGATAGAACATCGTCTGATATCTCGAACTCAGTGACGTGGACGCCAGTTGATAAGGCGACGGCTACCGTGTCATCAACCGGTTTATTGTCTGGGATTGAGGTGGGTAAAACGACACTCACGGCCTTCAAAGATGGTGTCACCAGTAATAAGGTGGACGTGAATGTTTCGTCAGCGGTCATTACTGCCATTCAAGTCACCCCTTCGCCTGTGGATGTGGCGAAAGGTCAGGCTGAACCGTTAACCGCAACAGCGACCTTCAGTGATGGAACATCGTCTGACATCTCTCGCTCAGTGGTGTGGGTGCCAGCTGATATTGGGACCGCTGCCGTGTTCTCAAACGGTTTATTGTCTGGGGTTGAGACGGGTAAAACGACACTCACGGCCATCAAAGATGGTGTCACCAGTAATACGGTGGACGTGAATGTTTCGTCAGCGGTCATTACTGCCATTCAAGTCACCCCTTCGCCTGTGGATGTGGCGAAAGGTCAGACTGAACCGTTAACCGCAACAGCTACCTTCAGTGATGGAACCGTGTCTGATATCTCGAGCTCAGTGACGTGGCTGTCGGCTGATACGGCGACAGCTACCGTGTCACCAACCGGTTTATTGGCTGGGGTTGAGGCGGGTAACACGACACTCACGGCCTTCAAAGATGGTGTCACCAGTAATACGGTGGACGTGAATGTTTCGTCAGCGGTCATTACTGCTATTCAAGTCACCCCTTCGCCTGTGGATGTGGCGAAAGGTCAGGCTGAACCGTTAACCGCAACAGCGACCTTCAGTGATGGAACCGTATCTGATATATCGAGCTCAGTGGCGTGGCTGTCGGCTGATACGGCGAAGGCTACCGTGTCACCAACCGGTTTATTGGCTGGGGTTGAGGTGGGTAACACGACACTCACGGCCTTCAAAGATGGTGTCACCAGTAATACGGTGGACGTGAATGTTTCGTCAGCGGTCATTACTGCTATTCAAGTCACCCCTTCGCCTGTGACTGTGGCGAAAGGTCAGACTGAACAGCTAACCGCAACAGCGACCTTCAGTGATGGAACATCGTCTGACATCTCTCGCTATGTGACGTGGGCGCCGGCTGATACGGCGACGGCTGCCGTGTTCTCGACCGGTTTATTGTTTGCGGTTGAGGTGGGGCATACGACACTCACGGCCATTAAAGATGGTGTCACCAGTAATACGGTGGACGTGAATGTTTCGTCAGCGGTCATTACTGGCATTCAAGTCACCCCTTCGCCTGTGAATGTTGGGAAAGGTCAGGCTCAACAGTTAACCGCAACAGCGACCTTCAGTGATAGAACATCGTCTGATATCTCGAACTCAGTGACGTGGACGCCGGTTGATACGGCGACGGCTGCCGTGTCACCAACCGGTTTATTGTCTGGGGTTGAGACGGGTAAAACGACACTCACGGCCTTCAAAGATGGTGTCATCAGTAATACGGTGGAGGTGAGTGTTTCGCCAGTGATCATCACTGCCATTCGAGTCACCCCTTCGCCTGTGGATGTGGCGAAAGGTCTGGATAAACAGTTAACCGCAACAGCGACGTTCAGTGATGGAAGTTTCTCTGACATCTCTCGCTATGTGTCGTGGACGCCGGTTGATACGGCGACGGCTACCGTGTCAGCCGACGGTTTATTGGCTGGGGTTGAGGTGGGTAACACGACACTCACGGCCTTCAAAGATGGTGTCACCAGTGATACGGTGGACGTGAATGTTTCGTCAGCGGTCATTACCGCTATTCAAGTTACCCCTTCGCTTGTGGATGTGGCGAAAGGTCTGGATAAACAGTTAACCGCAAGAGCGACGTTCAGTGATGGAGTACTCTCTGATATCTCGAACACAGTGGCGTGGGCGTCGGTTGATACGGCGACGGCTACCGTGTCACCAACCGGTTTATTGGCTGGGGTTGAGGTGGGTCATACGACACTCACGGCCTTCAAAGATGGTGTCACCAGTAATAAGGTGGACGTGAATGTTTCGCCAGCGGTCATTACTGCCATTCAAGTCACCCATTCGGCTGTAGGTGTTGCGAAAGGTCAGACTGAACAGTTAACCGCAACAGCGGAGCTCAGTGATAGAACATCGTCTGATATCTCGAGCTCAGTGGCGTGGCTGTCGGCTGATATGGCGACGGCTACCGTGTCACCAACCGGTTTAGTGTCCGGGGTTAAGGTGGGTCATACGACACTCACGGCCAACAAAGATGGTGTCACCAGTAATACGGTGGACGTGAATGTATGTGCTAATTTTGCGGGTATGTGTATTGATATCTTTGATACAGGTACTGGTAAGTTATTTACCAGTTCACCATCAGTGGGCTATCTAGACAACATTATTGGCTATAGTCCTCCACAAGGAATTACTAATACTGAAAAAGGAACTAAAGGCCCTGCTGGTGAATTTTACGCGTTCAAATGGGCTGATGCTAATGCATTGTGCGATGCCTACAACAGACATAGTCTCCGCGGGCGGACGAACTGGTATTTAGCGACAAAAGATGAGTTAAAAACGGAGCTATACGACACATATGGTAATATGTTTACCGCGCGCGGTTGGCCGACGGTCGGTTACTATTGGTCAGAGACTCCTGAAGTGGGTGCTAATTACTCCTACTACGGCGTGAAACTCTACAGCGGCACGTTCCTCCCCAAGAGTGGGTCCCACTGGTATTTGTACGCATCCTGCGTCTCAAATCCTTAAAGTTGAGCGTTTAGAGTTTAACGTTTTAATTTTTGAAGTGTCAGAGTCGCATCTGGCACTTTTTAAAGGGGGAAGATAAGTGAATATTGAAACTAAATTAGCATTGGTTGAAAGCAGTCAACGTATTGTTGGCATAAAAGAGGGGATGTTTGTACGTTTCTATGAGCAATCACTCTTTGGTTGGCAGCAGTGGGTATCTAAACAGGACCAATTGCCGACATTGAAGGTGTTAAGGAAAAGGTTAAGAAATTGAATGGAAGAGAGGTGTCGTGTGGTGGGCTTCCTATAGATTCATTAAAGCAAGCTGGAATTGATATAGGTATAGAGGGAACTAATAGCGCGAACGCCCCCTTTTAGGGGGATAAACAAAATTCCTCCTAAGAAGACGGATACTTTTTAAAAGCATCATGTGTGAACATTGAAGATAAATTATAGTTAATGAATAACAGTCGTCGCATTATTTGATAGTGGGGCATAATCAAGGTTCAAATAAAAAGCCACATCCAGATTGTTAATGAATGTGGCTTTTATGTATCTAATTGAAGCGTTTCGATTCTATATTAGTAACCATTCAAGCCGTTAATGGCTCAAGGTTCGCAGGACGGTAGTGTACTGATTTTAGCACTTTACCTTGGCGAATTGTCTTGCCTTCAGATACGAAATCTTCCGCACACTTAGCGATGATGTATTCGCCTTTTTGAACAGCCATCAGTTTGATGTTCTGCTCAGCATAGAAAGCTTCAGTTTCTGCGTATTCTGTTTCGTTACGACATACTTTACTCATGTTGCTTGAATGTACTTCGTCCCAACAAGGCAGAAAGTCGATCGAACGGTTTTTAGAAACATTCAATAGTAGGTCGATCAGGTAGCTGATTGCTAGGTTGTCTTCTACCTTAGCCTGACCAAGGTGAACCAAACGTCCCATCAAAACATAAACGCTGTCTACAATAGCGTCCGCTTGTTCGATTTTAGAGTCAGCTTCTGCAAGTTCTGTCAGTTCTTCGATCGCTAGAGAGGTGTGTAGCGTATCGCCTTTTTCGTCCATTGTTTCAGGAGCAGCAACAGGCAGATCAAAAGTACTGCGGAACTCTTCAATGTCGCGGTAAAGGTGATCGTAGATTTCTTGGCTTAGTTGAGAAAGGTTCATTTTCCTATCCATTCTGTTTCGTTAATGGGGTATTTTACCAAAGCTGGGAATAGGGTGCTAACGCAAAGTCGAAGAAGTCGACTTTTATTCATTGGACCAATGAGGTATTTTGCATACAAACCAATTGATTATTGTGTTTTATTACCCTTTACTCTTCTAAATATACCAAATATTGATGTTGTCATAAAACTCGGCAGCAGTGGGATCCCAGTTATGAACCAAGCCAGTGAAAGTGAAATTGTGATACGACGCTTGTATCAAATCACTAATGATTATCGAAAGGGCTTCGATAGCCAGATCGCTCAGCTGCTTATCATGGGGCTTGAACGCTTCAACCTAGATATTGGAATCTTATCCAAAGTCGATGGTAATACTTATTTGGTTGAACACTGCGTAACACCTGAAGAGGTTGAGCTCAATAGTGGAGATACCTTCGATTATCGTTCTACCTATTGTGAAATCACTTGTAAATCTATTGGTCCTATCTGCATAGAACATTGCGGCAAACACGATAAGTACGCGACTCACCCTGCTTACCAGTCTTTTGGTTTGGAGTCGTACATTGGTATTCCTATCTTCGTTAATGATGAGCTTTATGGCACCTTAAACTTTTCCAGCCCGGCTCCCTATCATCGCGAATTCAAAGGGTTCGACATCGACGTGATGAGGTTAATGGCCTCATGGATAGAAGTAGAGTTAGTTCGAAGACAACAAGAACGAAAACTCAAAGAGCTGAATGAGAAGTTAGAGTATCAAGCTCTGTACGACCCTTTAACACACCTACCTAACAGACGTTGCTTGTTCAAAACGCTGAATGTGGAAGTCGAGCAGTTAAGAGGCTCTTTAGGGAAAGGGACACTCGCGGTTGTCGACATCGACTTCTTTAAACAGGTCAACGACACTTATGGTCATCAAATGGGTGATGTTGTTTTAAAGAAAGTGGCGAACGTACTGAGTAATAATACTCAAGAGGGTGAGTTTGTGGCGCGTTTTGGTGGTGAAGAATTCATTCTTTGGTATCCAAATAAAACACCAAGTTGTGTTGAAGATAAGTTCATGACTCTTTTGCAAGAGATGAAGACAATTACGCTTGATAGAAATCCAGTCACCATATCAATCGGTGCATGTCATTTTGAATTGAGTACCGGAGATACCAAAGGGGAAAGAATGTCGACGTTAGACTCGTTAATCAAAGTTGCCGATGAATGCCTGTACATTGCTAAGCAAAATGGACGAGATCAGTTTATTTCTCGTCCATATCATCAAGAACACTCCGGTTCGTAAGCAGAAATTAGTTCGTTCTTAATGTTCAATTGTTCGCGATTAGCTGAATAGATAAGGGAACAGCTGACGACGTTCCGCTGGTGTTAAAGATTCAACTCTTGCAATGTTTGTATCAGGAATCGCTTCAGGGTTAGGGTAGTGCTTCAACACTTTTTCCATACTTGCTTCACGAATCAAATGGTAAACCGGATACGGAGAACGGTTAGTGAGGTTTTCATCGTCTTCTGGATCCGCCCCACCAAAGCAATAGTCTGGGTGGAACGTTGCCACTTGGTAAACACCTTCCCAGTCTTCCTGTTTGATTAGCGCTTCAATCCAATCAATGAACATGTTGTAGTCGAAGAAGTCCTGCAGCATGTTAGGGACAACCACTAAAGTCGTCTCTAATTCAGCGACTGGCGTGTTATCTAACTCTACGAAATGCGTCATGATGTCTTCCAGTAACGCTTCTTCCGTATTCGCTTCACTCACAAAGATCTTAATCTGCTTGTTACGTTGTGGCTTGGCTGCGAATGGACACAGGTTTAGGCCAATAACAACATCATCTAACCATTGTTTTACTTGGTCATGGATGGTTTGAAGATCTGTGCTTTGAGTGTTCGACATAACAGGTTCCGAAATGAAATTTTGCGTAGGATATCAGAACGGACGTCAATCAAAAGCAATAATTCAGTTGGATACCTTGTCTAACCTAAGCTTCGGCTAGTTTAGAAGTCGATACTTGCAGCTGTTTTAACTGATAGACCCATGCAAATATGGCGACATAGAAGATAGAACCGCCCGCTATCACACCATTCCAGCCGAATAGTTGCCAGCAATATAAGAGCAAGAATCCACCTAAACTACCGCCAATGTAATAGTGAACTAAGTAGAGCGCGGTCGCCGTTGCCTTAGCACTAGGGGCTTTTTGACTCACCCAAGAGTAGGCCAGCGTGTGTGCGAAGAAGGCGCCCCCACTAATCAGTAATAAACCTGCGAGCATGAATGGGACTTTATCAACGGCAGAAACCAACATCCCGATTAAGCTGATACACACGCCTAACAGAATTCCGTTTAACGGGTCGAAACGTAGCGTCCATTTGTTCGATAGCTTAGAGCTGACTGTACCCGCCAGATAGCACAGGAATATAAGTGACGCTAAACCAACAGGCACTGAATGAGGTTCGGATACTAACCTAAAGCCCATTACTGAATATAAGTTAACGAACAGAGCGAAGTTAGCACCACCAATCAACATAGCGAGCCACAAGGTACGGTTTCTTAAGTGCATCACTACCGAGCGGTTATGATGAAAGAACAGCCCTTTCTGCGGTTTGAAGTTTTGTTGGTCAGGCAGGCTATACGCAATATAGAGCGCACCAAGCAAAGAGCCGACAACAAAAAACAACACCGTTGCATGCCAGTCAAAATAGTCCGTAATCAAGCCACCTAATACACGCCCAAAGATACCACCTAACGAGTTAGCCGCAATATAACCTCCAATCGCGACTGCGAACGCTTTCGGTGACAACTCTTCCACCATGTAGGCAACCGCCACACCAGCAAACGCAGCGACAGCGATTCCCATGAATGCTCTAGCAATAACGAGTTGCAGTAAGGTAGTCGTGAACACCATGCTTAACCCTATTAATGGGATAGCGAACAGGCTGAACAGAATAATGGGTTTACGACCAAAAGTTTCCGAAGCTATCGCCCAAGGCACCAAGCTAATCGAAAGACCAAGCGTTGTTGCGGCAAATAGCCAGTTGATTTGAGTTTCGGATACTTGGAAGTGCTCTGCCATGTGCGGCAAGATAGGTTGAAAAAGGTACAGATTACAGAAAATGATAAACGAGCCAATCGCCAATGATTGGATGATTCGTTTGTATTGAGTACTGCCTTTATCAAACATTGATGTTGCGCCTGTGCGAGTTAATAAGCTATTTGTGAACAAGTTATCAGCACAATGATGATTAAAGAAATATATTAAAAATATCACCTCCATATATTAAATATATCGACATGCTTGAATCAAAACCTCTTCGACATTTTTTGGCCGTTGCTCAGTTTGGTAACTTTACTCAAGCCGCAAAAGCGCTGCATATTGCACAGCCTGCGTTGAGTATCTCTATCAAGAAACTTGAACAAACACTGGAGTTAATTCTGTTTCGTCGAGGAGACAAATCCGTCACCTTAACGGAAGAGGGAAAAGTGTTGTTCGAACATGCAAAGAGAATTGCTCAGCAGTTTGATGATGCTCAACTCGCCATGAACGAGTTAAAGGGGTTAGAGAAAGGGGAGGTTCGTTTAGGGGCTCCAAGCATGATGGGGAGCTACTTTTTCCCGCAAGTCGTGATGGCATTTAAGAGCCAATACCCAAACCTAAAACTGACGCTTATAGATGCTGGTACCGCTTCGATCCGTGAAATGTTATTAAACGGTGAGCTTGATATCGGCGTGATTAACCATGAAAACGTACCTGATGATCTTGAAACTGACCACCTATTAAGCTCAGAAATGTTAGCCGTCGTTGGTAAAGAGCACCCATTGGCAACGCAACCATCCATCACCTTTGAAGAGTTTTTCGCTCAAGAGCTGATCATGTTCAAGTCGGGTTATTTCCACCGTGACTTTATCGATGCAACCTGCAAAAAATACGATTTAGATATGACCATTGCGTTCGAGACCAACTTGCTGCCTATGATTCTCTCCATAGTGAAGCGAGAGTTCGCCATCACCGCTCTGCTTAGCTTAGTGACAGAATACGAAGAAGATGTAGTAGGCGTGCCATTTAAAGACCCAGTAAAACTGAACCTATCTTTGGCTTGGAGAAAGGAGGGGTATCTATCAAAAGCAGATAGAACCTTCATTGACTTCGTAAAACAATATGTATGAAACATAACGCTTATCAATAATTGGAATTGATGTCACGCTTTTTGATGGCTTATGCGACGTGTGTCACTTAATTGAGTGCCATTCTAGTGGGCTCTGAATTTACTTATAATACGCAATGCTAAATAATGTTACTACTTTTTGGGTATGCAGTAGTGAATTATGAAGTGTGTATGTAAAGAACAAAAATTAGTAAGAGTTCGAAGAACGTTTATAGATCGAGTGATGGGTATTAAAGGTAGGTACAAGTGTAATAATTGTAACGCTGCATTTAAGATTAAAGGCTAATGTTACCTAGCGTTAGTTGCTTGATGGCATAGATAAGACAAAGCCCGAAAATCCTAGGTGGATATTCGGGCTTTGTGTTGTAGAAGTATGAAACTCTTAAGCTACGTTATGTGTTCTTTGAGTTATACATCTTATCGAAGTTCTTCTGATTCCAACCGACCATCACTTGATCGCCGATTTTCAGTACAGGGATAGAGCGCGCGCCCATTGCCTGCAATTCTTTACGACCACGCTGCATTTTTGCATTCGTGAGGCGATATTCAATTTTCTTCGAGTCCAGATAGCGTTGGGCATCTTTACAGTGCGGGCACTTGTCTGCGACGTACAATACAACACGTTTCATTTTTTCATTCTCTTGGTGAATCTCGCTAAAGTGTAACGAATCCTAGGTGATTAGAAAAGTGTGATCAGTTACACTATGCGGCTCAAATTTCAAGACCACAACGTATTGTCGTGGTGTAACCGATACGGTCTTTCAGCATGCATCCTTCTTTGCGGTATATTCAAGGCTATCCCAAGCACATTATTGACCCCGTGACTCAGTTACTTGAGTCGGATAAGTTAGTGCCTTGGTTTGAAGCTCGTTATCCAAATAATCATGAGATAAAGAGCGAGAGAGCCTTGTTTGACTATGCGATTGAGATAAAAAATCGCTATATGAAAAAAACACCGCCCATTAGCAAAGTGATTTACGACGGGAAGATACACCTAATCAATAATGCATTAGGCCTTCATTCTTACGTTGCGAAGAATCACGGTGGAAAGATTAAATCGAAAAATGAAATTCGCATAGCGAGTGTTTTTAAGAACGCACCAGAGCCTCTATTGAGAATGCTGGTGGTTCATGAACTGGCGCATATTAAAGAGAAAGAGCACGATAAAGCTTTTTACCAACTATGCTGTCACATGGAACCGGACTATCACCAACTTGAGTTAGATGCCCGTTTATTCATGATGTATTTAGATTTAAAGAAGTAGCCCAATGAGCCAATCAAAAAACAGAACTACGCTAAGCCTGTCGAAAAACAGTACCTCATCAGCAAAAACAAAAGATAACCAAGCTAAAGAAGGCAGTAACAAGCGTATTTCTACAAAGAACACATCTGATAAAAGCAGCAAGAATAGTGCACCCAAAGGCGCTGGCAATAACAATACAAAGCGACCTTTTGCAAAAGATAGCAAAGGTAAACAGGGTGCGAATAAAGGATCATCGAATAAGGGTTCTTTCAATAAAACGGCTTTTAACAAAAATGCAGCGCAGAAAAGACGTTCGGCTGAAAAACCTCAAGGTGGATTACACCCGAGAAACCAACACACAGGCCGATACGACTTTGAACTGTTGGTTGCTGCATTACCTGAGCTCAAAGAACACCTGATTAAGAACCCAGTAGGGGAAGATACAGTCAACTTCTCTGATCCTCTGGCGGTCAAGCTCTTGAACAAAGCCTTACTTGCTCATCACTACGGTGTGAAGCATTGGGATATTCCTGCGGGCTATTTGTGTCCGCCTATTCCAGGACGCGCTGATTATATCCACAGAGTGGCAGATATCCTGAATAGCGATGGCCAAGGTGAACCGTATAACCATGCTTCGGTTAAAGCGCTAGATATCGGTGTTGGTGCAAACTGTATCTACCCAATCATCGGTGCGACAGAGTATAAATGGCGTTGTACAGGCACGGACGTGGATCCTGTTTCAGTGAAAGCGGCGAACTTTATCGCAGAAAGTAATGCGAACCTCAAAGGTAAAATCCGCAGTCGTTTACAAGCAGACTCTGAGTCCATCTTCAAAGGTGTGATCAAGGATAATGAGCGTTACGATGTCACTATCTGTAATCCTCCTTTCCATGGTTCACAAGAAGAAGCTGAACAAGGTTCTCAACGCAAGCTAGACAACTTAGCAGCCAATCGAGCGAAGAAAGCAGGTCTTCCGTTTAAGCCTGAGCGCAAAAATAAGAAAATTGTGCAGAAAGCTTCAGATGCAGCGAACAAACCAACACTGAACTTTGGTGGTCAGAAAACCGAGTTGTGGTGTCCGGGTGGTGAAGCTGCGTTTATCTTGAAAATGGCCAAAGAGAGCCAATTATTCTCGACGCAAGTCTTGTGGTTTACGACGTTGATTTCTAAGAAAGACAACGTAGACATGATTCGTTCAGAACTTGGTAAGCTGAGAGCAAAACAAGTAAAAGTGGTTGAGATGTCGCAAGGACAAAAAGTCAGTCGCTTCGTTGCTTGGACATTTATGGACGACGAACAGCGTCAACAATGGATCGAATTGAAATAACGGATCCAAAATTAAAAACGGGTTTGCTGATACTTTCAGCAAGCCCGTTTTTTATTTAATCATCTAAAGCCTAAGCTGGTTTAAGCAGAAAGCAGCTCGTCTAATTCACTTTGGTACTTCTGCTGTAATGCGCTGTTGCCGGCTTTCTTTTCTAGTTCGACTAAGATCTGAAGTGAGGGGACTTGATAGCCATAACGCTGGTGGAATTTAAACAGACGCAGCCGGGCATCATTATAATCCTCAGCACTGACTTCTATTTTTGATAACTGAAGAATTGATTTTACGCGGTTTGGATCGTGGTCAATCGCTCTCGTGAAGTAGTATCGTGCTTGGTCTACTTCGCCCGCTTTAAATGCACAAAAAGCCGCGTTTTCATAACTGGCAGACACTAAATAATAGTAAGGCTGATCAATAGCTTGGTTGAAGTATTTATCGGCTTGCTCGTATTCCCCTTGTTTACATAAAAAAGTGCCGTAATTATTGAGCACGTTGCCATTTTTTGAATCCAAGCGCAGAGCTTTTTGATAAGTCACTCTGGCTTCATCAATTTCTCCCACTTGTTCAAAGTAGTGAGCCATAGACAGGCGTGCGCGATAGTAACTTGGTGCATGTCTAACGGCGAGTTCAAGATTTTCTCGCGCTCTTACCATGTTACCTTGCCCCATATACCCCAAGCCTAACTCAATTCGAGATTCAGACATCGCAATCGGATCACTTTCTATTTTAGGTGGTCCTTCAGTTACAGAAACGCAGCCAACCGTTGAGATTGAGGCGAGTAGTGCGAGATTTGATAATAGCGGATATGAAAACAACGACTTGGCAGGCATGTGCGGCTCCTTATGAACACAGACACATCATATGAAATCGCAGTCGTCGAAGTGGTAAATCTATTATGGAATGCGAGTCACACACCATAAAAAAGCCGCGCTCAATTCGGTGTTTTATCAACAACCTACTGAACACGGCTTTACTGAACTTTTTCTGAATAACCAAATACCTAAATGGCTTTTCGTTTAATCGTCTTTAGTGAAGTTGTCTTCGCTGAAGTGATCCAAGTCGTAAGGCGTTTGCTGGTAAACACAGTAGTTTAGCCAGTTGGAGAACAGCAAGTGCCCATGACTTCGCCAGCTCGCGATGGGTTTGTTGTCTGGATTATTGTTCGGGTAGTAATTGATTGGAATCACTGGCTCCATACCTTCCCCTAAATCACGAACGTACTCACCGTGTAGTGTATGCGCATCGTATTCTGGATGACCAGTAACAAACACGTTGCGCTTATCTTTGGTGGCC
The DNA here is from genome assembly GCF_014879975.1 of Vibrio bathopelagicus. Taxonomy (NCBI): domain Bacteria; kingdom Pseudomonadati; phylum Pseudomonadota; class Gammaproteobacteria; order Vibrionales; family Vibrionaceae; genus Vibrio; species Vibrio bathopelagicus. The sequence goes on along the minus strand of NZ_CP062500.1, from coordinate 2,067,876 downwards.
GCTAAGTACACACCCGCGACGTCAGATGTCGCAAGAATATCCAGCTCTGTATGGTCGGCTAAGTATTCTGGTGAGAAATCAGCATAACGTGAGTGGGGGGCTAAAAACGTATCGTCAAAGCCACGTAAAAGAGGGTGATATGGGTTATGTATTTCGTGATTATAAACACCAGATAGCTTCTCTTTACGAGTACGTTTTGGTAAATCATACAGTAGTTTCAAACCTGCCTGAGCAGCCCAGCACACATACAGAGTCGAGGTAACGTGCTTGTTTGCCCATTCCATGATGGTTTTTAGATGATCCCAGTAGATCACATCTTCAAATTGAACCAAACCAAGCGGCGCACCTGTGATGATCAATCCATCGAAGTTACGATTTTTGACCATTTCAAATTGACGGTAGAAGTTGTCAAGGTGTTCGGTTGGTGTGTTTTTGCTTGGTCGGTCATCTATGCGCAGCAGCTCTACATCCACTTGCAGTGGGCTGTTCGATAGTAGGCGTAAGAATTGAGTTTCAGTTTCAATCTTCTTTGGCATTAGGTTGAGGATCAAGACTCGAAGCGGACGAATTTCCTGTGTCGATGCTCTTGATAGCGGCATTACAAAGATGTTTTCTTCACGAAGAACATCAGATGCTGGCAATTGGTCTGGAATGCGAATAGGCAAAGCTTTCTCCCTAAGCTAGATATTTAGACGTCTATACTTCTAAATCTATAGTAGTTTGATACGCTTGTCGATATACAAAGTGGATAGATGTAAATTATTTGTGTTTTTTATCAGAAGCAAGGTACAGGTTTTTAGGGGCTTGGTGTTTGTTGTTCACACATTCAGCTTGGGGGAACTGATTGATTCAAGTATGTAGGATTAGAGGAGTTATCGGAGCAACTCGTTAGTATTTAAGATAAACTTACGTTTTCGAATTAGCCTGTAAAGTGACAGATGAAGTTAATACTCATTCGAGGGTTGCCTGGCTCGGGCAAATCAACAAAAGCAAAGACCTACGATGCATTACATGTCGAAGCGGATATGTATTACGTGAATGAACAAGGTGAGTACTGTTTTGATCCTAGACAGTTGCAGCAAGCGCATGAGTGGTGTCAGAACACAACGGAAAACGGTCTAAAGCAAGGGCTAGATGTCGTGGTGTCGAATACCTTTATCAAGCCGTGGGAAATGAAGGCTTATCGCCAACTTGCACTCAAATACAAAGCAGATTTGGTTATAGAAGTCTGCCGTGAGCAATATGGCAGCGTTCACGATATCGAACCATCGGTGATTAAGCGTATGGCGAAAGATTGGCAAGAATAGCCCTGTGCTTTTTTGTTAACGAGTATCTGGCTAACGAATCAAACACAACGACCAATACTTAAACTCATAGAATAACTCCAAGGTAAAGATTGAAATGGCAAAGCGCTCTGTTGTGGTCGACATGACCTCTTATGGTATCTACTCCACATGGGATTCAAAATCCAAAGACCTACCAAAAATCCAAGAGTTCACCACGATTGTCGACGCAGAAATTGACGTCGAGTTTGGTTACATTCTGAATATTAAAAAGGCCAAAGGTGAAAAGATCCGTTACTGCATCTACCACCCAGATATCACCACAGACAAAGGTGAGGTCTTAGAACCCTTCGATGGTGAAGAGTATGTAGGTAACAACGATTGGGATTTCTACTTAGGTGACACTATCTGGGCGCCAGTCTCGAACAAACTCGGTAAATGGCGCATGACGGTCGAGCTAAAAGGAAACATCATTGCCGACAAAACATTCGACTTAGTTGGTAAAGACGAAAGTCAGTTCTGGAAGCGTAGGGGATTTTAGTTAATTAGCGTGGGAGTGCCTTAAGAACAACATTATCGGCTTTTGCGAGCGTAATTTTAACTCGCTAAAATTCAAACGTTTATCTCTCAATAATATCAATAAGCTAATTTAACTTTACTCAATAGGGCGTGCTCTAGATACTCACTCAGCTTCATAATGTTTAGGCTGTTTAAAGTAAAGGTAGGCCCATGTTAACTTTCATCTTTCTGTTAATTTCGTCAGTTTCTGGCGCACTGATAGCCAAATCTAAAAATAGAAATTTCTACCTTTGGGGAGCGTTTAGCTTATTGATGCCATTTTCGATCTTTGTATTACTCTTTCTGCCAGATGGAATGACTGAAGCCGTAAAAGCAAAAATTGAAATACAGAAACATACCTACATCGCTCAATACATGTCTAATAAAGCGCTATACAAAACGAACACGTTTTTGGAAGTTGTATTTTGCTCGCTAATGGAAGGAAGAACCGTTGCTTTGAATGATTTGTTACATGCTACGGATGTTCTAGAACGCATGGAGAGCGCGGCTTAGGTAGGATTACTTCTGTCTGGACTTCAGTATTAATATATCTTCAACTTATCTAGTCCCTCTCAATAGAACTACAAAATACAATCACTTATCTCTCAAAAATATAAACCTAATATTAATGTGTAAGGTTTAACTTTACGGGATAGAAAGTGTTAACGATACTCGTCCGCTTCTAGCACATAGCTAGAAAAACGTTGTCATTAGGGTCGTTTGCACCCTAACTGTATTCATAGGTTTAGCTTAGAGTTTTCAAAACTTTAGGTAGGAAGAAAAATGGCAAAGTACAAATTTGAGTTAATGTTGGATGTTGATGAGTGTCGAGTAGTAAATAGTGACTCTAAAAGCACTTCTAGAGAAGTGCATGAAAATATTGATTTAACCGGGCACGAGTTTCTGAATAATCAAGAAAGTGAATTGGCTACGTCGGTCTTTATGGATAACATTTGGCAATCAATGGCTAAAGAGGACCTTGATTATCTACTTCGGCTAGGTTTGTCATCGCGACGAATCGAACTAGGACTGAGGGAGATTGTGGAATGACAACCAAGTTAATCCCCATGGTTTTATTTTCGGTGCTCGTATTGTCGGGATGCAGCACTGGAATAAATCATATTGGTGAGCCTCAACAGTTCAATCCTGATGGTGTAATGGTAGGCGAATATAGCATCAAGGATTATGGCTATGGTGTACATGTTGTCGCTGAGTTTTCCGAATATCAAGGAATGAGGAATTCTGAAAGCGGATTTAGAGGGTGCACCAATATTTTAAATACCGTCGCGATGAAGCACGCAACAAGCAAGGATGAGCGAGTTAATCGTATAAGCTGGTGGGAAATGAAAGAGTATGTGTATATTGACCATGGTCGAGACATCATTACCGATGTCATGAATGTTAACTGTGAATACTATTTTGATTATCAACATAGCGACTAATAATCAGGTGTTGTTACCATAGAAAAGCCGAGAATCATGATGATGTCTCGGCTTTGTTTATTGTGCTAGATATAAGTTGCCATCTAGATAATCGATTAGATTATTGCGTTACGTAAGCGACAACAAACTCAGTGATTGCGACCATGTCTTTCACTGCAATGTACTCTTCAGTGGTGTGAACTTTCGCCATACCAGTAGAAAGGTTAACCGTTGTCAGACCCTTAGCGTTGAAGTTGTTTGCATCGCTACCGCCGCCAGTGCGTTTGGTGTTAGCCGTTACGCCAAGCTTTTCGAATGCTGATTTGATTGAAAGAATATGCGGGTGATCGTCTGCAATCACGAATGCATCGTAAGCACGAGTTGATTCGATTTCTACTTCAGCACCGAACTGCTTAGCGCTTGCTTCGAATGTCGAAATCATATGCTCAACTTGCGCTGTTAGCTTCTCACCGTTCAGTGAACGCGCTTCTGCTACGACTTTAAGCTCCGGCATTACGATGTTAGTCGCTTGACCGCCTTCAACAATACCGACGTTTGCCGTAGTTTCTTCATCGATACGAAGTAGATTCATCTTCGTGATCGCATCTGCAGCAACTTGAATGGCACTGATGCCTTCTTCTGGTGCTAAACCCGCGTGAGCAGGGCGACCTTTTATGTTAGCAACAATCTTCTGCTGACCCGGAGCCGCATTTACGATGGTGCCTATTGGGCCGCCTGTATCTAGAACGATAGCGTGCTCAGACTGAATGTAAGACATATCGAAGTTCAAAGAACCGAACAGACCGCCTTCTTCGAATACCGTAAATGCAATCTCGATAGTTTTGTGCTCTTGGCCTTCAGCTTTGATGCAACGAACCGCTTCCATGATAGCTGCGATACCAGACTTGTCGTCGCCACCAAGAATTGTGTTGCCTTTTGAACGGATGATACCGTCTTCGATGATTGGCTCAATGCCGATACCTGGCGTTACTGTGTCCATGTGGCAGCTGAACACTGTGCTACCTGGAAGAGTGCCATCTAGACGAGCGTAGATGTTGAAACCGTTCGACACTTCTTCAGGAACAGCCAGTTTATGTACGTCAAAGCCTAGTTCGCCTAGCTGCTCAGCCAGTGCTTCCGCAATGGCTTTTTCGTTGCGTGATTCACTATCGATTTTCACAAGATCGCAGAAATGGTCGACAAGACGTTGTTCATTAATTTGGGTCATTGTTAATTCTCATTATGTTTCCGCTCGTTCGTCAGAAGTCACGGCTATAGGAACAGGAAAATCACTATAACGCCAATGTGCCAGATGAATGCCTGAGTTAAATCAAGAAAGTTGCCTGATTATTCTATTTAATTAGAAAAATCTTATTTATATCGTCGAGCTGGCAACATTTTAATCTGTCTAGGGCTCGGGTATAATACGTTTCTAATATAGATAAACAGCAGTGATATGAGAATTCAATTTGGAACGGTCTTGATACATGAATAAAAACAACGTTTTAGGATCCTTTCTACTCGTTGTAACAATGAGTGCCGTACTCGGGCTCTATTTGTTGTACCCATTGCAGGACGACGACCTGAGTCATACGCAATCAACGAACATTGCTGCTTACACCCCAGAAAACGAACTGGCTAAATCCGCATATGGGCTTCAGTTAATCAAACTGCTTGAGCTATCTCGCGGTGACCCACTTCTCGCACAGCAAAAGCTTACTGAGCTTACAGACACTTCACCTGCAAAACCTTCAGCTATTTACCAAGCTTACCGTCTGATGATTCTGTCAAATGTCGCCCATCATCAGCAAGATACCGAAGCCGTCATGAGATACGTTCAACAGCTTGAAGAACTGGCTGACCACGAAGATTTGTTGTGGTTGAAAGCCCAGTCGCTTGTTGAATTATCCATCGAGTATTTGAAAGAAGGGGAGCTCGCAGCCTCTGAAATTCAAATCCGCGCCGCGATCGATATTGCAGAATCCATTCGATACGAAGAACTGTTGGTCAAAGCCTATAACACGGCGGGCGCCATCAATAACGTTCGTAACGATCTCCAAGATGCTCAATACTTTTTCCATCAAGGGATACAACTTGGTAAAAAGTACCCAAAACACATTTATAACAGCAAACTCATGTCTAACATGGCGTTGCTGTACATCTATTTGGAAGATTGGCCTAAAGCACTCAAGATTATTGAAAAGGCCAAAAAGCTCTATTATCAAAGCGGTTTACTTGAAGATGAAGCCATTGGCATCCTCTACATTAACGAAGCCTTTACCTATTTAGGCAGTGGCGATCTCGTGAAAGGTCGTATTGCTTATAACAAAGCGCAATAGCTTAATAGTGAGAGAGTGAGTGCTCGATACAAGGTTCTATTACTTAGAACATATAGCGATGTATTACTCGCGGAAGGTGATTTTCAATCAGCATTAAGTGTGACGAATCAATGCATTCACTATCCTGGCGTTGAGAAATACACACTTCAACATGGTCAGTGCTATCTCAACCGAGCGTTGGCGAAAATTGGACTGAATCAAGACGACGATACCCTGACAGATTTTCAACACGCGTTCGACAGTTTTGAAGTGGTGGGCAGCCGAAGCTGGAAGGTACTCGGTCTAAAACGGTTGGCTCAATATTACGAATCAAAGGGCGACCTTGATAAGGCATTACACTATTACAAGCTTTACTATAAAGACAATAAAGCGCTGCTTTTTGACAAGCGTCAGAGTGACATCTTCCTTTTAGAGCAAGACTTTGCTACTGCGACACTCGCAAAAGAAAACGAATTACTCAACACTGAAAAAGATTTAAATGAGTTGTTACTGCAAAAGCAGCAGCTTAGGAATCGAATCGTTGTCGCACTGATCATCATGGTAGGTATTAGCGCATTTTTATTGATGATTCGACTGCGTTCAATTCAATACAAGAACAAAGCCTTGTTAACACAATCAACGACTTGTGAGCTCACAGGCTTATTCAATAGACGCTATCTTGAGCAGTTACTCACTCAACCTATGTCATTCGACCACACTGAATTTGGCGTGAGTTTGGCGATTTTAGACCTCGACTTCTTTAAGCGAGTGAATGATACCTACGGGCATGATGTTGGTGACGAAGTTCTGGTGGAAGTGGCTAAGCGTATCCAACAACAGTTGTCTAAAAACGATGTCGTCGCTCGTTGGGGAGGGGAAGAGTTCGTTCTGCTACTTTCAGGATCTCAGGAGCCAGAACAACAACTGGAAACCATCAGGCTAGCCATCGCTCAGCACCCCGTTGATACTCATACTGGAACGTTGAAGCTTACTTGTTCGATTGGTGCCACTATTAACATCCCACAAGAGCAAGTTAATAGCGGAACCTATAAGAAGCACCTCAAGGCCGCAGACGATGCTTTATATCAAGCTAAAGAATCGGGTAGAGACTGTGTGGTCATAGCTGAAAGTTAATCGGTAATTAGGGAATAAAAAGCCATTCTGATCGTGGTTAGATAAGAATGACTTCTAGGCGGTAATTTTGGTGTCAGTGTTAGATGAGCGTATTAACTTACTTTGCGATGCCTTGCAGCATTTCTACTAATTCGCCTTCTGTCGCAGGCTCTTTAGAAAGCTCGAACACAGCAGAAGATCCACCTTTCAGCATGTAGGCTTGCGTTCCGCAATGATCGTAGTGGAACCATTTACCATCTACACAGACATCGGTGTAACATCGAGGGTCTTGTTTTAGTGTCATATCAATTTCCTTATTAACATTTGCCTAACGTTTTTCAATCTAAGTGATCACAAATGTGCGCAAATTGATCTACATCAAGTTAGGGTGTAAATATTCTTAAAATGATCAAATGGGTGAGCTGTGTCGAACTCATCAATTGACACTTTCTTCTTGGCTGGCTTGAAAGGGCGTGATGTTTGTTAGCAATTGATTTTCTTTTTCTTGCCACATGCTGGCTTTCTACTTAGGCTACAAACTCTTCTAATCTCCCTATTTACGTGATTGCATTCAAAAATGACTAATATTTTTATCGTTGTAGTGGTTCTTGTTGTGTTCTTTTACTTTATTCAAAAGTATGTGTTTAAACACGACGACACCAAAGACCACGCTTACCAAAAGAAAGGCGCATTGCTCAACGTACAGCAAGCCACCTTTTATACGGCCTTGATCTCCGCAGTGGGCAATCATGGCGTGGTGTTTGCAAAAGTGAACATGGCAAACGTACTTGCGCCTGCAAAATCGAATACCAAGAAAAACTGGTTCATCGCGAACAATAAAATCGCACGAAGCTATTTCGACTTTGTGGTGTGTGACCCGCGTACGTTAGAGCCAAGAGTCATCATCGAGCTCGACAACGGCAAAGAGCTGAATAAGGGCAAGGTAGATCGCGAGAAGCTGCTAATACACGTGTGCAAATCGGCAGGGTTACCCTTGATTGGTGCATCGGTAAAACACAGCTACCAGGTGAGTCGTTTGAAAAGGTTATTGGCAACTCATATTGACCTTATTGAACCATCGAAAGAAGTTCGATTCTGTAAGAAGTGCGGTAGCCCGATGATCATCAAGTTGGCAAGCCAAGGTGACTATAAAGGCCGACGCTTCTTCACATGTAGCCGTCAACCTAATTGTACTTACACCGAGAATTACAATGTTGTGTTCGATGTGGATGAAGATTCTAACTAATATCTTGAGTATAAATACTTAGAGCAAGGTAATAAGACACGAAACCGGCAGATGTATGTAGCTATTGAAGTAGAGGCGAAATGTGATCTACTTCAAGCCATTGATCTGCTTTGTGTTTAAAATTTATTCTGATTGTTGTTTTTAAAAGCAAACGATCAGTTTTGTGTAAATTTATCCTTGCGCGCTACCCATTCACTCGCTATTATCCATCTCGTTCTGAAGCGTTAGCCACTTAGTAAAGCGGTTAGTTAAGTTTCACAGCATTGCCCGCTTAGCTCAGTTGGTTAGAGTACTTGCATGACATGCAAGGTGTCACTGGTTCGAGTCCAGTAGCGGGCACCAAATTCAAAAAGAAAGCCCACCTAGTGTGGGCTTTTGTGTGTCCTGAATTCCTTGTTTTATCAGTGATTTAGCGAATTTCACTTCCGAGAACGTCCAATAGCATCTTGTAAAATCCACAGTTTAAAGTAACACTATTGGTAACATTAGAAGGGAACATGGATTGGTGATGTTACTATGGCTAAGAAAACAACCCCATTAACGGCTACGCAGATCTTGCAAGCAAAACCTAAAGAAAAGGAATATAACCTGCTCGATGGCGATGGACTTGCATTGAGAATAAAGCCTAATGGCTCCAAATTGTGGCTCTTTAACTATTACCGTCCAATTACTCGTAAGCGAGCAAACCTCAGTATTGGTAAATACCCATCTGTATCGCTTGCTAAAGCTCGAACCAAAGCTATTGAAGCGAGAGAACTACTTGCTGATGGTATTGACCCTAAAGAGCACCGTGACACTACTCTTAGAGAAAAACAGTTAGAATTGTCGAATACGTTACAGTCGGTATTTGATGATTGGATTGAAGTGAAGAGAACAAGCGTCAAAGAGCAAACGGCTAAAAAGTTAAAACAACGAATAGAAAAGTACCTCTTGCCGGATCTAGGTAAGTGTCCACTTAGCGATATTACAGCCCCTCAAGCGATTAAAACAATTAAACCTATTGCGAACCAAGGTAAATTAGAAACAGTAGGGCGCTTGTGTCGCAATCTCAATGAGATAATGACCTTTGCAGTAAACACAGGTGTTATTGAGCACAACAAGCTCGCAGGTATTGGTAAAGCATTTGAAACCGCCAAGGTAACCAACCAAGCTGCGTTAGCCCCAGATGAGCTTCCAGAACTCCTCAAAACAATCAACTACGCGTCAATTAAGCCGATCACTCGCTGCTTGCTAGAATGGCAACTTCATACTATGACAAGGCCAGCTGAAACAGCCGGGGCACGTTGGGATGAAATTGATAGAGAAAAGATGCTTTGGATCATTCCTGCTGAACGAATGAAAAAAGGAAGAGTACACACTGTTCCTTTAACAAAACAAACTTTAGACCTATTAGAAACAATTGATTTCATCACGGGTGAAAGTGAATACATTTTCCCAGCAGACAAAAGCAACCCCAATCACATCAATAAAGAGACAGCAAATAAAGCATTGGTACGAATGGGTATGAAGGGCAGGCAAACTTCTCACGGTTTACGTGCATTAGCCAGTACCACTCTAAATGAGCAGAACTTCGATCCAGATATTATTGAAGCTGCGCTCTCTCATGTTGATAGAGATAAGGTGAGAAGCGCATATAACCGCACAGACTACCTTGAACGTCGCAAAGTTCTAATGGCGTGGTGGAGTGATCATATTGAAGAAGCTGCAACAGGAAGCTTGTCGATGAGTGGTAAAAAGAGCCTTAAGATTGTGGGTTAATTGCAGACCGAGTATTAGTACTATCAACACTCGACAAATTGGTTGGTGACAACTAATCCAGTATTGATTTTGCGTGCTGCAGTCACAATTAGCTCGAAAGAACCCCTGAAACCATTACGTGAAAAAGGTCAACGGAATGCCTTGCCCAGAGATGCTGACGACCTAAGTTTTGGGTTTAGAACGGAGGACAAGGTAACACTCTTTACCTGGTTGAGTACCATCAAAGACCGAGGCGTTTTTTAGCTGCTAGCAAAGCTTGAATTTGTTTTTTAAGCTCATCAACTTCTGTTTTCAATTTTTCATTCTCTGAAATAGTCTGATCATGATAGGACGTTTGGGTTTTTATTTTATCCTCTAATAGTGAATTTATATTCATCTCACTCTCAAGCTCTTTATAAAGTTCTTCATTCTCAACAGTAAGTTGATCAATGACTGAAGTCTGATTAGATTGAGCTCTTTCTCTTAGCTTTTCCATTCTAGCATTAGCAAAATTGATTTTTTCATACCTTAATTTTTCAATGTCTTTTTCATGTTTTAGCTGTTTATGGGCAAGGCGTTCTACGCTCTTTCTGTCAATTAAGTCGTTGTACGTGTCATAGATTAAATGTTCGATTACGTCTGACTTTGAGAGTGGAGTGTTTCTATTCTGTGCTTGTGCGAGTGAAAAGCGCAGCTTGTCGAGTTCGGTAATTGCTTGATTGCTCAGCGTATAGCTTCTGGTCTTTGAGGAGCTAGATTGCCTGTATTTGAACTGCCGGTAGCTTTGTCTGATTTTTCTATATTCACCCGCAGAGTTTATCGTCACCAAACGGTTGCAGACATACTCTTTCTTAGACAAATCAAAGCTTTCACTGATGGTATCGTAAGGGGACGAAATTCCCTTCTTGTCTAAATGAGTAATTAACCAATCAAGCTCGTTTTCAGTTAACTGGTCAACCCAACTCACATCCCATTTATCCAATGCTCTCATATGAAGACTCCCTATTTTTTACTCAGTATATCGAAATGCGAGATGACATGTAGGTGTCACTTTTTGAAGTGTGACATGTAGTCATTATGTGTTATGTTACATGTCACTAAAGCTAAAATACCTATAGGTTTATTTGTGGTTGAATTTCAAATTGTTGATAAATGGTTAAGAGGTTTAATCGCAAGAGATAAACTATTTATGCTGAATTTATTGCATCATGAGGGCGTAGAAGCTGAGTACATATTGTCGGTTAAAGAGCTATCGATAAAATTTGCCTTTCCAGAAAATATGATAAAAGCGAGCATAACCTCTCTCGTTAAACAAGGCGTGTTACATAAGCATCGAATTGATTCGAGGCAATATTGCTATCGTTTCTCAATGTACTCAGTTGTGATGAAAAATCATTTAAGATTTGCATCGTTTCAGCCTGATAGAGGAGAGGTCGATGCGCTATCACTTTATTGCCTTTACTCAGTAGTAGATAAGGGGAGTGGTGTTAATAAGAGTTGGATTGATGCAGTCGATTGTTTGAGTTATGCGGGACGTTTAATACTCTTCTGGTTGATATCAAAATCACCATTAGGATGTATAGTTATTCCTGGAACGAAAGAGCTAGCTAAGTTTTCTGGTGTTGGTGTCGACGGTGTCCGTAATCAGTTGGAGCGTTTAATATCCTTAGGAGTAATCACAAAGCTGAGTTCAGGCTTTACTGGGAAATACTTGTATGGTGTCGTAAGTAGTAGTTATGGACTTCTTTTTTCAGATGAGGGTAGAAAGCTTGTGAGTTACTCCGACCTATTACTAGAGAGTTACGAATCAAACTATGATTATGATGTGTTAGTAAGTTCAATAATTATGCAGTCTAAGGGGGAGTGTTGCGATGAAGTGAAACGAGCGCTGATAGATATACATTCCGATTTGTTAAGGCCTGCCATTGCTAAGCATTTGTTGTTCAACTTATCTATACACTGTATCCAACATCCAGATACCAATTTTCATTTGGAAGCGCTATGTCCATTGTCCAAGGCTTATCAGGGGATCCTTGATAACGAGTTGAATGTTGACGAGTTGGAAATGATAAAGGTGGGGCTCTCTGAAGTCATGAAAGGTCTTAAGTTTGCTTTTGATGCATCGTTGACGTTTTCAGATAATTGGTAAGACATAATTTATTACGAATAGTTTTGATATTTATCAGAGTGGTACTGTTTGGTCACTCGCCTAGTCTTTTGACAAATTGATCTATAGGTGAGCAACTTGCTGGCTTAAGGTAGCGAGACAACCTTGTATCTATTCAATGTGGAATGTGAATCTCACTAGTTCGACGAGTATTAGAATTGTTTTCCATGTTGATACAAAAGGCTGCACTATCTTCTGCAAATAAAAAATACATTCTCATCCCTATTGTATAGAGAGCTTCTGTTTCGACAAGGGGCTCTACCTAACAGGCATGACTGAAGAGATTCGGTTGTGTCTGTTAGATTAAGAGAGCAGAGAAGACTGGGTAGGATTTATAATGCATAGAGGAGCATGACCATGCGACATCATTATAAATCTTTTTCTTATCTCTTTTTTCTATCAAATTTATTCTAGTCAATTAAGAGTCCTAAAGACTCTTATGTTTATCAATATCAATCAATTACAGATCAATTTTTCATATTGAATGTAATGTTGAGTCGAAGCTAACTAATCTGGAAATGAGTTGTTGCCCTATCGATAGTGTGCAAGGTCGTTACGAACTCATTGTTACTTATTGTATGAGACTAGGTGATTCCCTGTGGTGCTAGATATCTTGGCGTCTAAGGGAGTCATCGTTTTTACAACCGTAGTGAGTGAGGTCAAAATGAGATTGATTCGATTAAGAGAAGTGTTAGATAAAACAGGGTTGAGCAAGGCGACTCTCTACCGATTGATTGCTGCTGGTGAGTTTCCTGCAAGCATTCAAATATCTGCTCGTACTGTTGGCTGGGAAGAATCCTTGGTTGATGAGTTCTTAATGAGAAAGGTGAGTCAAAGCAATTTCAAGCGAGAGCAGGCTGAAATGAAAAATAGCCCACATTACGTTACCCCTGAGAAGCGAGTTAATCCTTTCGCTTCGTATTGAAGCAAAAAAAAGGAGCGTTACGCTCCCTTCCTAATAATCGACAAGCTACAAGCCTAAGGCTTTCGCTGTCTGTTTGTATTCTTGCTCGACTTGAGACTTCACTAATTGTCGCCTTGCCTCAATAGGCGCTCTATCAGAGATGTTCTGAGCGCGTGATTCAACTTGTTTTAGTTGGTTCTCTTTCCACTGGCTGAGGGATTGTTGAATCTGCTCAGGTGTAAGAGTAGCTTTAATCGATTCGACACTGAGCGCATCAATAGCGCTTTCAGCACTCACGTTCATTGAGATGGTTAAAGCAGCTAGTGTGATGATTTTAGTAATGATTGATTTCATGATAATTCTCCAATTGAGATGTATGTATTAGTTAGGTAAAACTCAACGAAGTGACGACAGGTGAGATAAACGCTAATAGCCTAGATATGGGGTTTTTCTTGTATAATATGCGTTTCAGATAAGGTGGTTTCGACATGACCATACTAAGGGGGCGGCCGTCCCCCTTAACATTGTTCGTCTTAGCTAGAGACGTTTAATGGCGCAGCCAATCGTAAAGTACAGTTCTGCCTTGCACACTAACCTAATGGAGTTGAAGTAAGATTAGTGCCCCATGCTTTACTTTGATTGCGCTATGGCACAATGGAACATGAAAGGGAGTAAGTACCCTGTGGATTCCATTGAATTTTTGAAGCAGAGGTAAGGTATCACTGCTTGCGTCATTATCTGTCCGATGCAATCAATTGAGTGACATTACTTAGTTGTTGTATTGAGCGCTTAGGCTCTGATTTGAGTTGATACTGCTGTAATTGAAAGCCTGACGGGTAATCAAAATAGAAGGTCAGTACTTTCAGCTTAGCAATACAGGTTAAAGGAAGGTCGTCGTAATCGTTGAGTGTATTTTGATAGACTAAATAAAGCTCACTTGCGGTCGTCGTGATACCAACAGGTGAGACTTGCTCTATCTGTTTACCGGATTTAAGGGTAAGCGTGATTTGTTTTTGATGAACCAGTGCCACTGAAATGGGTTCGAAGAACTCCCCTAGCGTTGTTGGTGTGTTTAGTTCATTAATCACTGCATGTGTTTTGTTTGTGTCTCCTCGTGGTGGTTTCATTCCTGCATAGGTGCGTGGTTGGGCTCTTAACAGGCTGAATGCAAAATCAATGGCGTACTCTAAGGATGGTGGGAGTTGCTGGCTAATGGTTGCTTTGGCGAGCTGTAGCAGGACAAGCTCTCTCGCGCCTAAGGTTGGTTGACTGTACATTCCGCGACTGTAACCAAAAGGTTTACTTCGAGTGTCTTTATCGACATCAAAATAATCGACGATAACATCGAGATTACGCTGTACGCTTCTGATGCCTCGATACATCCCTGCATCCACTAACTCAGCCTGAAGCTGCTTAGCCGTCACCTTTCGACCTTGTGGTATACGTCGATATAACTCAAACACCAATGATAATTGCTCTGTGGTACTGGCTTTATCCCTTGTTGTCATGGTTAGGTCGCTGCTGGTGGTTACTTGATAGAGTGGCAATCATCCTAACGATGGGTGCGTCACTATCTGACCGATGGCGTCTTTAACTTATCGATATTTTAATCTCGTCATAGGCTCCCATTTGTAAGTAAGCAAGAAAGTTACTTTCCCAGAGAGAGTAGAACTCCACAATGGATTTATCGTCGCAGCTTTGCCACCCCATAGAGGCAATGAACGTTTGTCCGTTAGCAATATCAAAATCCACATTACGCTCTAGCTCTGGGTAAACGTTGCTCATGTAAGCAAAGTCAGTAAGGTATTGGATTTGATACTGGCTCTCCTGTTCTTTCAGCAACATGATTTCTACCGGGTGATAGCCACCAGCGTCAGCACTGTAACTGACATCTCGAAAGTTAATGGTGAGGCTTTCACAGCCCCTCTTGGTTGGGTTCTGTTTCCAGAAAGTCTCTATCTTGTTTTTCAACAAGCTTTTGAGTTTTTGAGATACGGGTGAGTATGGCGCTGTGATGGTCAGTGTTTGTGGTTTCATGGTCTTTCCCTTTCAATAGTTATTTATTCGGTTGGATGATATGTATCTGAGATTGGCTTGAATCGAATGTGGTTGGGATGGTTGAAGTAAGAAAGAAGCAACTACTGAAATCGACTGACGATAGTGAGTGTCTGTGTATCGAACTGTGATGCCTTTAGGTGTTTGGTGAATGCCTTGAGCCAGCTAATGAAGAGCGAATGCACCTCAGGCCTGTTGAGCTCGCATCGTTGGATATCTGGTTGATAGAACCATTGGTGTTTGAAGTTAAAATATAGAGATACTTCAACGCTCTCAGCTTCTAGTGTTGGGTAATCAAAAGAAGCGATGAATCGTACCTCCCAAGGTTCATTAGGAGTAGCTCGTTCAAGCTGTACCTCTATGGGGTGTATCCCGCTTCGGTTGCTGTAGAAGCTTGCGGCCTTAAGGTTAAGCGCAAGGCGTTTTGTTTCTGTGGGAATGTCGTATTGTTCAATTAAGAGCTCAACCAGCTGGTGGAATAGGTCGAGTTTGAAATTACGTTTGATAACACGATTCATAGCCAACCTCTCTCAGCAAAAGACACACAATCACTGCCCACCACAATGTGGTCGAGTACTCGCACATCAATCAGTGCTAAAGCATCCTTTAAACGCTCTGTAATGCGTCTATCAGCCTGTGATGGGGTGGAATCACCCGATGGATGGTTATGAGCAAAAATCACCGCTGAGGCGTTTCTCTCAAGCACCAGCTTCACCACTTCTCGTGGATACACTGAAGCGCTGTCAATCGTGCCAAAGAACAACTCATTGAACTCAATCAACTGATGTTGGTTGTTGAGTAACATCACCCCAAAGACTTCTCTCTCATATTCTCCTAGCTTGCAGCGTAGAAAGGCTTTCGTGTCATTCGGACGAGTAAAAGCATCCCCACTCACTAAGCGGCTCTCTAGTATCTCGACGGCTTTCTCTAATATCTGGTGCTCTGTGACGGGAGCGCTGAAGGTATATAGCGTTTCCATATCTTCTCCTTGTATCAATAAACGGAATACTCAAGGGGATAATATGGATGTGAAAAACTTTTCAATCGAATTTGAATGAGGCCACCTGAGACCAGTTGAGATAAAAAATACACAACAACGTCTTTGTTTGAGTGAAACCAACAAAGGCAGTCATCATGAATTCAAACCATTCGAACACCGAACATCCCAATCGCTTGATGAGATTAAAAGAAGTGATTCATATCAGTGGCCTTTCAAGGGCGTCAATTTACAGCTTTATGGAACAAGGTGCTTTTCCTCAGTCCGTGTCATTAGGCGCGAGAGCCATTGGCTGGCGCTCTCAAGATATCCAAAACTGGATACAAGAGAAGATACAAGAGCGAGACGAAAGACTGGCAATACAAGCAGTGGAAAAGGCAAAACAGGAGAAACGCTATGGAAGATAAAATGATGAACAATGAGGCAGGTTTGAAGCAATTAGAGAAGGGGTTTTATCGTGATTATCAAGTCGATATTGACCATGGCAATCTTTCTCTGGCTGCGCTTGAGATTTTATCTCGTGCATATCAAAACGCCTTGATGCGCTTTGGTCACTGTTATGTCTTTCGATTCCGGTTACGAATACCCAAAAAACAAAACCAGCAAGAGAAAACGCTAATCAACCAATGGTTCTACCGTCTGTGCCACTACCGAAAGGATGACAACCTTAACGTGATATGGAAAAGGGAGGTGAGCCAAACGGGTTGTATAAGTTACCGTATGACTCTTTTCCTTGATGCTTCAAGTTACCCTCCATTTGTCAATGAATTCAAGCTTAGAAAGCGACTGACAAAAGACACCAAAAACTCGTGGAGAAATACAACCAATGTTGATAAACGTAATATCAATGCCGTTTGTCTCTTTCTGAATCAACCACTCGTTGAGTTGAACAAAGAGCATGATGATTACCGTTACCAGCGTGGGTTTCTTTTCTATGTATTGAGTAGACAGGCCAGAGTCAACACAACGACTCATGATGAGAAAAACACATTAGGCTCGTTTATCAGTAAATCTAAAAAGGCCAAGAAGAAAGCCGATTACGCTAATACCAAGGAGAGTTGTGATGGACAATAAGCTCTTTTTCTCCAGCGC
Organism: Vibrio bathopelagicus; assembly: GCF_014879975.1. Lineage (NCBI taxonomy): Bacteria > Pseudomonadati > Pseudomonadota > Gammaproteobacteria > Vibrionales > Vibrionaceae > Vibrio > Vibrio bathopelagicus. The sequence continues at coordinate 2,050,985 of NZ_CP062500.1, read as the reverse complement.
TCGAACAGGGAACCCCAAGCGTGACAAATGGCAAACACCACCCGCTGTATTTAAGAAGCTCAACGAAGAATTTCACTTTACGCTTGATGCAACGGCTGAGCCTGAAACAGCACTGTGTGACCATTACTTCACGATGGATGATGATGCGCTCACTCAAGACTGGAGTAATCAGACGGTCTACTGCAATCCACCTTATTCCCAACTCAAAGACTTTGCTAAGAAAGCACAAGAAGAAGCGAATAAAGGGGCAACCGTCGTCATGTTGGTTCCTGCTAGAACGGACACAAAAGCCTTCCATGACCATTTAAGCCATGGAGAGGTGCGTCTTATTAAGGGGCGACTTAAGTTCTTACAAGATGGAGAGGAGCAGGATGCAGCGCCATTCCCAAGCATGGTGTGTGTAATGGGAAATGATGTGGAGCAAAAAATAGGAACCACTACTCAAGACAAGCTTAAGCTAGAGCCCAAGTAAGTCATTTTTTACATAGCGCCTCTATCTCATGAGAGATAACAACACGAGGAAATTCTCATGAGATTAGTTCGTTTAAAAGAAGTAATAGAAAGGGTTCAGTTGAGTAAATCGAGTATCTATAAAATGATGGCTAACGGGGAGTTTCCACACAACGTATCACTCGGTGAGAGAGCTTCTGCATGGGTAGAGTACGAACTGGATGAATGGATAGATAATAGAATGTAGCAACAGTATGAGCCAGTAGTGAAAGCTACTGGCTCTATGTTCTTAAAAAGGCAGTAAATCGATGGAATACTTGTTAGTTAGGCATCACGAGACTCTAATCACAATTACTGATACTTATCTAATACTTAATCGTCATATGCAACTGACCCATATACTATCGAGTCAGATTGGTATATGGGTCGGTTTATGTCGGGGAATGTTTCTTACTACAACGAAAACGCTGTTCAGCTTGCAAAGCAGTACGATTCTTTAGAATTCGAAAATGTCCACCGTGTGTGGCGTATGTATTGGCCTTATGGTGATGCAAGTGTACTTGATATCGGTGCTGGCTCAGGTCGAGATTCGAGGTGGTTTGTTGAACAAGGCTGCTCAGTGGTCGCTGTTGAACCAGCAAGCGAACTTTGCCAGTTAGGGAGATTAAACTCCTCGACTCAAGTTCAGTGGTTAGACGATGCTCTGCCTGCTTTAAGCAAAGCTAGAGAGCTGTGCAGTCATTACGATTTGATTTTACTTTCAGCGGTATGGATGCATTTAAATTCGGCGGTTCGAAAAGAGTCGATCGCTGTATTGTCTGAACTGCTTTCCGAGAATGGAAAACTAGTGATCACATTGCGTCATGGCGGCTTTAATGATGAGCGTAGTGCTTACAGTGTTTCAGTCGAACAATTAGAAAGGTTAAGTGAAGCTGTAGGGCTGACAGTCTGTCACGTTGCCGAAGACTCTGATTCATTGAAGAGAAAAGAGATATCTTGGCGAACCGTAGTGTTAGAACATGCAAAATCTAACAAAAGCAAGGGTCGATAATGGCATTAGAGTACTACTTAGATCGTTTTCAAAACCTGAAAATGAACAATGCTGGTGGCAAAAAAAGTCCTCATAAAGTCTGTATGTTGCTGGCTGTTATGGATCTAATTCAAGCAGGGCATATTTCGACCAATAAGATCTGCCTTAACCAAGCCCTTAAAGAACGGTTTACACATCACTTTGATAACCTAGCTCAGGGGGCTGACAAAAATACCCCAGAAAACCCTTTCTTCCATTTGAGAAGTGAAGGCTTTTGGCACCTTTTCTTCAATGACGGTTATGACAATACGTCAACCAGTCGTTATTCAGTAAAGGCGGTCTCCCACGCATATATTGACGATGAGCTGTTTAGCTACATGAAAAGCTATATCGTTTCTAACGAACTAAAGGATGCTTTAGTTTCTAATCTATCTGATCTAGCGACGTTATATCATCAGTGGTTGATTGATATTGGTAAATCTGAAAAAACCGCGAAGAACTACCTTGGAGCCATAAGAGGCTCGATATCTAATTGGTTGATGGATGTTGGTGAGTTAGAAGCACCGCTTACTGATATCAATTCGTATCGTGAGTTTGTTGGTTATGAAGAAAAAGCGAGAAAGTTGGAACAGTTTCAAATTTGTGACTCTAGGGGTAAGGGGATGTACAGCGCCGCTTTGTCTCATTACCACAAGTTTTTAGCTGACCTATCTCAAGTCGATGTTAATGCAGACATCAAACAAGTGATGACTGACAAAACTTTGTCCGAAACTGAAAAGACTATTTTGGTTAATACAAGAGTAGGGCAGGGACACTTTAGATCAAAGCTGATTCAGATGTGGGGTGGTTGCGCCATTACAGGGTATCGAAATACACAGCTGTTATTGGCTTCACACATTAAACCCTGGCGAGATTCTAGTAATGAAGAGCGATTAGATAAATTTAATGGTTTGCTGCTTCTTGCCAACCTAGATAAAGCGTTTGATCTCGGTTTTATCTCCTTTGATGATAACGGAAAGGTACTTATTTCAAGCTACTTGGAGTCTCCGGATATGATCGGTTTAAAGGAAGATATGGCATTTAGAATCATGCCGGATCACAGACCATACCTTCGTTGTCATCGAGGCGAGTTATTTAAAGGACGCTAATTGAATTCTTGCTCAATACCTTCAGAGTGCTCTGGGTAAAAGTCAGAGCTCTATTCCCTTCAATACCGATGTAGATCACTATAGTTCATACTTTGTCATGTAAACTACAGTTGCATATAACGTTATCATTCCAACTTTGCGATTGTATTTTTAATGACGAAACTTCTCCTCAAAACCAACTTTTTGGCACACCTTCTTGGCAAGCGACAACAGGTAAACGTTAACGAAGACGGTATTACCATCTTCAAAGACAATATAAAAACGTTGTACAAGTGGGATACGATAGTTGCTCCTCCAGTAGCCAAATTAGGCTTTTCAGGTGGCGTTTTGTCGTTTGAAACAAATGACGTCGGTTTGTCCGTTCCGATGTTGAGCTACCTATTTACACATCGACACAAACACACTTTCTTTCCTTTTTGGGCCAACAGTAACGCTCAGAAACTGATTCCATTTTTGGACCAAGTGGAAAATGCCTCTGCCGCAAGTTTTATTAGAACGTCTGAAACTCGAAGCTTTCAAACCATCGCAAATAAAGAAGCGAAAAGGTGGAAGGGATGGCGGTCAGCTTTAGGGTTAAGCGAACTAGCCCAACAGGTCGCTCACACACTCGATGTAATTTGTGCCTGGAAGCCGTCAGATATTGAGAATATGCGCTATGCCTACGTCCAAAAGCAGCTAACAGAATACGGAATGTTTTTCGACAACGTCGAATCTAACCCGTTAACAGAGAAGCAACGAATCGCTTGTATTACGGATAACGACAACAATCTACTTTTAGCTGGAGCGGGTACCGGTAAAACAAGTGTTATGGTTGGTAGAACTGGGTATCTGATTAATAGTGATCAAGCGACTGCAAATGATATCTTGCTGTTGGCTTACGGTCGTATTGCAGCTAAGGAAATGGACGAGCGCATCAAAGACAAACTGGGTTTTGATGACGTGAGAGCCAGCACCTTCCATAGCTTGGGTATGAAAATAATCGCTGAAGTTGAAGGTTCAAAACCAAACCTATCCCCATTTGAAGACGACATTAAAGCTAAATCAAAATGGATGAACGATAACCTAGAGCAACTCATGCTTGATGATGGCTACCGTGAGTCTTTACTTGAGTACTTCAGCTCGTATTATTTTGTTGATAAGAATCCTTTTGAGTTTCAAAGTGAAGGTGAGTATCTACAGTACTTAACTGACAATGACATCCGTTCATTGAAAGGCGACCAGGTAAAGAGTTACGGTGAGGTTGTCATTGCCAACTGGCTATTTAGAAACGGAATTAATTATGATTATGAAGCGAGCTATCGATTTGACGTAAGTACAGATCAATATCGCCAATATCACCCAGACTTTTATTTACCAGACCACGACATTTACATTGAATACTACGGTACTGATGAGCACGGTAATACAGCCCCGTGGATTGATAAAGATCGCTATCAAGAGTCGATTGAATGGAAACGCCAAACGCACAAGCAATACCAGACTGGTTATGTTGAGGTGTTCTACCACCAGCATAAAGTTGGAAAGCTTCTTCAGGTGCTTGAAAATAAACTGTTGGAGCGTGAAGTCGAATTTAACCCCATCCCGCCACAGGATTTACTTAATAACCTGCGCCAGTTAGGTCAAGTGACAGAGTTGGCTAAATTGTTTAGTGCTTTGGTGGATATGTACAAAGCGGCTTGCCTTGATGATATTGCGATAGAGAACGTCATTAGAAACTCAATCGATCCCAAGCAAACAGAGAAAGCATTAGAGTTGTTGTATCCACTATACAATCGCTATGAGCTGTTTCTTCGTGAAAAACAGTGGATAGATTTCAATGACATGATCAGTAAAGCATTGATGTACGTCCAAACCGGACAGTTTGTTTCATCCTGGAAATACATCTTAGTGGATGAGTTTCAAGACATCTCAGAGCCCAGAGCTAGGCTAGTCAAAGCGTTGCGTGATTCACTGCCTGGTACGTCACTGTTTTGTGTTGGGGATGATTGGCAGGCTATTTATCGCTTTAGTGGTGCAGACGTTAAGCTTACTACTAATTTTGTTGAGTATTTCGGTGCGACTTCGGAAACAAAATTGGATTTAACGTTTCGTTTTAACAGTGCGATTGGAGATGTAGCAACGCAATTTGTCACCAGAAACCCAGTACAAGTCAAAAAAGACATTCAGTCCCTGATTAAGGTTAACAAGCCTGCTGTATCAATACTCAGACAAGGTAGAAATGAACAAGGTGTATCTCCCCTAGAAAAAGCGCTTAATGCTGTTTTGGCTTGCGTTCATACCTCAGGTAAACCAGCGCAGAATAAGGTGTATCTACTAGCCAGGTTTTGGCATCAAATGCCTGATTACCAGCAGCTTCAAGAAATTAATAGACAATACCCATCATTACAAATTACTTGTCAGTCATTCCATGCCTCTAAGGGTAAAGAAGCCGATTATGTCATCATTATGGGATTAATAACGGGTAAGAATGGCTTCCCGTCTCAAAAAGTAACCCCTCCGCTGGTGGACGCGCTATTGCCTAAAGGTGATGATTACGAATTTGCTGAAGAGAGGCGCCTTTTTTATGTCGCTTTAACCAGAGCAAAACATAGAGCGTACCTATTAGCAGATATGACGGATGTCAGTGATTTTGTTGTCGAACTCATAAAGAACAAATACTACGTAGATACCGATGAATTTGATGCATCGTTTGTACAGAAACTGTTTGAACAAATTTCTTGTAGCAGCTGTAAAACAGGAATATTGAAAGAGCGCGTTAGTCGCTACGGTAAGTTCTTGTCTTGTTCGTTCTATCCTCGTTGTAAGCACAAAGAAACCCCTTGTAGCCAGTGTGGCAGCCCAATGAGCAGTACAACTAAGCCTGGCTTTCAGGAGTGCATCAACGAAGAGTGTGGCGACATTCGCCCTCTCTGCAAGCGTTGTGGAAGTGAGATGAAGCTAAGAAATGGGAAGTACGGTCAGTTCTGGAGTTGTTCGACATATAGAAAAAATGCAGATAAAAATTGTGGTTATACGCAGAAACTAGAGCAGTTGAATATCAACTAAGCGACTATTGCTGTAAAGTATTTATCAATAAGTAAAGATAATTACGGAAGATAGAATGGCAACCTTGCTTAGTTGGCTTGGAAGAACAGACCTTGATCAGATGAAGCTAGATAAAACAGCTTCAATTGCGACTATTGCGTTAAAAGCGCCAGCATTTGATGATGTCGTGATTCTGGCTAGTACATGGGAAGATGAATGGCATGATTACAAAGAGTGGCTTGAAAAAAAACTTGCTTGTGCCGGGCGCTCCAATACTTCAGTAAAGATTCAACGTATCAGGTTGTCATCTCCAATTGATTACACTGCAATTACCAAAGTCATGCACAAGCAACTGGCTCATGTCTCTGATCAGGCTGATGGTATTTATCTAAATTTGACCTCTGGTACTCCTGCAATGACAGTCGTTTCTGTTCTACTTGGAAAGAGTATTGCGAAATGTCAGTTAGTTCAAACTACCCCTCAAGGTCAGTTAATCGAAGTTGATGTACCTGTAGACTTTTCTGCTGAGTATCAAAAATCTTCGTCAACAGCTATTGCTCAACTTGCTTCAAAAACACCGTCTCTCAATAGTGCTTTTGATTCGATTACGGCCAAATCTACTGTCATGCAGAACGTCATCAAGAAAGCGCAACGATTGGCTTATGCAGATCTGCCGGCTTTGCTACTCGGAGAAAGTGGTACCGGTAAAGAAGTGATGGCAAAAGGTATTCATAAAGCCAGTCCTCGTGCTGATAAGCCATTTAAAGCTGTTAACTGTGGTGCTTTACCTGAAAATTTGGTTGATTCCATTTTGTTTGGTCATGTAAAAGGTGCGTTTACAGGGGCACACCAAGATCATGCTGGTCTATTTGAGCAAGCAAATGGTGGAACATTATTTCTTGATGAAGTTGGTGAACTCCCTTTAGCCGTTCAAGTTAAATTACTTAGGGCATTGCAGCAGCAGGAAATTACAAAGGTGGGAGACGTTGCCACGAAAAGTGTTGATGTGAGGATTATCGCTGCGACACACCGTGACCTTTTTAAAATGGTTTCTGACGAGTCTTTTCGTGAAGATCTTTTCTATCGGCTAGCCGTTGGAGTGATTGAGTTGCCTTCGTTAAGGGCGCGTTCAGAAGAGATCCCTTTCCTGATCGAAGAGTTGATGATCGAGATAAACCAGCAGATGAAGACTCATCCCTTATTTGAGAGTAAGAATATTTCCAAGTCTGCAATAGAATTTGCAGAAGCATACAGCTGGCCGGGTAATATTCGTGAGCTATGGAACACATTAAACCGAGCCGTATTATGGTCGGAAGGTAAAGAGATCACTAAACAAGATTTGGAGGTCGCGATAATAAGTCGCGACCTAACTTCGGTGAACAATGGTGAATTTAGGGTCCCTGGTGACCTTCAGCAACATATTGATAATATAAAGAAAAGTGCAATTGAATCTGCGATGGATTATGCTGCTGGAAACAAATCTAAAGCTGCAAAATCGTTGGGTTTAAATAATCATCAAACGCTGAATAATTGGCTGAAAACGCTTAATTTGGAATCATAAAAACAACCAAGTTTGAAATTGGCGTAAACGTTGCTAAGTATCACTCATCTTAGGAGACAGAAAGGTGAAGAAGTCTATGAATTTTGAACATTTGAGAGAACAGTGGCCAGAGCTAGCTGAGCTTGGTGCTTTTGCTGAAACGTATGCCGTTGTTGACCCGCAAAGTGCTCTCGTGAAGCTACGTTGTTATGTTGAAAAAATTGTTGGTTACCTATACCAAGAACTTCACCTACCTGTTGCTCCCAATGCTTCAATGCACGACAAACTTGTCAGTGGCGCTTTTACCTCGGTTGTTGATAAAACCATTGCTGATAAGTTTCACGCTGTTCGCAAGGGGGGCAACAAAGCTGCTCATGAAGGGAAAGTCTCACAACATGATTCGATTTGGTTGTTGAAAGAGTCTTACTTTATTGGTTGCTGGCTCTATATGGCCTATGGCGACGGTGATATAGAAGGTTGCCCTAAATTTACTGTTCCAGACAATGCACCAACGGGTGAAGAGTCTAAAGCTGAGTTCAAGAGAAAGAACAAACTGTTACAGCAGAAGCTTAACCAAAATGATGACCTTCTTAAGAAAGCGCTAAAAGAATTAGAAGAAGTAAAGCAAGCGCAGTTAGAAGCTCAGAAACAAGCCGCTCAGCTGAAGCAGCAAACTGACCACGTTAAAGCCGATAAAATTCGCACTAATACCCTGTCACTAAAAAGCAGCTTTGACTTTAATGAAGCCGAAACTCGTAAGCGTCTCATTGATGCTGAATTACGCAGTGAAGGTTGGGATGTCGCTCTTGATAATGAAAGCACGGAACAGGTGTCAAAAGAGTACGAAGTCGACGGCCAACCAACCACAACAGGCAAAGGTCGCTGCGATTATGTATTGTGGGATGATAATGGCAAACCATTAGCAGTTATTGAAGCTAAGCGTACTCGAAAAGATGCCAATGCAGGGCGTGAGCAAGCGAAACTATACTCAGATGCACTAGAAGCAAGTACCGGCCAGCGCCCAGTCATTTTCTACACTAACGGTTACGAAATCTATATTTGGGATGATGCTCAGGGTTACGCACCTAGACTGATTTTTGGCTATTACTCAAAAGACAGCCTTCAATATCTGATTCTTCAACGAGAAATAAAGAAAGATTTAAACAGCACACCCATTGATACAAAAGTTGCGGGTCGTTTATATCAAATGGAAAGCATCAGCCGTATTTGTGAGCGCTTTTCAGACAAGCATCGAAAGGCCCTTATTGTACAGGCAACCGGGACGGGTAAAACGCGAGTCTCTATTGCTTTAGCCAAGCGCTTGTTAGATGCAGGTTGGGCGAAACGTATTCTGTTCTTATGTGACCGAAAAGAGCTACGTAAACAGGCTGGTAATGCGTTTAATGAGCACACTAAAGAGCCGCTTTTCATCAAAGGTAAAAGTAAGAAAGAACTAGCTTCAAAGGCGCGTATTGTTATCGCGACCTATCCGGGTATGATCCAAAATTATGAAGAGTATGATGTTGGCCACTTTGACCTGATCGTTGCTGATGAATCGCATCGTTCGATTTACAACAAGTACGGCGAGCTATTCAAATATTTCGATGCATTACAAGTGGGTTTAACCGCGACTCCTGTTGAGATGATTTCGCGCTCAACCAGTCAGTTGTTCGGCTGTGATTACAAAATGCCGACGGCGAACTACCCACTTGAGCAAGCGATTGAAGAGAAAAACTTAGTTCCATTTAAAGTCGTTACTCACACAACTCAATTCTTACGTGACGGCATTAAGGCAAGCGAACTGACGGATGAGCAGATTGCAGAACTAGAAGATCAAGGTATTGATCCAAACACTCTGGATTTCGATGCGAAGCAGGTTGATAAAGCCATATTCAATAAAGATACCAACCGAGCAATCATCCGCAACCTAATGGAAATGGGTTTAAAAGATGTGGATGACCAACTTCCTGGTAAATCGATTATCTTTGCAAGAAACATAGCTCACGCCGAACTGCTAGCTGAGTTGTTTAGTGAAATGTACCCAGATATGGGTGGAAATTTCTGCCGAGTTATCCACTCAAAATATGAGAGAGCAGAAGAACTTATCGACAACTTCAAAAGTACTGAAGGGAACGATGATGAAGTTACCATTGCCGTCTCAGTTGATATGTTAGACACCGGTATAGATGTACCTGAATGTGTTAACTTGGTCTTTGCTAAGCCTATCAAATCAAAAGTGAAATTTTGGCAAATGGTAGGGCGTGGTACGCGTTTATGTGAAAACTTGTACGGACCAGGGTTAGATAAAAAGCACTTCCTCGTCTTCGACCACTGGGGCAACTTTGAGCATTTCAAAATGAACCCAGATGAGGATGAAGGAACGCAAAGTAAATCTTTGGCGCAAAAAGTATTTGAAGCCAAATTAGTGCTTGCCGTCGAAGCGCTTAAAAAAGCAGAGATGGAAATCTTTGCCGACGTTATACCGCAGATTAAGGCGGACATTGACTCTCTAAATGATCAAACCATCGCGGTACGTGAGAAATGGAAACTAAAAGCACAGCTGAGTGAAGAAAAGCGTTTAATGCAGATGGCGCCAGATACTAAAGCGTTACTCTTTGATGAAATGGCGCCTCTGATGCAGTGGAAGAAGACCACTGGTGAAAGTGAAGCGCTGCGTTTAGACCTGCAACTCTTACAACTGCAACTCACCAAACTGCAACAGCCGAGTAAAGTCGAGTTAGAAGTGCCGCCAATATTGGATAAAGTTACCAGTCTGTCGATGCATCTAAATGAAGTGCGTAGCAAAGCGAGCACGATTAAGCAGATTCAACAACCCAACTATTTGAGTGATGCCGATTATTTTGCGGTAGAAGCGTGTCGTCATAACTTACGTACGGTTATCCATTTACGCGATAAAGGCGTAGCGCCTCCTGCACCGAAAACGCCCATTATTGACTTGCAAGAAGATTCAGGGCTGTATGAAACGCAAGAGATTAAAACCGACATCATCACTGTGGATTACGAGATCTACCGTCAAGAAGTTGAAAAAACACTGACACCACTGTTTGAATCTAACACTGTGCTACAGAAAATACGTGGTGGGCAAGCGGTGACAGAAGCTGATTTATCAACACTGAATGCACTGGTGCATACACAAAACCCAAATGTGGATTTACATACACTTAAAGAGTTCTTCCCTGAATCAACAGCAGAGTTGGATCAAATCCTGCGAACGATAGTTGGAATGGATGAACAACAAATTGAGCATGAATTTACCGCATTCGTTCAACAAGTTCATACTCACTTGAACTCAAGACAGCAGCGTTTTATCGGTATGCTCAAGAATCACTTATGTCGTTATGGCAGCGTTGATATTGAAGCTCTTTATGACGCACCATTTAATCAAGTTGATGATGCGGGATTAGACGGAGTTTTCCCTAACCCTGCGCAAGCAGACATAGTTGAACAGTTTGTTCGCCGCTTTAGCGTGCATTTGGGTAATAAACAATCAAGCGTCGAGAAAGCAGTGAATTAGCCCTTTGGTTAAGCCAGCAAGCTGATTACACTACAACCATTAAACCAGCGACTATTACCTTGAGTTAGGGCCTTGAATTAAGGCTCTGAATACCCCGCTGGTTGTTCCCGAACTCGCTTTGCCGAAGAATTGAGCAAGTAGTTAAGCGAAAAACTAAGAGAATGAATAATGATTACATCAGGTGCACTAAAAAGCCAAATCGATAAGCTATGGGAAGAGTTCTGGACTGGTGGTATCACCAACCCTTTAACCGTCGTTGAGCAAATTACTTACTTGATGTACGCCCGTATGTTAGACATGAATGAGCGTAACGATGAGAAGCGCAGCGCTCGTACTGGTAAGCCATTTAATCGCCGCTTTCCTGTTAGTGAAGATAAAGAGAAGGACAAGCAACATATCCGCTGGGAAAATTTCCGTCACTTAGGTGCGGAAAATCTTTACCCATTGGTTAAAGACGAGCTATTTCCATTCTTTAAAGAACTGACCAGCGATGACACCTTGTTTGCTGAATTTATGAAAGACGCGCAGTTGATGATCCAAAAGCCATCGCTATTAGTCAAAGCGGTAGAATTGGTGAGCGAACTGCCGCTAGAAAACAAAGATGTAAAAGGCGATTTGTACGAGTACCTGCTTTCAAAATTGACCACCGCAGGTATTAACGGTCAGTTCCGTACACCGCGCCATATCATCCGAGCAATGATCGAAATGCTCGATGTAGAAGAAACACACCGCATTTGTGACCCTGCTTGTGGTACTGGCGGCTTTCTTTCATCGACGTACGAATACCTGTTAGAGAAATACTCTTCACCAGAAGGCACTGAGAAAGAGCAAGCATTTGACGAAGAAGGTAAGCCAGTATTAGATGTGCATGGTAAGCCTGTATTTAACTATCTGTACGCTGGTGACGAGCTTGAAAACCGCGCCCATATCGATTATGACATGTTCCACGGTTTTGACTTTGACTCGACCATGCTTCGCGTTGCCGCAATGAACCTAGTAATGCACGGTGTAAAACAGCCGGATATCCACTACCAAGATACATTAAGCCAAAGCTTTATTGAACGTTTCCCAGGTGAGGCAAAAAATGGTTTCGATATCATCCTAGCCAACCCGCCGTTTAAGGGTAGCCTAGATGAAGAGGACGTCGATCCTGCGATTCTAAAAGTCGTCAAAACTAAAAAGACCGAACTGCTGTTTGTTGCTCTGATCCAACGCATGCTTAAGATCGGTGGGCGTAGCGCAACAGTTGTGCCTGACGGCGTGTTATTTGGTAGCTCTAAAGCACACCAAGCACTGCGTAAACACCTAATTGAAGATAACCAGTTAGAAGCGGTTATTTCACTACCAAGTGGCGTGTTTAAGCCATACGCAGGTGTGTCTACCGCAATTCTCATCTTCACCAAAGGTGGCAGTACTGAGAACGTTTGGTTCTACGATGTACAGGCCGATGGAAAATCACTTGACGATAAACGTTCGCCAATCAAAGAGAACGATTTACCTGATCTTATTAAGCAGTACAAAGCGTACCAAGCTGCGGTAATGGCGGGTGAATCAACTGAGCAATGGTCAGACAAAAAACAAAAAGCCTTCTTGGTTGATAAAGAAGATATTAAGTCGAACAAATATGACCTGTCGATTAATCGCTATAAAGAAGTAGTGTACGAGCAAGAAAGTTATGAAGAACCAAAAGTGGTTCTAGGCAAACTCAAAGCACTAGAGAATGAGATTTTGGCTGACTTGAATGAGTTGGAGTCAATGCTATGAGTTGGCCTTTAGTTAAGCTAGGCGACCTATTTAAGGTAACATCGGGTGGGACCCCATCTCGCAAAAAGTCGGAATATTACGATGGTGGAGATATCCACTGGGTAAAAACTGGAGATCTCCATAATAAGTATGTTCGTTCGGCTAGCGAGTTTATTACTCAAGAGGGATTGGATGGTTCTTCTGCAAGGCTTTACCCAAAAGGTACGGTGTTGGTTGCAATGTATGGTGCAACGATAGGAGCTTGCTCTATTCTTGATATTGAAGCAGCAACTAATCAAGCATGTGCTGCATTCATTCCTACCGAGAAAGTTGATTCTGTCTTTTTGTATTACTTGCTGAAGCATAGTAAACCAGCTTTTGTCAAAGCAGGTTCAGGCGGTGCACAACCTAATATTTCAGGTACTTTTCTTAAGAATTTTGAAATCCCACTCCCACCACTAGACGAACAAAAGCGCATTGCTGCTATTTTGGATAAAGCAGATGCAATTCGCCAGAAACGAAAGCAAGCCATTGGCCTTGCCGATGAGTTCTTACGCAGCGTGTTTTTGGATATGTTTGGTGATCCGGTAACGAATCCGAAGGGGTGGGGTGTTCGTAAGCTTCAAGATTTAACATCAAAACTTGGTAGTGGGTCAACTCCACGCGGAGGGAAGGAAGCTTATCTGAGCGCCGGGATTTCTCTCATAAGAAGCCTTAATGTGCATGATAATACCTTTATCTATAAAGATCTTGCATTTATATCAAACGAACAGGCTGAAAAGCTTAAAAATGTAGTCGTTCAAGAGCAAGATATTCTTTTGAATATTACAGGCGCGTCCGTATGTCGTTGTACAATGGTTCCAAGCAACGTATTACCCGCTCGAGTAAACCAACACGTTTGTATAATACGTGTTGATAGGGAGTTACTTTTACCAGAATTTGCGAAGAGGCTAATAACCTCGACGAGTTTTAAGCAAATGTTGATGCGAATCGCTACATCTGGAGGCGCTACACGAGAGGCTTTAACAAAACAGCAGGTTGAAAATCTAACTTTAATAGTTCCTCCGATGGAACTACAAAAGAAATTTTGCGATATTGTTGGTAAAGTCTTAGATATAGATACTAAAACTAATAAACAAGTCGCTTTTCCTTTGTTCGATAGTCTTTCCCAAAAAGCTTTCTCAGGCCAACTATAAATTTCAGAGGTATCTTCGGATGCCTCTTTTTTGATCAAAGGTTAGGTCTGTTCTACTTTAAATAACGTTAAACAGCATTGCTTTCCGTTGGTGGTTTCAACGGCCCTAGATCGCAATAGTACTCACCACATTAGTGGCTATCCAAATAATCTATTTTATCTAAACTTAACCGTAAAATTAATTACACCTTGGTAATTTAACTTCCAAAGTTAAAGTGTGATTACCGACTTATTCCTTGATAAATCAACTTGTTACTAATCGGAATGTTTGTTGCAATGCATTGGCTTGTATAAAAATGGCTAAGTGCGAAGTATTTGGCCGGCTTACAGTTAAGGTTAAGTAAATAAGGTTAGGTTATTAATGGATACTACGTCCCCCAGCGCATTTGAACCTACAAGTGCGATACTCGGCTTTACTTCGGTTAATGGTTGCCTACGAGCCATTTTGACGAAGCGAGAACTATCTCAGCCAACAGGTCAGCCGCTCTTTACCTATCAGCTATCAGAATCCGAATATCATCACTTACGAACCAGTTTAAAAAAACAAAAATTGCCAACAAGGTTGCATGGAGATAGTAGCTGGTGTGCCGCTTTTTGCCTTTTTAGTGCTGAATGGTATCGACGTCAATATCAAGGTGGATGGAGCTGGAGTGGTATATCAAGTAGCTTAGAGTTTGAGTTAGATGCTAACCAACGTAGTAAGGTAATAAAAACAGGTTTTAAATATTGGCAGCGTACGGTTAGCCAATATAACGATGAAAGGCATAGTTTTCTTGGTTCAGTGTTTCGAGAGGGCGGTTTGCCCTATGGGCTGCTAGCGAGTGAAGGCGGCCGTTTCCAAACAATCTTTAAACGTATTCTTAGGGTTTTTGACGACGCTCAGGAATTTGGTCAATCGCCTTTTCAGTTAGTGTCGGAGGGCCTTGAACATTTACCTGAGGCATTTAGACAAGAAACGACGGTTGATCTTATCACTAATATGGCGGAGCTATTGCTGCGTTTAACCGACGAATACAACCTGCAACAACAAGAGCAACCAGCCAATCATTTAGACACCCAATTACCCAATTGGCGAGATCTATTTCCAATCCCGCTTGATGTAGACACCGGAAGTGAATTTCTCACTGGCTTGCTGACTTCAGCCTCCGTTCAGCGAAAAGATAAATCACAACAAACAAAACGAATTATTTGCAGGCAAAGGCTTTCGAACAATGATGATTTGGGCTTTGTTGCTCAAATTAAATTGATGAAGGCGATACCTATGCCTTTTAAACGCGAAGCATTGATTAACAGTCGAGTTGAGTTATTTATACAAGAAGGCAATAGAGTAATTGCAGAGCTAGGCATTGGTCATACAACCTTTGAAGGAGAAACGACGAAGGTTATTTTACGAACTCCTGCTTGTGAATTTCGTCGCCAAGCTATGGAGCAAGATCTGTACTTAGTCGTATTGCAAGCCGGTGTTGAGCTTCATCGTGAAGAAATCGCTAATTCTGATCTCGCTATGAATGAGATGCCCATTGTGCTTAAGTCAGACGGTGAACATGATTGGGTCGTTGGACAAGGAAGTGTAAATGTTAAAGCAGATCAACTGAAAGCTATCTTATCAAAAGGTTCGACGTACACTGCCGAGTTTCCAGAATTGTGCACATCAGTAACGACAGAACACTGCCAGTTTGTCCACTTTAGTGGGGAAATTAAGGTTGATTATTATACTGAAGATGATGAGCATGATACTTATGTAATATCAACGCGACAGTCTGCAGTCTTAGCAGAGCAAGTGAGCGTTCGAGGTGTCAAATTACAATATTACTCAAGTACTGGACAACCTATCTATCTGGGGTTGCCAACCATTACCAGCCAAGAAGCGCATACAGAATTATGGTTAGGTAATAAACCACTAGGAGAAACGCATCAAGCTGGCTTGTTTGGTATCCAATCAGTACGTTTAAAGGCGAGTGGTAATCGAACAATGCTTCGTAAACGCCTCGCTATTCTTCCGCAATCATTCGGCATTGAACTTAAGCCGTCTAAGCAGGCTAATAGTGGTTTTGTCGATCTTCATTGTGAAAGGAACTTATTTGTATCCATAGAAGGCGAACAGGTCTCCTATAAACAAACCAATATAGAAGGTGGCAAGAGAATAACGGTGACAGCTGAAGGGTCACCGCCAGCGGATATTATTCTCTCAATCAGTGCTAACTTGATGGCTGACCCGATAAAAGTACGGGTACCTTTTCCAGCCTCAGGAGCGTTAACCTTTGACAAACATGGTAACGGTCTAGCCAATCGTATCACCATCGATGATTTATTAGGTGCACGTATTCAGTTTTTCCCGCGTGTAGATGTAGCGGCAAGTTACCATATTGAATTGAAAGGGCCGACGAGGTCTCGTGATGCGTCTTATTATTGGGAGTACAAGGTTGCAGATAAGGTGCTAGAGGTCAGCTTATATGAGTTTCGCCATCGAATTCGCGAACTATTGGCAGCATCTGGTGAACTTGATGATGAAATCCGAATGGTTATTGGAGGGTCGGGTTGTAGAGAACAACAAACTATCATTGGACGATATGCCACAGAAGCTCAACAGCTAACTGACACTGTGAGCTTTAATGTAAAACTGGAAAAAGAGCTCATTATTAAGCCAGAATTGATTAATTTGGCTGACCCAGCAGAAAAACCGCACGCCCTTCAACAAAGATATTCCAATGGCGTAGCGACAGGCGTATTCGAGCTAAATACAAAATTATCTCAGCCAGCGTTAATCGTTCCTTCAAACAAGACTCAGTTGGCTTTTCGCGCGAAGTTTATCCCAAGTCGTGAGCCTATTGAACACTCTAGTGATGTTAAAACTTTAAATAAGGCGGTTGCGTTATTTCATCCAGTAACTAACCCAAACGCGATAGCCGATGTGCTCCCAATGTTAGCGAATGACTTTAATCACAGTAGCTGGCGATTTATCAACGATTTGTTTGCTAATTACTCGCATCTTCCGATGGCGACCTTTGAAGTGTGGAAGGCAATAGTGACGAATACGACTTGCTTATCGGCTCTTGCGTTTAAAGCCGATAACCCCGCTCAATTAATGGAACGTTTGAAAGTTGAGTTCAATGTTATTTGGGAGCTTATACCGCTGAGTATTTGGCGGTCACATACTGTTAAGTATCGCCAGATGTTGCTAGATATAGGGCTGCCTGAAAAAGTGGTGGATAACAAAGTTAAGAGCAAGCTAGAAACTCTTTCTGAATTTACCCCATTGTTTGAAAAGCAGT
This sequence comes from Vibrio bathopelagicus, assembly GCF_014879975.1. Classification (NCBI taxonomy): domain Bacteria; kingdom Pseudomonadati; phylum Pseudomonadota; class Gammaproteobacteria; order Vibrionales; family Vibrionaceae; genus Vibrio; species Vibrio bathopelagicus. The sequence goes on along the minus strand of NZ_CP062500.1, from coordinate 2,034,048 downwards.
GCCGAGCACTAATTGACGATCAATTTACTCAGCAAACAACCAATTTATCAGCTGTGTTTCAATACTTTCTACCGAAATGGAGCCAGGACTTGATGCGAGTTCACTTGTCTGACCGTGAATGGCCTAAAGTATTTGGCTATGACTTAGAAACATGGTGCCAGAAACATTGCGAATCGCTTATTCATTTTGAAGTAAACCGAAGTTCACACAAAAGCGTGCTTTATTTCCCTATTTTTGCCGCTGCAATGGCGTGTGGAAAAGTGCAACTGGAAGAATTGTCCCCGTCACTTTACCCCATAGATTATTTCCATCTACGACAGATTGTCGAGTTTGACCGTCATTGGTTTAACCCCGTATTTCAGAGTGCATTGTGCGTATTTTCCCAAGAGGAAGCTTAAATGAAGCAATATTTTTCCACGCTAAAACAACAAGCTAATAGCCGAGCAAAAGAGTCAACTTTAAGTATTTTGGGTATCAATAACCCGGCGCTTAGAAACCATTTAAGCGAGAGAATGGAAACGGATGAAAAATTTGTTCACGGCCCAGTGTTTGAGCAAATGTTCTCTTGGGAAGCAGACGAAATAACGATAGAAGACCTTTCTACCCCCGAATATAACAACCTACTCAGCCCAGAGCTACTAGACGCGCTAGATGTAGCACCGCATAAAGAGGGGTGTAAAAGAGACAGTAGCTGCAAGTGTAAGTATGTTCTGAATCGAGAGATAAAGCCGTACAAACATCAACTAGAAGCATGGAGAGGTCTGCTTGACCCTCGCCCCCAATCCCAAATTATCACCAGTGGTACAGGTTCGGGTAAAACAGAGTGTTTCATGGTACCAGTTCTCGAAGATTTGTATCGAGAAACACAACAGACCAACAGTTCGCTAACCGGGGTGAGAGCACTATTTTTGTATCCTTTGAATGCGTTAATAAACTCGCAGAAAGAACGACTGAATGCTTGGACGACACACTTTAACGGTGATATTCGTTTTTGTCTGTATAACGGTAATACGCCTAATGACCTTAAAGCTCAAGATAGGCAAAGGCAAAAAAATCAGCCTCAGGAAGTGCTTTCGAGAAAGTTGATGCGAGACAACCCGGCTCCTATTTTGGTCACCAACGGAACCATGTTGGAGTATATGTTGGTGAGGCAAGCAGATGCTCCCATTATCCAGCAATCGCAGGGCAAGCTGCGTTGGATCGTATTAGATGAAGCGCATACGTATATTGGTTCCCAAGCCGCTGAACTTGCTTTGCAGCTAAGACGTGTGATGCAAGCTTTTGATGTTAAGCCAGAGGATATTCGATTTATTGCTACGTCCGCAACAATTGCGGGCGCTGAAGCAGAAACGAAACTTAAACAATACCTCGCTAGGCTAGCTAATGTCGGCGTAGAGCAGGTAGCCGTCATTGGGGGGAGACGCGTTGTTCCGGGCTTACCCAAAGTAACACCAGCAAACCTAACCATCAGTGAAATAGAAGCGATAGATCCAGAAGGTGAACAACCTAAAGAGAAGAAGCTAAGTCAAAACTCGGAAGTATCAGAGCGTCGATACTCTGCTTTAGCGAGTTCCAAACTAGCCGTTAGAATACGAGAGTTGTTAGCTGGCGACAATATAGGTCCGGTACATTACGCTGAATTGCTTGATAAATTACAACCTTATGATTTAAACGAAGCAGAATTATGCCGATGGCTAGATATCTGTACCGGAACCAAGCAGTTTCATAACAGTGAGGCCTTTTTAAAGCTTAGAGCTCACTATTTTCAGCGCACATTGCATGGTTTGTGGTGCTGCATTGACCCAAATTGTGCGAATAAGAAACAGTCTAAACTGAATGGCGCATGGCCATTTGGTCTTGTTTATAGTGAACATCGTCAGAAATGTCATTGTGGGTCTGCAGTACTTGAATTGACATTTTGCAATGATTGTAATGAACCACACCTATTAGCCATAGACCAAAATGGTCAATTGCAACAATGTACCGGGAAAATAAGCGATGAATTTTCGCTACTTGATGAAGAAGAAAAAGAGGTAGATGAGGAGCGCTCAGACCAGTTTTCCAAAAAGACAACGGCAAGTGATACTCAAGTCGTTATTGGCTCAAAGCAGAATGATGATTACCTATTAACAGGCTTTGATAATGCAGGTCGTGAAGAGTTTTTGGATAATAGTTCAATTCACTTATCGAAGTCGATGAATGAATCACAACAATGTTGCGAATGTGGTTACTCAGGTAGAGGTCAGTACAGTAAAGCGTTACGAAGAGGGTTGTTGGGTGCACCATTTTATACAGCAAATGCGGTACCAACAGTATTAGAATACTGTCCGGATATTGAAGTCGATAAAGAATCCAAAATAGGTCCTAATTCTGTCCCGGGTCGAGGGCGTCGGTTAATTACTTTTACCGATAGCCGACAAGGAACGGCAAAAATGTCCATTCGAATGCAGCAAGAAGCAGAGCGCTCTCGATTGCGAGGTTTAGTATTTAAGGAGCTTCGCAGGCATGTTGAAGAGAAAGTCGTTATAGATGAGGCGTTACTCGACAGCGTAAAGGACTACTTGAGTATGCCTATCGACAAATTACGAGTCATGTTGCCATCCATCGAACAATCCATGCCTGAAGATGCAAAGGCACTAAAAGAATATATTGATGTTGTCAGTAGTTCGGTTGCTATACCTTTGCCTCAAACGATCCCTTGGTCTGAATTGGCAGCTGTTATTAAGCAAGATAACGATCTAAAAGAGTCGATGTTAAAAGAGAACAAGCGGCTATCGCCAGAAATTTTCGATGACTCGACCGGACCTTTACGACTCACTCAAATGCTATTGACGAGAGAGTTTGCGAGACGGCCAAAAAATAGAAACAGTCTAGAGACTCAGGGGTTGGTCAAAATAGTCTACCCAGGATTGGATAAAATCGATGTTGTTCCGGAGCTTTGGGAGAATTACGGCCTAACGGTAAAAGATTGGCGTGATTACCTTAAAGTTTGTTTGGATTTTTTTGTCCGCGAAAACTCTTATATAACCATTGATCGTGAATGGATTCGTTGGATCGGTATGCACTTTTCACCTAAAACATTATTAGGGCCAGATGCTAGTGATGTCGATGAAAACAGAGCGAAGAGTTGGCCGTTAGTGCGAAAAGGCAGTAAACGTCAACAACGTATAATCACTCTGCTCACTGTTGCCACAGGAATTGATATTACGAGTACATTAGGAGAAGACACGGTTAATGGTTGGTTGATTTCTGCATGGAATGCATTAACTGGATCAAAAATTTTACAAGATTCAACAGCAGACAAACAATATAGTTTGAACCTGACTAATGTCAGCTTTTCTTTGATGAATTCGGCTTATATATGCCCGATTACGAACAAGCTGTTGGACACTACGTTTAAAGGGATCACTCCTTATATTCCGTTTAAAGGCCAGTTATATAGCAACCTATGTGAAAAAGTGAAACTTCCCGCAGTATGGGCTTTTGAAGGAAGTGACGACTTCTTACTTTCATTGATTCTAACGCGCAAGGATATTGAAAAATCATCGGAAGTGAGATCACTTAGAGAGCAGAATTTGTGGACGGACATTAATGACCGAACAGTAGAGGGTGGTTTTTACTATGCTTCAGCAGAACACTCTGCGCAACAATCCGCTGAGCGACTTAAAATCTATGAGGATGAGTTTAAAGTTGGCAGGAAAAATGTCCTCAATTGCTCAACAACAATGGAAATGGGCGTTGACATCGGGGGTATTACAGCGGTAGTGATGAACAATGTGCCGCCACACCCTGCGAACTATCTTCAGCGAGCAGGTCGCGCTGGTCGATCTAAAGAATCTAGAGCGATAAGTTATACGCTGTGTAAAAGTAACCCTCATGATACGTTGGTTTTTAATAACCCGAAATGGCCATTTACTACCGTTATACCAGCTCCTCATGTTGAATTTTCGTCTGAGAAATTGGTGCAGCGCCATGTGAATTCATTTTTGATGGGGCGCTTCTTAATTGAAGAGGTTGGATTAACGAATAAAGAGAAATTTAACTTAGATCTTGAGTGGTTTAATGCGAAGCTTAACGGTGAAAAATCTATAGCAGAACGTTATATTAATTGGCTAAAAACGTGTGATAAGAGATTTGAATCAGCTTTATCTACTCTAATTGAAGGTACTGAGTTGAAAAAAATTCCTTTGACACAAATCTGTAAGCGCTCGGCAAAGAAAATAGAGGAAATAACCACGCGTTGGCTAAAAGAGTATCAATACATAGAAAATGAATTAGTCGGTGTTGATCCAGATGGACCTTACGCTTTTAAGCTAAATAGTGAAAAGTCCCGTTTATGTAGAGAGTACTTACTACGGGATTTAGCGACAAGGGCGTTCCTGCCTGGATATGGATTCCCTACTGATGTCGTAAACTTGGATACCGATAATATCGTCGATTTTAGAAGGCAGCTTCAATTTAGGAATCTAAGTAAACTTGATCGAGAGGATAATGTTTCTATCAATCGAGGGTTACCAAGCCGAAATCTAGCTGTTGCAATTCGAGAATACGCTCCAGGTTCAGAAATAGTTCTTGATGGGCGAGTACATCGGGCGGCTGGCATTTCTCTTAACTGGCAGAAAATTCACGTTGATGGCGCGAAGGATTCACAGAAATTTGACTTAGCTTGGCGTTGTCCAGGTTGTGGCCAGACAGGTTACGAAACGGATCTGGAAATACAATCTGATTCAAATTCTCTCGTGTGTACCAATATCGCTTGTGGACAAAGTATTCCTGATAATACTGACTGTAGAAAAAAAGTGATTCAACCTACAGGTTTTGTCACTGATTATTATCGAGAGCCAACAAATAATATTTCGAATAATAATTATGTTCCAGTACAACCTTCTTGGGTTATTGCATCCGGTACAGCGACACCATTACCCATGCCTTCACTTGGTTATATGGTGGCGGATACTAATGGAAAGGTCTTCCATCATAGTTCTGGGTTGTCTGGTAAAGGATACGCGTTATGTATGGCTTGTGGCCGCGCAGAGTCGATGACAGCGAAAGGTGAGTTGCCAAATGCGCTTAACTTTGAAAAAACACATAAGCCCCCGCGTCCTAGTAAGTTCGATAAAGATGAAGTAGGTCGACACGCTGATTGTGATGGGTCAGCCAAGATAATGTCTTCAATTCATTTAGGTATTAACTCTCGAACCGATGTATTTGAGCTGGTGATTAAAAACCCCAAAACGGGTGAATACATACCTGATAATGAGCAGGGTCGGAAAGTCGCGACTACATTAGCTGTGGCATTACGAAAGTGTTTAATCGAACAACTTGGAGTGTCTACAAATGAGGTCCAGTATAGCGTTAGGCCAACAGTTATTGGTGAGAATCAACACGCATTAGTGCTACAACTGTTCGACAGCGTGGGCGGCGGTGCCGGATTTTCGACTTCCGCGCCATTTCATATCTCTAAGATATTAAATGGATTAGTTGGAAAACTTGATTGTAGGAAGCATTGTGACGCGTTTTGTCCTGAATGTCTTTTAGAGTCGGATTCGAGACACGATACCGATAAACTCGATCGCATGTTAGCAATAGAATGGTTAGGAGATGATTTTAAGCACTACGTATCACTTGCTACTAAGCACCAAAACCTTATCAATGATGGAAAATACTGCCCTCAAACTATTGAGGCGCAACTAACCGATTTACTCAATGAGAAAGTATCGGAATGTTTGTTTGTTCTTTCTTCTGAAGTCGAAAGTTGGGATACATCTCTTGTCTTGATGAAATCAAAATTACATGAACTATTGGCGAAGAATATAGCTGTTTCAATAGTCGTCTCGAAAGTTGATTTTACTGAAGAAATTCTGAGTTTTTTAAGGGAAATACAAAAAATCGGGGTTCAACTTAGATATGGAAAAGAGTGTGGGGCGATTGTTTTTCAAGGCTTAACCGGTAGCGGTTGGTCAACATTAGCTAACCTTGATATTAAAGCAACCACCCCTGGAGAGTATTGGCTTACAGCGGAAGATATTTCCATTATTTCTTATAGTGAACCAGAAATAGCGACAACTCCTTTCGAATTAGACTCCATGGAGCCAACTCACTTGTTAGGAGCTGTTCATGTTGATCTCACGACTGAATTAAATGGACCGCTATCAAACTTCGGCAGTGGCTTTATTAAGTTATTGAAAAGTAAAGATGAGCGATTAGCAAAGCTGCTTAAAGAAGGTGAGTTGAAAAGTATTTCATATTCGGATAGGTATCTCCAAAGTCCCGTTTCTTTGTTGTTGTTAGCTGAGGCTCTCAAAGTACTAGGAGAAACATCGGATTGCCAAATAGAAGTCAACAGCTGCTTTGATGAACAAAATAGAAATCCATTTGCTGTTAATCATGATTGGAACGATCGCTACGATTATGACGCTATATTTAATGCGTGGTTGACTCATATGGCCGGCAAAAAAGTAAATACCAACATAATTGATAACAAACGAGAAGTACCGCACCGAAGAGCAATACAATTGCATTTTTCTACTGGTGATATCGTTGAAGTAACTCTAGATCAAGGCTTTGGATATTGGCGTTTAGATCTCGCTGGCGGGATGCATCGATTTGATTTCATGAGAGATACACACGATCAGATAAAGAGGCTAATTGAGGTTTATAAATTGGCGAAGGTGTCTAATAGTGCCAGCTGGTCTACTTGGATAGCAGTTAACGTGTTGTAAGCATTTCAAATGTTAAAAGGTAAAATATGAAAATAACGTCACTGACTGTTGGTGGGTTTAAGGGAATAAAGACAAAGGCTGTCATTCCGTTGGCACCTATCACGCTTTTCTTTGGTGCGAACAGTACGGGTAAAAGTACCGTTCTTCATGCGTTATTATATTTGTACGAAGTAGTCGCGAAGCGCAACTTTGATGCACAATATAGCTCAATAGCGGGCGAAGCCCTCTATTTTGGTGGATTTCAAAACCTAGTTCATGGCAAAGACTTAAATGGCACTATCACTATAGGTGCCACTCTTGATTTTAGGGATGGTGCAACGGATATTTGGGATGAGTATTTGTCCGATTCTGAGCGTTGGTTACTCGAATCTTATTTAGGCTTTACTCCTGATTCAGAAGCGGATGAATTTAATTTCGAATTAGATATTAGATGGGATCACCTTAAACAGAAGACATTCGTCAGCCGTTATGAATGTAACAGTAAAGGAAATGAGTTGTGTTGCATCGAATCGCAACCAGGTAAACAACAAAGTAGCATCACTCATTATCAACCGTTACCTCATTGGGAAGTAGATGAATCGTTCTCATTAAACAACTTATTTGATTCGGGAGAATGGGAAGAAATGTTCCTGAAAGGTCAGGACGCATTACCTAATATCTATACTCGTCTAGATCTATCTAATGCTCCATTCTCTTGGAATAAAGTTTTTCCTGATCATCCTTTAGCTGCAAAGTTATTTGCAGAAGCGACATCTTCTCAAGCGATATTAGCGCCCATGAAATTGTTGGTGAAAAAGCTAGAAGACTTCATTCATATCGGGCCACTACGTGTTGTGCCAAATCGTTCGATAGTGTTAAACAGTAAAACCAGTCCACAACGTTGGTATGATGGGACTGCGGGTTGGGAGACGTTCGCTTACTCGAATGAAAGTGTTAAAGCTAAGACCAATGAAAAATTTACAAACAATGATTTCTTTGGCACCAATTATTGTTTTGAAGCACCTAATCACGGCGAAGCAAGCTTGATTGAGAAAACCGTTATCCTCAAAGACTCGCACACAAACATACATTTATTGCCATCAAGCGTAGGTGTTGGCGTTTCTCAAGTATTCCCATTCGTTGTTGCCACATCACTTGAACAAGACCTTATCGTTTCGTGTGAACAACCTGAACTGCATATCCACCCCAAATGGCAGTTAGCTTTAGGGGATATGATGATCGAAGCAGTTAAGAACAACCCAGATAAAATGTTTCTCATCGAGACTCATAGTGAGCACTTGATGTTACGCCTTTTAAGAAGAACGATTGATGAAGGGACGCTTTCAATAACGCCTGATGAGATTAGTGTTATCAATGTGTTTAAAAACGACGATGAAATTCATTATCAACGCCAGCGTATTACAGACAGTGGGGATTTCGAACTTGACTGGCCGGAAGGTTTCTTTGAAGAGCGCTACGGAGAGGTGTAAGAATGATTAGAGAATATGCCGTGGACCCTGATGCCTACACAAGAAACTTAGATGCTTTACAGCGTTTCTTTACAGACTTTAGAGCAGAAAAAGGGCGAGTTGTTACCGCTATCCCAAATTTGCAGCGTAACTGGGTAAGGGCGCAACAAGATAGTATTAGAGCTATGCAGTTACCTCCAGTACAACGTAGAAAGTGTTTTGACAAAATTTCTGAATTGGCAAGCAGCTCATTGATGCCAGGTATACAAATACCAGCAAACCTAAATTTATGGATAGAACAGGCAAGACATGTAAAAGGGGAGTTGGGTACAGAGGCCATCATTACATGCAATACCGACGAAGCAAACGGTGAATTTGATTACGCTGAGTTGATGTTTAACGAGCCGCAAAATTGGATTATCGGCCAAACTATTAGCGTACCGAGAAATGCACAATCGCTAGCAGACGCACTTTCAGTGTCGCTTTCATTAGCTGAAGTCGCTATGTTTATTGACCCATATTTTCATCCCTCAGATGATAGATACAGGCTACCCTTTATTGAGTTTGTTAACCGCCTTTCTGCGGGCCGCCGGCCATGTCGAAGAGCGTTGGTGTATACAGCAATCCATGAAGGAAAGACGAGAGCGGATTTGCAAAGAGGCTTAACTGAACATGTGCAACCTCTATTGCCTGCTGGGTTTGAAGTGGAGTTGTCTCTCTGGCCGCCGAATCTAATGCATGACCGATTTGTGTTAACTAAACAAGTGGGGTATTCATTTGGGCATGGTTTGGATGAAGCTACTTATCAAGGGGCCATTGATGTCAATGTTAATAGGGTGGCAGAAACGGCCCGCCAGTCTGAGTATCGAAAGTTTTCAAATACAGCCGTGCGTCAAGGTGACCCAATAATTGTAGTTGGCTCATAGCTCACTAGTAGATTAACTCCTCAGCCGTTAGGTACTTGTACCTAACGGCTTTTTTATACCCAAAACAAATCAATGATTAGGTAATTATTTTTACGAATTATAAATTTATTTACTACAAAGATTTGTGATTTTCCACTTAGATTCAATGAAATCATAGTGTTAGCGTTGGCATGTTTGTTGATGCCATTATAGTTGTACGTCATTGAAGGCGGGAGCGAGAAAAGAACAATAACAACTCAATGCTTTACTCGTCGGGTACACAGAAATGCTCGTTAAGAACGTGCATAAGAAGAACTACGAATGTGATTTCCTGAATGAGAAATTATGCGTTTCTCTTGGCATGAAAACTAAATAAGAAGGAGTCAGTTATGACAACGTTGGTAAGTGCAGTTAATCCAAATAGAAAAGAAAAAATACAAACACTAATGGCTCAAATGAATAGCGGTTTATTAGAAAGAGAGCATCAAGTAAAGCTCATGATGCTTGCTGCTTTGTCAGGGGAGCATGTATTGTTGATAGGGCCTCCCGGTACAGCAAAGAGTGAATTAGCGAAACGCCTGAAGAGTGCGTTTGTTGAAGCCAATTACTTCGAGCGTCTAGTGACACGTTTTTCTGTACCTGAAGAGTTATTTGGCCCTCTTTCGATTAAATCGTTAGAAGAAGACCGATACAACAGGTTAACTAGTGGATATTTACCAGAAGCATCCGTTGCGTTTATTGATGAAATATTCAAAGCCAATAGTGCGATATTAAATAGTCTTTTGACGTTGCTGAATGAACGCCAGTTCGACAATGGAAATCGAAGAGTTGATGTTCCCTTAGTATCTGTAGTTGCAGCGAGTAATGAACTACCTGATGGTCAGGAACTAAGTGCACTGTACGATAGATTTATTCTGCGCTCTTACGTGTCACCTGTGTCTAATGATTCATTTGACAAACTATTGTGCGGTGCATTAGTGGGTTTTGATCCAGAGCTCAATATCCGTTTGAAAATAGAAGATTTAAATGAGGTACAGCATCTCGCCGAGAAAGTAGTTATAACTCCCGCGACATTAGAAGCTTGCAAAGAGTTTCGACATTACTTAACCGCACAAGAGATTTACGTATCTGATCGTCGTTGGCGTAAATTGGTGAAGTTGATGAAAGTATCAGCTTTAACCTCCGGTTATAACGAAACGAGTATCTACGACGCGTGGATTCTTCCTCATTGCTTATGGGAACAACCTGAACAGTTTGAAGGTCTTCAGGACCTTTATAAACGCTTGGTGACAGTTGATGGAAAAGAACCGCCTTCACGACTAATAAAAGTGATAAAGGCTTGGGAAGGTAAGCTTAAAGAAGATCAAAAAACGCATAAACAAGATGCGAAAGGTCGCCCCTTATACCTCGACAGAGATGGAGAAGAAACAACGAAAGAGGTGAGTAAATACCATAAAAAAGATTATCGCGGTAAATTACTTTATACAGATCGTTACGGAGATGAGACGACAGAACAAAATCGACATTACTCTGGCTCACAGAAGAATGAGCCAATCATGGAGGCGGTCAAAAATACTTCAATACCCCTGAATAGCTCTTTTTCCAAAGCTCATATTGAAGGGCGAGTTAGAGAAATCCAAAGTCTAAGAAGTAGTGTAGAATCCAATTGCAATCATGTGAACAAAGAGCTATCAGAAGTCTCTGGCTACTTTGATAAACACCTCTGGCTAGAAAAAAGCTTATTGTCTGAAGTTACCAATGCTCTTCAAGCGTCTATAAAAGAGGGTGATAAATTACTTAAAAGGGTTGCTTCGTTGGAATCAGATTTTAAAAACCTTCCTCTAGAAGAATCCCCAACTTTAATTCTAGATCCAAGTAATAGTGACGTAATCGAAGGAGAACTGTGTGATTAGCGAGTCATATCAGGTTCAATCTCCGTTATTCAACTTGGATAGTCAATTTACATGCCTCGATAACGTGCCGGAGAAGTTTCTTCCCGCTGTAATTACAAGTACTAATGGTGAATTAGTAGAACGGTGCGAGTCCCTAGTTAATTCCAGAAATGAACTTCTTGTGGGTGGGAGTCCGACTAGTTTAAATCCCTTAGCCCCTCAGTCACTGACAGATGCAATCAGTAAAGTGATAGAAGAAACTGGATTAAGTCGATACTGTGCAAAGAATGAAGAGGTCACGGATGCGTTGCTTTCGGACGTTCTTACTCTAATAGAGAAGCTTCAATCGAAGGCCTCGCCTTTGGTATTTGACATGATAAAGAAGTTAGAAGATGAAGCGTTAAGCCAAATTAAACAAACTTTAGAGAAGAGAAAGAACAAGCGCAATCAAACCAAACCTCTTTTTCTCACTAACACACAGCGAAAAAGGATTGCCGCAACCGCCTCAAAGGAAGTCTGGCAGCAATTGCTCGGTGAACAAGATGGTGTTGGAATCTTGCCTGATATATGGCAAGAGAGGCTAGCGGTATGGTCTCAATTAGAAGAGGTATTTACTGAACTTGGACTGATTACAGGTTTAGGTTTTGACTTATCAAAAGGCGTTTTCCAAAGCCATGGCTGGCTCGATATTGTTCGGTTAAACAAGCTTGTTAAAAAGCTTCCCAAGTTGCAAAACCTGATTCGAGACTTAGGGCGTGATGAGCAAGCAGAAGGCTCAGTCCTTGAAGAAATAGTAATCAAAATGAGTGCTACTTCCAGACATGAAAAGTATGTAACGACACCTCTTGTTCCAATGGAGACTAAAGGCATTACTCGCTCTGATTCGATCTCTAGAATGTTGCCTCAAGAAGCCTCACTGTTAACCAACCCTGTACTTAAAAAACTGTGGCACGCCAAGCGAGCAGAGCATGCTTTAATTTCTTACTCAGTGGAAGGAACTGATACCCTGGAGACAGAAGAGAAGCTAGAGCAAGAGTGTGTTAGTGAAAAGCAGGGTAATAAAAGTAATAAGAACCGAGGCCCGATGGTGATTTGCTTGGATACGTCGGGCTCCATGGCTGGGTTGCCCGAAAATATTGCCAAAGCCAGTGTTTTGGAATGTCTAAAGGTCGCATACAAGGAAAAGCGTCGCTGTTACGTTTATTTATTTGGTAGCAAGGGAGAAGTCAGTGAGCTTGACCTAACATTGGATGCTTCAGGCTTTAATGACTTACTTAACTTTTTAACCATGTCCTTTAGTGGTGGCACTGATGTCGACGAGCCTCTTAATAAAGCTCTGCAAAAATGTGATTCGGAAGAGTGGTATAAAGCCGATATCTTGCTAGTTAGTGATGGCGAATTTCCAGTGTCTTCGGGATTAAGTAGAAAAATTAGCAACCGAAGGAAAAATCATGGGTTACAGGTTCACGGTATTCAAATAGGTAACTCTCACTACGCATCAATGAACAAAATTTGTGAACCCATTCATTACTTTTCAGAGTGGACTGACTTAAGACGTTAGTAAAAATTAAGGATTGTTATGTACCAAGCAAGAAATATCTTCGATGTGTCTATTCAAGACGCTGAAAGGATTTTAGAAGCATATGAACACATGAAGAGTATTCCAGATTTGGGACGTGACCCTGAAGAATTAAAGCGTGCTGCGCTGATAATGTCTTTAACCGCATGGGAAACTTATGTGGAAGACAAGGTTAGTGAGGAAGTTGCATTGCAGACAAAGGTACTTCAAGGCTCTCAGATAGGTCACTTCATCAGTAATTCATTGGAAAAAGAACTAAAGTTCTTTCATACGCCGAATAGCAAAAAAACAAAAGATATTTTTGAACGTTTTCTTGGTATTGATGTGACCGGTTCTTGGTCGTGGCCTGGTTATGAAGATCCCAACAGAACTAGAGCTAAACTCAATGAGTGGATACAGAAGCGTGGGGATGCAGTGCATCGTTCTGTTGTAGATAAGCAAACATCTCACTTGATCAGTAAGCCAGAAGCTGAAAAGTGCATTAAGTTCTTTAAAAACCTAGTTGAGGCCACTGAGCATGCCATTATTGTCTCTTCTTGATGACCGTTCGAAGCCCAAAGGCTCCAGAGACCCTTTGGGCTTCGAGTTGGTTTGGAGTACTTTAGGCCGTAATGTCATCGGAAATCTAACAACAATTACTTCTTCTCTTGAAAACTTCACAACGGCATTACTTGGTTTTTACTGGGCAAATGAATTGGCTAGTGAATCAGAGCCAACAGCTCGCAATAAGCAAATTCGAGAATACTTTTTACGTTATGAACAAGTTGCAGCCTATTTAAGGCGTATTGGGCAATCTAATGCAATTATGGGGATTAACCGTGTTTCACAGCGCATGAATGAGCAAAATAAAATTGCGATTGGTACAGGTAAAGAACAAATACTGAGTAATCAAGCCAGTTATGGGCTGTGGGGGCTTTATTCTTCCGCAATGAGAGACACTGGTCTTATTCGTGGTAATGATAGGGAATTAACCGAAAGCGGATTACAAATTGCTTTGCAGTTAGAAGCTCTTGTTGATAAGCCAGCAATTCAAGAAATGATTAGTGCTAAAGAAATCTCAGTTCAACGTTTAGAAAGCTATTCCGCTGAATTTATGGATATGCTGGCTAATCCAGCTATCACGTTAAATATGCTTGAACAACTGTTAGTCGGTATTACTAGCTCCACAAAGTTAGAACAGGGGCAAAACTGCCTACAGCAAGAGCTATGGCGTCATACTCAGGAGCTAGTTAAAAATCGAATTCTTATGAGTAACAAAGATAGTTATATTAATGAACTGCTAAACAAAAACATTTCACCTCAGTTAAAGTCTGCGCTCAAAGAGATTACTGTGGTAGATGAAGTACTAGCGGCTATCAATAACATTTTCCAATACTGCCAGACCCAGCATGGTGTTGAGTTAGAAAAAGTCATTAAGACTTTAGAAGATAAAGAGTTTGATTTTTCTTATCTGCCAGACGAATTACCACAGTCTAACTATCCGCGAAAAGATCAAATTTCAATGATCCTTAAACAAATCAAATCTTATGATTTTACCAATGCTATCACGATGATCATTGATCTTAATAAGGTAGTCATGCAGAAGCGAGGTGGCGCAGCATGGATTCGAGTTGATGAAAATAAGAAACTCGACGTGTTGATCAAAAGCGAATCAGCAAAACTATTAAACACTGAAGAATTAAGAAAAAAATGGGCGTATGACTATTTTATTGGCTCATTTTTAACCATGGCATTAACTTATCAAAATCTTATGATTTCCGAGGGGAAATAGTATGGAGAAATCTTCAATCACCAATGCATTGGCCTCGGTAATCAATGACAAACATATAATCGCAGCTGTTTTCACTTCATATACATTTGAGCCCAATTTTTTCGAATTAGAAGTAATTCCCGAACTATTGCCAACACATACACCTTACTCGACTGACGAGCGCGTTAAGCTATTTCAAATTAGAGAAATACTTAGGGAATCAGATTTAAGCATTGATGTATTCTATGATGCAAAAGTGTTCAAGAAAGAGCAGTCACCTCAAATGGAGTACCTGTGCCATGGTGTCACCGCAGGTAACCGTGCATTTCATGCCAAAAATATTTACCTACTGGGTGAGGATGATGATGGAAATCAAACACTTCTGTTTTCTTCTGGTTCAAATAATCTGACCCAAAAAGGTTGGTGGGAAAACATAGAGGTACAGCATTGGGAAGATGTATCGAGTGGTAATGTAAAACAACGTTTTTTGAACCGCTTAAAGTCAGACATCGCCTTCCTAGAGTCAAATCGACATCGTAATATCAACTCTGATGCAATTACGGCTATTAAAAGTTTCTTAGAAGACTGTACTTATTTTAATCGTGCTCCAACGGTTCACTATTTTGATCTGGAAAGAACCAAAGGTGATTTTTTTAAGTTTTTGAAACAAAGTGAAGTACTTAACCAATATAAGAATTGGAAATTAGAAATTATATCGCCATTTTTTCCTGACGATCCTAAAAGTAAGTTACATCAAAAATTTTATCCTCTTGGCGTTAAAAGCATAACCATGCTTTTACCACAAGATGAAGAGGAAACGGCATTTTGCCAGAAAGAATTTTTTGAACACATCAATGACAGTGATGATATTGAGTGGGGGCAATGGACAGAAGAACTGCAGACTTCATTAGGGTTAAATCAAGATGTTTTTCGTAAGCTGCATGCCAAAATTTTTCATTTTTATAACGGAATGCAATCATGGGTATTTATTGGCTCTGTGAACTTCAGCCATATGGCAACCTCTGAAAATGTGGAGTCGGGGTTCTTTGTTAGGTTACCAAAAATCAAATCGATGCTTGAACCTCTTCAACAGAAAGCATTCGTTAAATTTGAGCCATCGACAATCGAAGAAGGACCTGAGGGGGATGCTGATAGTGATGAAACCTTACCTGAGTTCTACTTAACGTATGACTGGAAAGAAAAAACACTGATTGGTCGAACATCAAAGTGCATGAAGTATGAGATCCAACTTCATGGTCCCAATGGTGACGTTGTCACCAATCCGTGGCAAGTTACTTACAATGAAACGCATTGTGAGCCGAGTATAAATCTTGAAGACGCTTTAAAAAACAGTTCTCTGATGGAAGTCAGTGGTGTGAATGAGAGAACGAATAAACCGTTTACAACTCATAGGATTATGATTCAACAAACAAGCTGGACACATAAACCTATTGAACTTCCAACTTTAACACCTCAACAAATACTCGCTATCTATTCAGGTATGAAGCCAGAGCAACGTCAGCTTGTACTAGATAACGCCTTCATCAATAGATTGGTATTAACAAAAGCCGGTGGAGAGATCACGGGCATTGATGACGACCAGGTTGAAAACCAGTTCTTCTGCGAATATGCCGAAATTTTCCAAGCATTTAAAATTTTAAATCAACGTCTAAAAGTTGCCTTTGCAAACGATGCTTCAGAACAAGTTGACTATTACCTAACAGGGGCTGGTATAGATAGCTTACCTTCGCTTATTCAATGTGTGTATGACAAAGAGTCAGAAAATTACGATGGAATTATTGCTTATTTATTATCCCTTTCTGCATTGGAAATTCTGAATGACGATGACTTTGTTTGTCGTTCAAATGTTGAAGGGTTGATCAATGAAATTGAAAGGCGCATCAGAGCACTTAAACATAGTGACGATATCAAACTCGACAATAATTCAGCAAAAGATCGTCAGCGATTTTTTAATTGGTTTGAAACCCAGTTTTCTCATCCCTACGACACTGAATCGGTTCAATAAATGAGTGACCAACTATGACAATGCTAGATTTGGAAAATGCCCGAGAATTGGTCGATTTTTCAGGAGGGCAAGAATCTCTAATACCTTTAGGAAAAGTTCAGCTAGAAGGCGCAGTCGCTCTGCATAATATGATTGCAGATCCTAGTGTGGGGCTTGGCTATCTTGCTGATGAAGTAGGAATGGGGAAGACTTACATAGCACTTGGTGTTGTGGCCTTGATGCGCTATTTCAACCCATCGCTAAGGGTTCTTTATATCTGTCCGAGTAAGAATGTTCAGGATAAATGGTTAAAAGAGTACAGAAGCTTTATTGCACATAATGTGAAAGTTTCTCAGTATCGTATTCGTACCCCAGATGGAAAATCGGCTGTTCCCCATATTAGCTGCAACAATGTTCCGGAGATGATCTACGCTGCTTCGAGTGGATATTATGCTGATTACTTTATTTCTAAAGACAGTTTTAGTATCAGTTTGAATGATGACCTATTTCTATGGGAAAAGCGCTGCGATGAGTTGCAAGAACTTGTACCAGCTAAAACCTGGATTAAGATCATTGAGTCTAAGCATGATGTTAAAGATAGATATGCTGAAGCTCTGAATTACATCTTGCCTACTTTTGATCTTATCATTATTGACGAGGCACATAACTTTAAACATGGCTTTGAAAGCAGCGATCGCAATCAGGTGTTGTCTAAGGTTTTAGGTTTCAATGGCAATTTACAGCCAAGGGTAAAAAATGCACTTCTCCTGTCAGCTACACCATATGATCGGAATATAAACCAGCTGAGAAATCAGTTGAGATTGGTAGGAAAAGGAAACCTCCTACCAGACAATATATTTAACGACGATAAAGAAAATATAGTGAAACACCTTCGCCACTTTATGGTGAGAAGACTGAACCGTATTGAAGTGAATGGCCGTGACCATACTCGAAACATGTATCGAAAAGAGCATAGAGATGGCGCCTCGGCACAAGTTCAGCTAAAAAGTGATCATCAAAAATTGGTTACAGCACTGGTTCAAAAGAAAGTTGGTGAGAGCCTAAATAGAGCAGGGGACAGCCCTGCATTTCAAATCGGTATGATGGCTAGTTTTGAAAGCTATGCACAAACAGCAAAATCATTGCCTGTTCAGTTCGATAATGATGATACCGACAGAGACACGAAGGATGCTCAAGATAGAAATGTCCTTGATCGTATTGTTGAAAGCTACAAGGAGTCAAATCTTGGTACCACTTTACCTCATCCCAAAATGGATACCGTTTGCGAACAGCTAAGTGGCAAGTTATTTAAACAGAACAAAAAACAGATTGTCTTCGTAAGACGTGTGAAGAGTGTGAAAGAACTGAAAGACAAGCTCGATGATCACTATAGTCAGTGGTTAGAAAGTTACATTTCTGAAGAGTTGAGCTTATACAAGCCAATGAATTCAATGTTTAAAACATTATTTGAAGCATATAGACACGACAGCCGTTATAAGGAAGAGGGCATTTCTGAAGGGGAATATATTGAAGGCAAAGAGGGGACGCCTGATGATAACCAACCCCCGAAGAATGATACATTTTTCTCTTGGTTTTTCCGTGGAAAATTAACTCAAGAAGCGGTTGATATTACGGTAAACTCGGTATCGAATTTGAGTACTCCAGACGATATTCGTAAAGCGACATCATCTAAAAATCGGGCGATTGGTCTGATTTTTGAGCATAATTGGGCAGCGTTTATCCTAACGAATCAAAAGGAACTGGGTAACTTAGAAAAGCTTATTACGAAAAATCAGGATGATTTGTTAACGTATGCAAGGAAGTACAGGGATTCCAAACAACCGAAAAACAAGCTAGATGAATTCAGGGCTTGTCAGCTGGGCTTTATTGAATGGTTAATGTGCTCTGATACTAAATATTTGTTCTTGGAACCTTTACTACAAGGCTTAGTGACACATTACTCCCCATCGATTAATAATAATGGGGATGTGTCGCTCGATGTACTCCAGAAACATCTATCTAGAGAAACTTTCTACACTGAACTTCAGAAAAAAAACTTATTACAAGTTATATTTCCACTTCAAGATGCTCTCTACTCTGCACTCATGAACAATGGAGATTGTGTTGCGCTACTAGAGAAACTAGACGTTCATAGCCAGGTTATTAGTTTATGCCTAAGAACTGGGCATGGTATCATTGATCTCTATCTATCCCGTTTGAAGCAATCTCCGGGTAAACTTAAATCAAAAGACCGCACTGATTTACTAAAAGATCTAGTCTCGCGTATTAAGCAACAACAAAAGAGTGCGGGCTTCTCAACATACCAAGAACTATCAGCACTAGCAGATCAACTGGATCACATTATTAAAGTGAATATCCCTGAAGTTCTCGATAAAAAACAAGATGAGAGACGTTCGTTTCTAAGTAAAAGATTAAACCCTGTATCACCTGTTATTGGCGCAACAGGTGAAACCTATGGTATTCGTTCTGCCCAGGCTCGTAAATTTCGGATGCCGGGATACCCATTGGCGCTGATATCAACGAATGTATTCCAAGAGGGCGAAGATTTACATTCCTTCTGTGACAGTGTGGTTCACTACGGTTTATCCGGCTCTCCTGTGAGTATTGAACAAAAAACAGGACGTGTAGATCGAGTAGCATCTCTTACGCAACGTCGATTCATCTCGCATGGAGAATCTGAAGGTAAAGTGACATTAGAAGATGATCTGATACAGGTTGCTTTTCCCTACATAAAAGAAAGCATTGAACTGCTACAAGTTAGACAGTTATGTCATAACCTGAATGATTTTATCGAATCACTTCATGAGCTTGAACAGCCAACAACAAAACCACTCGATACTGTAAATACAGACGAAGCTCTGAGTGATAAGTCTGATATTCCATCTCAGATAGTCAGTTTTTTGAAGTCGCCTTATGCAGAATTTTCATTCCCTGATTTATCAGAGATAAAGCAAGGCATTATTGAAAAGCATAGTACTACAGTAAGCGATACGGTTGCGCACGTAAAATCACTTGTTGAGCAATTTGAGCAATCTATTGGTGAAAAAGTAACAGCGCAAATTAGTGCAGCGAAAAGGACTGGGGATCTGTTATTTCACACCGAACGTGAATTAGCTCACTACCAACTTTCTAACGATTGCTTGTTCGAATACATGCAAAAGGAATGCTGGCAAAAACCGCATCGGACTCTTGCTGTTGAAACTGGATCTGGTAGTTACCAGTTGTATGCGAATAGTGAAATGCTTGTTGGTGATAATACGATTACACAAGCTCAGGAAATTGAGTTCTCCTTTGACAGACTTGGACTCCAACGCCTTAAGGGAGAAAAGCATTTTCCTCAATCTGAATGCCTTCTTAGTTATTCTAAAGATGTTCGCTATTCTTCATTACAACTGAATAATCATCTGTTAGATGTCACTGTCGATGTAACTTATAAGCCAGACCATATCGCCTTAAGGTTTGATATTGGGCATGAAGCATTACGGCGTTATCATACTGTCGAGGTCTATGAGCTCGATGGTTTATGCCTCTTAATTAGTAAGGCTGTCTTAGCTGAAAATATAGCTAAGTTTGGTGTCAATAAAGACAAGAAAATTGTTCAATACACGTGGATGAGAAACAAGAAAATCGATGTTGTTGAGTTTTTGCTTGACCAAGAGGGGGGTATAAGTGGACGGATTATCCATCCACTAGATAACTTCAGTTGGGAAGAGTTTGTCTATTGTACTTATACTCTAGCTGTTGAAGCGGATAGATTAGAGTACATAGTAGATCATCAAGATAAGCTGTAGTCTTTTCAAAAATCTGTAGCCAATGTGTAAGTTGAAGGTCGATAGTTACTAAAGTAACATCTTAAAGCTCTATTTTTATAATTATTATTTTAATCAAAAAGATAGGTATGATAGTAGAGTCCAGTAGCGCACCAAATTCGTTCTTTATGAACAAGCAAAAAAGCCCACCTAGCGTGGGCTTTTTTGTACCTGTAATTTATTGCCTACAAAGCTTTTAGACTTTGTCCTTCAATGCTCCAAACTGTGATGGCCAATTAAAATCCATTCGGGTTGTCAATAACGTATAGCCAGCCTCCATCGACATATCTCATCACTTCCAGAGCGGTTCCTTTGGGGCCTCCAACTATCTCCCAGTCAGACCTTATAAGAGCCGTATCGCCGTTAACATGGATAGATACATCATGGGTCAGCATTTCAACGTCACCTTGAAGGTAACTTTTCAATATAGGCTTGATAGCCTTTGGCCCTCTAGCAAGGTTCCCCTGAGCATCCAGGACGAATATGGCGTCTTCATGGAACAGAGTGCCTAGTCCATCGATGTCTTGTTTTGAAAAGTATTCAGCGAAAAGTTGATGCAGTTCTGTTGGCGACTGCGGTTTTTTGTAATCTGTTGATGCGTAAGAATAGAACGTTATAAAGTTTAAAACTATGAACAGAAATATCTTCATGGAACCACCTGCTTGTTTGTGTTTTGTGTTGAAGCCATAATAGATAGGGTGCTTACTAAAAGAAATTAGCTACCTAAAAGTAACTAATTACCTTTAAGTAACTATGCAATTGGTGATTTGAATAAGCTGAGAGGTAAATATGAGTGAACAGGGTAAGCAACCTGAAGGTTACTGTAGCGCTGATAAATATTTGACCTTGATCTCTACGAAGTGGACTGCTCACATCGTTTGGTTATTAGGTCTGAGTAGCGAGATACGCTTTGGACAAATTCAAAAGCAGTTGGCTCTAGTGTCTAGTAAAGTGCTTAGTGAGAGGCTGAAGTTACTTAGTAAAGAAGGTTTTATCTGGCGCAGGCAAGAAGAAACCGTTCCGGTGACTGTGTATTATGGCCTGACAGAAAAAGGGAAAGAACTAGCGGATATTGTCGATATTATCGTAAAAAAATCTGATAGCTGGGACTAGTTTGATGTAACTACAGAAAAGCTCTTCTTTTATCCAACGTCACTATTTATGGCGGACTTTCTGTGTTCATAGCTTAAGAGGCATTGATCGAGACTTGGTGACAAACTAAGTATTAGTTAAGTGCTGAATAATCTTAAAGGCCAGTTTCTATCTAGGTTTTATTACAAATTTATGAATGGCTAGGTAATGAAAAACTCGAAGTAAATAAAAATGCATATATTAATTGATGTATCCAATGTTAATTATATATATTTCATATGCTTTTCTTGGCGTTTATATACGATAAATGTCGGCATTGAAATATCACACTCGAAGCTGGGGCGTGCAATAGAGTGTGATTGTCATGATTTTAATAGAGCATTATTGGGCTAAGTCAGCAATAAATGTTTGTTTATAACTGGGACTTGTTTTTAGTTCGTCCTTAATCCATTGATTAAACAAGCTAAAGTCAGAATGTATTTGCCAGAAAAGGGATGCAATAACTCGTTTACCAAAAAAATCGGGATGGTCTGTAATCACCTTAAGTTTACTGTCTTCTACGTTCCCTTCGATGAGAAATCCCGGTAAAAAAGCAATGCCTTTTTGAGCTTTGCATAGTTCGATAATGGTGGCTAAATCATCCAGTCGCCATAGATTATATGAGGCGATGTTTGACAAATTCAGTAGCTCTTCACAGCCATCCATTAATAGAACGCGTTGAGATGCCGCATGAGACTTCAAGGATACCAAGTCTTCGTGTGCCACCCACCAACAGTTGACGTGAAAAAGCTCTTCTATATTAAAGTCGTTATTTGTCTTGTGATAGGGGTTACCTAACGCTAGGTCTATCTTTCCTTCATTGACGTAATTTCCTAAAACGAAACTTGGTTTGGTCACAACAAGTAGGTCGACATTAGGAAAAGCTTCTGAAAATGCCAGCAATGCCTTTTTAACGTTTTTGTTGAAAACTAATGGATCGATACCCACGCGGTAAACTATCTGGTCGGATAGATTCATTTGTTCTGCAATAGTGATTAACTCGCGATATTTCGATACGACAGGTAAAGATAATTGGAATAGGCGTTTTCCTTTCTCAGTTAACCAGACTTTAGAGTGTTCTCTATTAAATAAATTGAAACCCAAGTCTGACTCAAGGTTTTGCACAGCGGTACTAACCGTTGACTGAGACTTGCCAAGCTTACGTGCAGCAGAGCTAAATGAACCTTCTTCAACTACTGCTATGAACGAAACAATATTTTCGAAATGTAGTTTCATGATTCGACTAACCTTTTGACACAAAGAAATTATATTTTTTTATGGTTTGTTGATTCGAAGAACAATAGCGTGATGATAATTGTATTTCAACATGTTTTATAAGGAGTAATAAAGATAGATGAATTATCAATTAGGCTAGTTCCAAAGCTTAAATAAATTTTAGATTAAGTAAAATATTGACGTATGTCTTATTTTTTCAAGTTTATAAATTTAAATATTCATTTTGTTTTTAGCTGGTTTTTAATGTAAGTGTTTGTCATGTATCGATTTTGTATTTCTCTTGGTATTTTTAAGGTGTTTGTTTTGATCATTTTTTACACGGTCTATAGATTGAATCGATAGGGGGTATTTTCCATAGATTGGTGGGGCTAATTATAATGGCAACGAATTTTCAACAGCTCTTATAGGAAGACATAATAATGATTACTAAGTTATACGTTAAAACAAGCATGTTTCTATCACAATTCAAGAACGATGAGCGCGGAGTAACTGCAATTGAATATGGTCTTATTGCAGTAGCAATGGCTGTATTAGTAACTACTGCAGTAGGCGCTGATGGTTTCATTGGTAAGTTAGAACTTGCTTTTGCGCAAGTAGCTACCGCTATTGACACTGCTGGCAAGTAACATCAAGCCTTATTGGCTAATGTAGAATATATCGGAAGATATTTGTGCCAGACCTATGTTTTCATTGGTCTGGCTCAGTTAATTGGGAATACTAATTAATACATGCTAACGCCAATCCATATAAATTTAGGCAATATTTCCAATTTTGAGTTTTGAAGTGTATTTACTGCTTTTGGCAATCGTGTGTGTCTATGTATCGGTTACCGATTTTCTCTATCGCAAGATACAAAATCACGCATTGTTAATATTACTCTTTTTGCAATGTTTTCTGTCACCGTTAGACATTCAGATTATGAGCTTTTTACTGGTGTTAGGGGGAGGGCTGATTGTTTACGCCCTGATTTGGATTGGAGCCGGTGATATTAAATATGCCGCGGTTCTATCACTGACCATACCTCTCAACGATTTACATTGGGCGTTTGTTATGACGGCTTTTGCTGGCGGCTTTTTAGCCGTTATTTATCTCGTAAATAACAAGCTGATAAGTAAAAAGCTAACAAGAAAAACGTCGAACGACCAACAAGGTATTCCATATGGGATAGCGATTAGCGTTGGATTCTACTTGGTAATTTTAACTCAAAACACGCCACATATATAAACCTCCAAGAATGAGAACATTATGAGATCTCGACTGGTATTACTTGTTGCCATTGCTGCCTTAATAGTAGGCGCACTAGGCGTTGTCGATTTGTTGAAGAGTGAACCTCAACCGACAACGACTACTGAAGTGGTGGAACAAAAGAATGAAGAGCATGTTGCCGTTTGGATGACCACGAAACCTTATGAAAAAGGACGTGCGATCGATGCGCAAGGTGTCGTCAAACAACAACTACCTCTTAGTGAAGCATTAACGCTTGGTGTCAGAGAAGACGCACAAATCAGCTTTTCACCCTCCATTTTGCTCAATCGCAGTCTTAACGCAGGTGAGATTGTACTGCCTGAATATCAAGTGACGCCAGGCCAGCCTGGATACATCGACCTTTTGGTCACGGAAGGCATGACGTTATACCCACTTAAAGTCAGTGACAAAAACCTAATCAACGATTACATCCGCCCTGGAACGTCCATCGATATCCTAACTGTGAGTTCTCCAAACGATAACTTAGCCGGAATTATCGATAAGCCGAAGCGCTTTAGAGGTGTGAAGGCGTCAATGTTTCTTAAAAACGTCAAAGTACTCAACATTGGCAATGACGCCACTGGCGACAGTTCTATTACCGCTCGCGCTCCGAGCAAAGAGGATGGACTGACTACAGTGGTCATCGAAGTTAGCCCTGACGAGTTACCAAAACTTGCGTTAGCACAACGAACAATGCACATCGAAATTTACCGAAGCCAAACCTACACGCAACCTGAGTTCGCGGAGGTTCGCAATATTATCGATAACTATACAGGGATTGCTGAGTTACGTGGTAACGAGAACAACCCGAGAGAGGCTTTGTGATGATGATTCACCATCGAATCAAACAAGTACTGTTTGCTTCCATTCTAGCGCCGCTGATTGGCTTACTTTCTATAACAAACGCTTTTGCCGCCGATCGCTCCATCACGCTCAACGATGGTCAGCACATCCAGTTAAAAAGTCCGATTGGGCAAGTGTTTATTAATAACCCTGACATCGTTGACTACAAAATAATCAACGACAACACGATCGTTGTGTTCGCCAATGCTATTGGGCAATCACGACTGATCGTCTATGGCATTGATGGCGATGTTCTGCTTTCAGACCGCATTATTGTTGATCTGGATTTAACGGATATCAGACGTCAACTCAAATTCCATTTCCCTGAAGCCAAAGTAAAGGTTCAGTCTGTGGGAGAGCAAGTCGCCGTGAGTGGTCTCGTTGATTCCGAAGCGACGCGTGATGATATCTATCGTTTGGTTGCCACTCTGCTTGGACGAGAAAAAACAGAGAAATGGGACAAAACGGTGAAACTGGAGTTTAAATCCGACAACTCAAATTATGAAGAACCTGAAAGCATGGTGTTTGCCCGCAATATGACGTGGGAAGGGATCATCGAACGCATTGAAGTGGCGACGACTCAGCAAGTGAACGTCAAAATATCAGTGGCTCAGGTAACGGAATCGTTTGGACAAACCGTTGGTGTTGATTGGAGCTCAGTAGGTTCAAGCGTTGGCGAATTTGTTTTCGACCAGTTCGACGCAGCGAACCTCAGTACGTTAATCACTGCATTAGGCAATGACCAGATCGCAGAGGTTCTGGCTGAGCCTAACTTGACCGTGTTATCCGGTGAGTCTGCAAGTTTCCTTGTGGGTGGCGAAGTGCCCGTTATCGTGTCTACCAATAGTAACGTGAATATCTCTTTCAAAGAGTTCGGCATTAAGCTCGATCTTACTGCGAAAGTGCTTAGCCAAGACAGAATCAGAATGCAACTGGCGCCAGAAGTGAGCGAAGTAGAAGGCTATGTAGAAGCTGCAGGAATCAAAGTCCCGCAACTGGCTTCTCGACGAGCGATGACAACCGTTGAGTTAGCCGATGGCGACAGCTTCGTCCTTGGTGGCTTGATGAGCAGCGCTGATCTAGAAAAAATGCAAAAAATCCCTTTTGTTGGCGACATACCAGTACTCGGTGCAGCATTCCGAAAAGCAACCACAGAAAGAAAACGAACCGAATTGATCATCGTTGCCACTGTGAATCTTGTTGAACCGATGAAACCGAAAGACATTCAACTGCCTTATATCAAGAAGACTTCCACATTGGCGCGTTGGCTAAACATTAAGTGGGATGGCAAGTCGGTAACGTCTTCCGATGCAACGATTCGTCTGTTGTCGCAAGGAGGGTTTATCCAATGAAGAAATTACTATTAATGGCGTTACTTACCTCGTCACTTTTAGGTTGCGCCTCTGAGCAATATTTTGTGGGTCATGGAGCTGAAGCCTTGGTGTACAAAGAACACCATAGTTTTGAGTTTGCGATGAAAAACCGTGCTGAAACGGCTAAGCAGCTTAATGCTTTGATTCAAGATATTGAGTCGATGGACAAAGAAGCCACTTATGTCGTGGATTACAAGTCAACCCGTAGCAAACAGATGTTGCAACAGATCTTCGATCAATATCCGTCACATGTCATCGCGCCACAAAGAGTTTTGTATCGAAGCGCTCAGTTGTTACCGAGCGACTTAAAGATTCAAGTGACCTTAACGCGTTTGAAGACTCAAGAATGCGCGCCAGCACAGATTCATGTTCGGTTGAGGCAGTCAGACTGCTTTGCTGAATCGATGCGTTTGAAGCAAGTGGCTTACAAGTCTCGATTGGTAGGAGAGCAATAATGTTTGACCTGACTAAAGCATTAACAACCAAGGCTAAGCCAGTTCAGACCGGAACGACAGGTGTTGCCGGATGTACTTTGTTCTATCAATCTCAAGAGTGTTTAGATCTTGTTCAAGAAGTCTTTCGATTTGAAGGGTGGAATGATCCTGCATGCGTTAAAGCCAAAGCCGGATTGACCAAGCTGACAGAGCAACAGAGTAGCCATATCGTTATTCTGGAACTGAATGAATCGACCAATGTGGTTGAAGATGCTAAATCCTTTGCCAGCAAACTACCCACGCATAAAGGGGTGGTTGTGATTGGTAAAGAGGATGCCATTTCTACGCTTCGTTCGCTTAAAGACATGGGTTTTTACTACGTGTTCTGGCCAGTGAATAAGCAGGAGTTTGCTGACTTCCTAAATCACGTAAGTAAGAACCTCAAGACTTTTTCTGGTGTGAGCCAGAAGCGAAAAGCGAAGCGAGTGGCGATTGTCGGTTCAAAAGGCGGGGTTGGCGCATCATTTATCTCAACCGAGTTGAGCTCACTGTTATCGACACAAGGCTCGGACACGATTCTCGTCGATCATCAATACGCCGATACCAACATTGATGTCTTGCTCGGGCTCAAAGACTTTAAACCGAGAACCATCGACGAGTTCACTGCGCCATTGCATGAAATGGATGAAGAAGGGGCGTTGAGTTACCTAATTAATGCTCGTAAGAATTTACGTCTGTTGGCGATTGATGGCGACATGAGTCAAACCGACGTTCTTAATTACAACCAAACCTTGTGTGACCTGTTAGCGCGCAACACCAATTTCATTATTGAAGATTTTTCTGGTGGCGTAGATTTCAAAGTTGAACCTCAACTCTTGGTAGAAAACTTTGATGTGGTTGTGTTGGTGTTGGATGCGTCGGTGTCTTCAGTAAGAAGTGCAAAACGACTGTTTGAAAAAGTCTCCAACTTACAGCTTTCGTTATCGTCGCGTACTCGTTTGATTACTGTGGTGAACTACCATCGCCCGGAAAATGCCTACGTCTTACAAAAGCCCGATCTGATTAAGTATTTGGGCGCCAGTGTTGATCTCGAAGTCGATTACTGCAAAGCGTTAGCGCACATCATTATCGATGGGAAACGAGGCCATAAGCATGACCGTCACATTAGTCGTTCTATGGAACAACTGGTGAAGTTGATTAATGGCCAGCCGATGGATCAGAAGGGCATGAATTCTTGGTTGAAAAAGGTGCGTGCTAAATGAGTTCTAACAAAGACTTATACCTCGCGTTTCGTGGCCAGATATTTGAAGCCCTAGATGCAGAAGCGGTTCAGAAAATGAGCCGTCGAGACCTGGAATCTCAGATACAAGCAGCGGTAGATTTACTGGCGAACAGCTACCAAAGACCGATCACCTCGATGATGAAGTCGGGCTTGGTGAAAAGCCTGATTGATGAGCTGTTTGGCTTGGGACCTTTACAACCTTTGGTCGAAGATCAGTCCATTTCCGACATCATGGTGAATGGGCCCAACAACATCTTTTTCGAACGTCACGGTAAGGTAAAAAAGTCCGAAGTCTCGTTTGTGAATGAAGAACAGTTGTTAGCCATTGCTAAGCGCATTGCGTCACGTGTCGGAAGGCGTGTCGATGAACTTTCGCCGACGGTCGACGCCAGGTTAGAAGACGGCAGCCGTGTGAACATCGTGATTCCTCCGATTTCGCTGGATGGTACCTCGATCTCTATTCGTAAGTTCAGAGAGCAGAACATCGGTTTTGAAGATTTGATTGGCTTCGGGTCTATGTCTCCAGATATGGCGAGAGTGCTGATGATCGCTTCGCGCTGTCGCATCAATGTGTTGATTTCTGGCGGTACAGGCTCAGGTAAAACCACATTGCTTAACGCGCTATCTCAATACATTGCCGAAGATGAACGTATCGTCACCATTGAAGATGCGGCTGAACTGCGTCTGCAACAACCCAATTTAGTTCGACTCGAAACGCGAACTTCAAGTGTTGAACAAACTGGAGCGGTGACTCAGCGTGAGTTAGTAATCAATGCGCTTCGTATGCGTCCAGATCGCATTATTCTTGGTGAGTGTCGTGGCTCTGAAGCGTTCGAAATGCTGCAAGCCATGAACACTGGACATGATGGGTCGATGTCTACGTTGCACGCCAACACGCCGCGCGATGCGATTGCTCGTGTTGAATCGATGGTGATGATGGCGAACCTAAATCAGCCTCTTGATGCGATCAGAAGAACGATCGTGAGTGCTGTTCAAATGATTGTTCAGGTTAACAGGCTGCGTGATGGGTCTCGTAAGATCACAAGCATCTCGGAAATCGTCGGCCTAGAAGGCGACAGCGTGGTAATGGAAGAAATTTATCGTTTTCGTTATGACGACGCGCATTACGGAGAAACCGTTAAAGGTGAGTTTGTCACCGACGGCATTATGCAGCGATCTGAGCTTGTGAAAAAAGCGCAATTCTTCGGGCTCTATGAAGAGCTGAAAGCATCGTTTAAGGGGGCCTAGCATGCTTTGGCTTTCGTTAATCCTCTTTGCGTTTGTGCTGCTTTTGATCCGAGATTCAAAGGTAAAAAAGGTCAATCAGTTCTTCAATATTGAAGAAGTAGAAGCTGAAAACTTCAATGCCATTAACGTCAAGTCATTGGTACGTAAACAAAACTGGCAAAAACTCAAAGAGTCGGTGTCACCCACTTTGATGGTGTTAGGCCCTCGTTCTTCTCTATACATCGCGCTCTATATTGCGGGCAGCATTATCGTATCTTGGTACATCGTTGTTGAGTTGTTATCAATCACCAATACGTGGTTTGTACTGGGTTCATCTATGGTGTTTACCCTTTGCGGTTATCGATTTTTGGTCACAAGAAGGCGTCGAGAATTTGAGAATACCTTCCCTGATGCACTGAACATTTTAATGAGTGCGGTAACTGCAGGTGACAGCTTAATGCAAGCTATCGGTTATGTAGGCGATGTCATGCACAACCCAATTGGTCGTGAATTTAAACTGATGGGAGACCGACTGAAATTGGGTGAGTCGCCAG
Organism: Vibrio bathopelagicus; assembly: GCF_014879975.1. Taxonomy (NCBI): domain Bacteria; kingdom Pseudomonadati; phylum Pseudomonadota; class Gammaproteobacteria; order Vibrionales; family Vibrionaceae; genus Vibrio; species Vibrio bathopelagicus. The sequence goes on along the minus strand of NZ_CP062500.1, from coordinate 2,004,592 downwards.
AAGTGGTGCTTAAACGATCGTGCAAAAACTATCCTTATTCGGAGTTTCTGTTTTTTACCGTGACGATCAGGGCGAATATCGCGCGAGGCGGGCAACTCAAAGGTGTGTTAGCGCGGTTGATTAGGGTGCTGGTGGACTCTCGAACACTAGAGAAAAAGAAGATGGCGATGACTTCGGAAGCTCGAATCTCGGCCAAAATTGTTGCTGCGATCCCGTTGATTTTTATGCTTATTCTTAACTACGTCAATCCAGATAATGTTGAGTTTGTTCTCTACGACCCGAAGGGAAGGCTCGTACTGTTTTACGTATTGGGCAGTGAGCTTTTCGGTCTATTCATTGTTTGGTTATTAGTAAGAGGGGTACGCGCATGATGTTACTGGCTTCCCTTATTGTGTTGTTTTTTTCGTTACTGTTTCTGATTGTTGATTCTATTCGTAAAGAGCAACGACATAAGAAGGTTGCGCTCTATATCGGGGATAATTCGGCTCGTGCGCCTTCGCGCGTAAATCGCTTTTTTGTTCGTTTTGGTAAAGAACATCGACAAGAACTCGAGCAAAAAATGATTGAGGCGGGTTATTACAACACGGATTGGGCCAAATTCTATTTTCCGGCCAAGTTGTTGGTATTAGCGTTGGTTTCAGGCTTGGTATTGTTAGGGGATATGACATCCACCACCAAACTGATCGTGGTTATTTTCTCGCTGATTGGCGTCATTGTTGTCCCAGATACTGTGCTTCAAATGCGACGTAAGATGTTGATCAGTCGAACTTCAGCTCAACTGCCGTATTTGCTCGACATGATGTCGGTATGTGTTCAAACCGGTATGACGATTGAAGCGGCACTAGTCTACTTGGGTAAAGAACTTGCTGAATTTGATTCAGACCTTTGTTACCAAATCAAGCGTACATCTGATTCTGCGAAAATACACGGTTTGGAAAAGGCGCTCAATGACCTTAGCGAACGTATCCCAACGCCACCAGTACGAAGCTTTGTGCTGACCATCATTCAAAACCTGCAATACGGTACATCTGTGGCTCAGGTGTTAAGTGATCTGGCGGAAGACATGCGAAAAGTTCAAATTCTTACGGTCGAGGAAAAGGTTGGCAAGCTCTCCGCGAAGATGAGCGTCCCTTTGATCCTCTTCATTATGTTCCCGATCGTTATCTTGATTCTCGCGCCGAGCATCATGCAAATGACATTGAATATCTAGGGAGATGACGAGTGATTGGAAAACATTTTTGTCTCATTTTGTTGTCGATGAGTGTGTTGGCGGGCTGTCAATCGGCCCCTTCACCACAAGACCTGCAGCTTGCCGACGTTACTAGCATGGAAAAAGTGAAGAACTATGACGGCTTGATTAGTTATTACAAATCCGAGCTAGAGCAGGGCTCCGAAGACCCAGAGATAAAAGAGAAACTGGCATGGGCATATTTTCATAAAGGGGATATCGAGTCGGCAGACTTCTATGTCAAACATTTGAAAAAAGAGGGTTTTGAAAATCCCAACTTGTACCAGTTAGAAGGGCAAGTGTTTGATGCAAGAAATGACGTTGAAAGTGCCATTGCTGCTTATATGGAGTCAGTAGATGCGGGGAATACCACGGGGCAAATTCACGTCTTGCTCGGCGTGTCATACACCAAAGTTGGAAGATTCGATGAAGCGTACCAAGAGCTCAACCGAGCCCGCTTACGCGGTTATGACGATGTCGTTGTTAAGAACAACATTGCGATGATTCAAATGGCCAATGGCGAGTACCAGCAGGCGATCGAAACGTTAGCTCCGGTTTTAAAAGAAGACCCTGCGAATAAGATCGTTAAAGCGAACCTAGCTATTGCATTAATGAAAACTCAGCAAATCGACTCAGCCAAAAAGTTGCTCAAAGGTGACTTCTCAGCGGAAGAGATCCAGAGCATCGCCGCTGAATTAACTCAACTAGGAGTTAATGATGAAGCCTCTTAACAAGCAGAAAGGTGTGACGGCGATTGAGTTTGTGTTGGGTGCACTTATTCTATTTTTCGCCACCTTTGCGATCTTTGAATCGAGCTACCAAATCTACGTCGTGAACATGACAGAGTATTCGCTGAGAGAAACCATCAGGAATACCAAAATATATGAAGGCGAAGGGATCAACGAGCAGTACGAAAACAAGTTCAAATCGCTAATTGAAGGTGATGACAATCTTTGGAGTTTCTTAATCGATAGTTCAAGGTTCTCTATCGCAGGTCAGTATTTCAAAACCTATGATGATTTCATCGCGAACAGGGGGCACTCTGATCAAGGATTGAACTTCAATTACGACTTAGCCGAGATCACGGTAACCTACCGCTATACGCCAGTAATTAAACTGGCTGGTGCTGCGGATAGGAATATTTCACGCACCATGGTTTTGAACCTAGAACACGAGGGGTGGGAAGATGATGCGCCGTAAACAACGTGTGTCTTACGCGATTCGCCAGCAAGGTTCATTTACCGTTGAATTGCTGTTCATCCTTGTGGCCTTGTGGGGCGTTTACCTGTTTGCCGCAGACTTGAGCCATCAGCTACTCGTGCGCGCAAAGCTCGATCGATCCAGCTTTGCTTTAGTCAATGTGATCAAAGAGCGTACTCGTTATTTTGAAGCCGACGTGCTGGCAGGACAAAACCTACCCGTAACTAATTCAGAGTTAGAAGACATGGCGAAAGTGGCGAGTCGCATGCTCAATACGCCAGTCGATAACGTGGCGATCAAGATAGAGTCATTGACCAATAAAACGAATGTCGCTGAATTCTCAACCAGCAAGTACAGAAGCTTAAATTGCCAAACCGATTCGATTTTCGAGCATGCAGATTTAGCTCCTGTAGAAAAGGGAGTTGTGTATCCATTGTACCGAATCAGTCTTTGTGAAGAGCAAAGTTCTTGGTTTAAACCCTTCTTCAACAGTGGCACTGGTACCACGGTTAAGATTGGCTCTTCTTCAATAATGCCTGGGAGATAATGAAATGAAAATGCAGCACGATCGTCATATCAATCGCCAGCATCTTAGTCTCCAAAGACAGCAAGGGGTTGCGGCAGTTTGGATGGGCTTATTGCTCGTGCCAATCATGGGTATGACCTTTTGGGCGGTTGAAGGCACACGTTATGTTCAAGAGACTAGCCGATTACGAGATTCAGCAGAGGCGGCGGCCATAGCGGTGACTATTGAAGATCAACCGGACCAGGCTCGTGGATTGGCGACCAAGTATGTCGAAAACTATGTGCGAGACATCAAATCAACCAACCTCTCAGCAGACCGATTTCACCAAGCGGAAGACGAGGGCACTGGGGTTCTGGAATACATCCAATACACAGTAAATGCCAAGACAACGCACGACTCTTGGTTCGCGAGTAGCTTTATCCCTTCGTTTGATCAGCAACAAGACTTGGCGGGACGTTCGTTAGCGAGAAAGTACCCAGTTTACCTTGGTGATAACAACATCGATATTGTTTTTGTATCGGACTTTTCCGGTTCAATGAACGACAGATGGGGTTCAAGTCGACACATAAAAATCGACGATCTTAAGACAGCCATCGATGAAATATCCAGCAAAATTCTTTGCACATCGATTAAACAGGACTATGTCGATGGAGAGTGGAAATACGTTTGTGACGAACCGGGAGAAGATACAACCGGAGACAAGTTGCTTAACCGAGTTGGCTTTGTGCCTTTTAACGTTCGAACGAGGGAAATCGTTTCGGGTAATAAAGCTAACGCAACAAGCCAATTGAGCTACAAAGATAACTATAAAACGAACGTATCACCTTATTCCTACAACGATGTTAACTGGGATTACTGGCGTACGTACTCTCAAAATGACGTAATTAGGTGTGCTGACCGACAGTCACGTTGTTCAAATCCAAAATCGGATAATCAAAAGTACGCCAAACGTATAAGGGATGTCATCAATGCCGATCGATACGCCGTTGCCGATGTTTATAACTATGTAGATTTACCGACATCAGTGTCGACGATGTTTACTGACAAGTCGGGGTTACAGCCTGATTTCTATGGTGTGAGTGGAACAAAGCTATTTAACGCACATGGGTCTTCAAATTCATCGCAGTTTTCCAACATTCGCCTATCGAACAAGCTCTCAGACTTGAATCCGATTAATTCGATGTGGGCAGACGGCGGTACTGCGGCTTTTCAAGGTATTTTGAGAGGTTCTCAGGTGCTCCATGACGGTGACCCGAACAGTTCCGATCAAGAAGAGCAGCAAGTCTACAACAAGAAAATCAAGATGCTGCTGATTTTAAGCGATGGGCAGGAAAGCCCTGATAACGGCATCCTCAAAGGGTTAGTCGACAGAGGCATGTGTGACAAAGCAAGAGAGGAAATACCAGGCTTATACATAGGTGTCATCGGAATTGATTTTCGAGCATCTCAGCAAAGTGGTTTTCAAGACTGCGTTGTCGATCCAAATGAAGACATCATCGATGTATCTAACCTAGATGAATTGATTGAAAAGATAGAAGAACTCATCCGTAAAGGCTCAAAAACAAGCGGAATCACTAAGTTGTACTAGAGGAAAATATGAAAAAGTTAATGATCAGTTCAATCGTCATATCGACATTGCAATTTAGTCTTATCGCCCATGCAGAAGAAGGTATCAGCGTTTATTGCGACACTGCGTTTAGTGAATATCAACACAGTGTCACGGTTGATGATGTTGTTGGCATTGCACAGCACAGACAGGGCTTTTTACAAATAGAGCAGTCGCCTGATAGCAGTGAGCTAAAACAAGCGTTAGCTGGTCAATCCAATCTAGGTATGAACCAGTCAGGATGTAAGACTTGGATCAGTAACCAAGAGCGTCAAGGGTTATTGGCTCGCCTTCATTTTGGTTTTGACCAACACAACTTAACGCTGATGGGCAGTAAAGCATTGAGCCAACTCGCAGGCGAGTTAAAGACTAACGGCAGCGCGATTACAGTGGATGGCCACACTGACAGCACTGGCGAAGCAGGTTACAACCAAGCGTTAGGGCTTCAAAGAGCGCTGACTACGTCGGACGGTTTAATCGCGGATGGTGTCGAGAAGAATCGCCTTGTGATTCGTTCGTTTGGTGAGAGTAAACCTATTGCCTCTAATGCAACTTCAGAGGGTAGAGCCAATAACCGACGCTCAGAAATCTGGGCCTCTTCGAACGATGCCACTGACTTAGAAAATTAAGATGCACTCAAAGGCCGCTGCTTGCTAGCCAATGCGGCACTGCCGATAGAATAAGTGGTAGGGCTTGGTTATTACTTTGTTGTAATAACGGCCCTAAATTATCGCTCTTGGAATTTTTGTTACAGCGTATACTAATGAATATTCGATTAAGTTTAACTGTCTGATACTAAAGAAATATTAATGCTTTTTGATAAAATCTCTTCTGAAGGGATGCAAAGAAATATCGATGTCGATACGTGGGTATCTATATTAGATAACATACGAGACATAATGGACGCATCGAATGCAGGCATCATTATGATCTCTGATTTGAGTTGTTCTGGTTCTGAGAGTGTTTGGAGCTCCTCAAACGTATCGTGCAATCAACATAAGAGTAGAATTAGCTGCTTTTGTGAGTATGTACATAATGAAAATCGCACAGTCTATTTGAGTGGTCACTCGGGTGGTGAATCCGTTTCTGAAAATGGAGCGGATTCCTATAAGTCGTTTTGCGGCGTCCCTGTAAGAGATATCGATGGCGAAGTGTTTGCGGTTCTTTTGGTGTTTGATTTAAGCCCAACGACGTACACGCAAAGCCAAGTTAACTTGATTGAAAACATCTCGACTCTATTGCGTTCAGAAATTTTATTAAAAGAAGAGAGCCGAATTTTATACAAAAACAGTCATTTTGATATCATGACTACACTGCTTAATCGAAGGGGCTTCTTCCAAGAATTCAACAAAGCAAACATAAGTGATGGCGAGATAGTTTGTTTGTATTTTGATTTGGATAATTTGAAGTACATCAATGATACCTATGGCCACTTTAAAGGTGATGACTATATCTCTGGCTTTGCTTCATGCATAAAAAACAATGCAAAAGAAAATGTCATATCGGCGAGGGTCGGTGGTGATGAATTCATTGTCGTCATACATTCAGAAGAGACTGGTTATGCTTCTGAGTTGATAGAGAAAATTCATGTTGAATTTCATGATTTTATCGAAGGTTTTTGTTGTGATGATGATGTTCCGCTCGGTTTTTCATATGGTTGTGGTACTGCAGACTCTCGAAGCTTCAATATCATAAATCTAATAAAGTCGTCCGATGAAAACATGTATCTCAACAAGAAGAACAAGATTTAGGTGTTCATGACAGACCCAAAAAAGCCCACTAGTGTGGGCTTAGATGTAGATGTAGATGTAGATGTTATAGCTTTCTAAACTAAGCTCGAATGATCATTTGCTCGCGCTCTGGACCGACCGATACCATTACAATTGGAACACCCATTAACTCTTCGATACGAGTAACGTAATCTTGTGCGGCCTGAGGAAGGCTCTCAAACGTGCGACAGCCAGTGATGTCTTCGTCCCAGCCTGCCATATCTTCATAAACCGGCTTTAGCTCTGCTGTTTGTGGCCAAATCGGGTTCTCAGTGTGCTCTCCTGAGTAAGCGGTACAAATCTTAAGTTCAGACAAACCAGACAGACAGTCAATCTTAGTCAGTGCGATTTCAGTCGCGGCTTGTAGGTCAACGCCGTTGCGAGTTGCTACCGCATCAAAGTAACCCATATCACGTGGGCGACCCGTTGTTGCGCCATATTCGTTAGAGCTTTCGCGGAAGCTGTCTTGCTCTTCCATTGCAGTCACTAGCGTACCAGTACCTACAGATGAGCTGAATGCTTTAGCAACTGCAATAACACGCTCAGGACGAAGGGCAGGTAAACCACTACCGATACCAGCGTAAGCTGCAGTTACATTAGAAGACGTCGTCCAAGGGTATTCGCCGTAGACAAGGTCACGGCCCGCACCTAGTTGAGCTTCAAACAGTAGATTAGCGTCTTGTGATTGCAGTGCTTTAAGCGGCTCAGTCACGTTGCAAATGAATGGACGCCAAGCCTTAGTCACTTCAAGTAGCCACTCTGTCATTTCAGAGGCGGTTTGTGTGAAGTCACATTGAGGGTATAGAGCTTTTAGCTGAGGCATCTTCCAATCAAGCAGGAATTGAATACGCTGCTCTAAAATCTCAGGCTGATTTAACCAACCCACAAGAATGCCTTTCTTCATCACACGGTCGCCGTACGCTGGTGCAATGCCTTGACGTGTTGAACCATAAGCGCCATCACCCAAGCGCTCTTCTTCAAGCGTATCTTCAAGGGCATGTAAAGGCAGGCACAATGTCGCACGATCTGAAATCGCCATTTTAACTTTGATGCCAGCCGCTTGTACTTCTGCAATTTCTTCAGTTAGTGCAGCGGGGCTGATCACCATGCCTGGGCCAAGAACCCCCGTACAATCAGGATTAAAAATACCACTTGGAAGTTGATGCAGTTTGAACGTACCGAAGTCATTTACCACGGTATGACCAGCATTGTTTCCGCCTTGAAAGCGAATGCTAGCAGAAGCTTGGTCTGCTAAAAAATCAACGATACGGCCTTTGCCTTCGTCGCCCCAGTTTGCGCCTACAACAACAATAGATGGCATAATTTTTCTCCTGACTGATTGAGAAATCATGTTAGGCCTACAAAGTGGATAAGAGAAATTAATTATCTTTATTATCTTGATAAGGATTCCATATGGCTCTAAAGTCTTAACCCATAAGTGAGATTCCTTATCACGTTCGTTCCTCACTGTAAGGAATGACGTAAGTGACACTAGAGAGGGGACATGATGCTTGATATTAATTTGTTGAAGACGTTTGTGACGCTAGCGGAATATAAGCATTTTGGGAAAGCGGCCAATGCACTGCATATGACACAACCCAATGTGAGTTTGCACCTAAAACAACTAGAACAACTCACACGTATAAAGTTGATAGAGCGAAGCCCATTTCAATTGACTCAAGCGGGTGAAAGGCTATTAGAGACAAGCCAGAGAACGTTACTCGAACTGCAGATTTGTCAGGCTGATCTCAATGCCATTAACGATCTTAAAATCGGGACGTTAACCATTGCCGTGAGTGACATCATTTCTCGATTCTTGTTGATTCGTCCTTTCCAGAAGTTCAAAGCACAATATCCGGGTATCGACCTAACATTGTTGAATACCACGTCGTCTCAGGCGTCGAGTTTAGTTAAGAATGCTCAGGCAGACCTTGGCTTCGTTATTGCGAAAGAACAGCACAACGAGTCACTCTATTTCACCAAGCTTCAAGAACTCTCATGGTGTGCACTGGGTGATGGTTTGGATATACAAGGCTCTGATTGCTCGACAGAAAATGAGGTTAAAGAAGCCGAAGCTGATCCCGAATTGACCTTGATTCTACTGGGCCATGATACGAGAACCCGCGACTTTATTGATGAAGGTTTACCTAGCCTGAATCTACCCAATCACAGGGTGATGGAAGTAGGGAGTGTAGACGCTCAAATCGACTGGGCAGAAGCTGGTTTTGGGGTCGCTATCATTCCTGAGTTTGCGATATCCACCAAGCAGCACTTGAATTCGAAAGTGACACCATTAACCAACTTCTCAAGTACAAGCCTTGGCTATATCGTTAGGCAGAATCAAGTTTTGTCTAAAGCGACCAAGCAGTTATTAGGTTGGGTGAATGATGAGATTACACAGTCGCAAAAAAGGAAAAATAACGGCGAGTGATACAGCCATATCCTAACTACATTTGGTTATAAGCTAGCCCACCGAGTGTGGGCTTTTTTGTGTCGAGGTCCTGCTCTATAAACTTACGTATATAGAAGCTATACAGCTTAGGGTTTGGTAAACCCTCACAGCAGAACGGTTGTTCGGCGAATTAAAACTCTTTGCACTGGAAGTTTGCGTTGGTTAGCCATTCGTCAGTTCGATAATTGACTTAATTTTATAAAATAAACTAATATTCCATGACGTAATTAGAGACTTTGCTCGAAAATATTGTTTGGAACCGTAAGTTGGCACAGTACAAGAATGCTTAGTTTGTATTGGATTCGATAAGCCCGATGATGCTAACGCTGAAGAAACCGGTTACCTCAATCTGGCTTAAGCTTCTAAATGTGGTGAAGTCATATAACTTATATATGGATATGTAAGGTATGTTAGAGAGTCAACATTTGGGCATTCAACAGAGGCTGCGCTCACTAAGCACATCTGATGCTGATGAGCTCGCCATGTTCCAGTCGAGTAAAAACCGCAGCTACACCAAACTTGCTTCAGGTGCATTTCACGTTAATTATATTGAAGTTAACCTCGATGATGTACAGATATTCACTGAAAATCTCAATGTCGGTGCAAGAATTCAAGCTGCTCCAGCGAGCCACTATTTGCCATTTGCGGCGATTGTCTCTGAAGGAACCCAAGGTAACTTTTATGGATGTCCATTGCCTGATAAGCCTTTCATTCAAGCGACAGGCGGAGAGTGGGATATTCAGGTATCTAATCGTATGCAGTATGTGTGCTCGGCATTTAATCGAGAACGCCTTTATACAAACTATTACAACCTAACAGGGCGAGAGTTTCCTCAAGAGTGGTTGTCTAGCCGGGTCACAAATACTTCTCGTCAAGCACTGGCTCGCTATAGCCATGGCATCCAGCGAATACTTATTCTTGTTCGTCTTCAACCGACTATTCTTATTTACCCTTCAATCACAAAGCTATTAAGCGATGCCGCTTTTAACCTGCTCATGGGTACTCTGCTCCCGACTCTGGAGCTTTCAGAGGATCTCGCCCCTTTTTCGAAGCGAACTAGGGGAACGCGAAAAGCCATAGAGTTTATTAGTGAACATGCGCACCAAGTTCCAACCGTTCCTGAGTTGTGTGCGGTGGCGGCGCTTAGCGAACGCAGCTTGCAATATGGATTCAAAGAGCTGTTAGGTGTGACACCCATAAAATATTTACGGATTGTGAGACTTAATGGTGCCCATCGCGATTTATCCACTTGTTTAGAAAAAGGTGATCCAAGGGTCGTTGATGTGGCACTAAAGTGGGGCTTTTTAGAGCTCGGCCGATTTGCCAAAGAATACGCTGAATTTTTCAACGAATTGCCGTCTGAAACGCTGCGCCATAAAAAGTGGTAACCGTAGTCTCAAATATTAAACAGCATTCACTTTGCGGTAATTGCATATAACCTCCTTGTTTATATTGATAGCATTTATGTTTGAAGCGTAATTTCTACATTCACTTGTTACCAATAAAGGGCTCATTATATGTACAAGAATATAGTTGCGCTTATCGCGTTGGCGCTGTCTGCCAACGCGATAGCCATCGAATCCAAACCTGCCTCAAAGGCCACCATAGCTGCTAACCAGACTGTCCTGAAGGCTTTACCTTTCTCCAATAAGCAAGATTTTGAGGACGCTAAGCGAGGGCTTATTGCGGTTCAAGATACCGTTACCGTAAAAAATGAAGCTGGTGATGTTGTGTGGGATCTCGAGGAGTATAAGAAATATATCTCGTTAGATAAGGCGTCACCCGAGAGCGTTAACCCTAGTTTGTGGCGAAATGCCCAACTCAACATGATCAATGGTCTCTTCAAAGTGGCCGATGGCATTTACCAAGTTCGTGGCTATGACTTATCAAATATTACGTTTATTGAAGGCAAGACTGGTTGGATTGTCTTTGACCCTCTGATCTCACAAGAGGTGGCTAAAGTTGCATTAGATTTCGTGAACAAAGAACTGGGTGAGAGGCCTGTTACTGCTGTTATATACAGTCATAGTCACCTAGATCATTTTGGTGGCGTACGTGGCATCGTGGACGAAAAAGACGTTGAATCGGGTAAGGTCCAGATCATCGCTTCACAGGGCTTTACCGAGCATGCGGTGTCAGAAAATGTGATTGCTGGTAACACAATGGGTCGTCGAGCTATTTATATGTATGGCGCGCTGCTTCCGCGTAATGAGTTTGGCAGTGTGAATGGTGGGCTTGGCCAGACTACCTCTACAGGCCAGGCTACCCTGATTAAGCCAACAGACCTAATCAAAGAAACAGGTGAAGAAAGAGTGGTCGATGGCGTAAAAATGGTTTTCCAATACACGCCCGGCACAGAAGCTCCAACTGAGATGAACACGTGGATACCAGAGAAAAAAGCACTTTGGATGGCTGAAAACACCACGAACACCATGCATAACATCCTAACTCTGCGTGGAGCACAGGTTCGTGATGCATTGAAATGGTCTAGCTATTTGAATGAAACCATAGAGATGTGGGGAGATGAAGTTGAAGTGAAGTTTCAAAGTCACCACTGGCCCTTATGGGGCAAAGAAGACATTAATAATTACTTCAAAAAACAACGTGATATCTACAAATATACCCATGACCAATCGGTACGTTTAATGAACCAAGGCTATACGGGAGAGGAAATCTCAGAAACGATCAAGCTACCAAATTCGTTGGAAGAGAATTGGGCAACACGAGGCTATTATGGAACACTAAGACATAATAGCCGAGCTATCTATCAGCGCTATATGGGCTGGTACACAGGAAATCCTTCAGATCTGAATAACTTGCCTCCAGTGGATGTTGCTGTGAAATACATCGAGTATATGGGGGGAGAGAAAGCCGTTATTGAAAAGGCAAAAGTTGATTTTGACAAAGGTGAATATCGTTGGGTCGCTGAAGCATTGAAACATGTCGTTTTCGCTAATCCCGAATCCGAGCAAGGCAAAATGCTATTGGCCGACACCTATGAACAGTTAGGCTACCAATCAGAGTCAGGCCCTTGGCGTTCAGTATATCTTCAAGGGGCCTACGAACTTCGCAATGGGACGCCTGAGTCAGGTGGCTTAACTACTGCATCTCCAGATATAATCAAAAATATGCCTCCTGAAATGCTTTTTGATTACTTATCGGTACGTATTCTGCCAGAGCAAGCAGAAGGCAAGCTCTTCTCAATCAACATTGCGTTTACGGATTTAGAGGAAGCCTACACACTTTCAATGGAAAATTCGGTACTCAATTACACTCGTGAAGTGACTAGAACACCAGATGTCAGTCTAACGCTGTCCAAAAAGACCCTTGATGACATTCAATTGGGTACTGTATCTCTAGAAAGCGCTGTGGCAAATGGAGATTTAGTGATTGAGGGCGACTCGCAAGTCTTTAAAGACTTTATGAACATGCTCGATAGCTTTAAGTTTTGGTTCAACATCGTGACACCTTAACGATGCCAAAGTTAATAAGAGTAGTCATATTATACTGGATGTTGAGTGTAGGCCCCGTTTGGGCTTGCACCTTCGATTGTGTTTTTAATAACCCTTTTGTGGAGAGCTACGCAGGAGCGTTCGATGTTGCACTTGCTACTCATAACGAAGTGCAGAAACGTACGATGATAAAGCCGGATAAATTAGATGGACAAGCTGGGTTAAGACGAGCCAGTTGGTTGTTAACCTTGTTTATTCAAAATCAGAGTCGTGAGTTAACGGTTGGTTCGTACATTTACCTCGTTGATCGTCGCCTGTGGAGTAAAATAGATACTGACATGAAGCTAATGATACATGTAGACCAGCCTGAAACCTCTGCGCCAGTGTTACTTATGTCCGAAGCTGCTTTGTTGAATATAGTCTCTAACACAATAGAGTTTCAAAGTGCGTTAGATGTGGGTGTGGTGAAACGGAATAGCACTCCGAAAGTTAATGCTAATTCAGAAATTAAAAGAGCAGCAAATGAAGCGCTGCTCTTTACTGTTTTTTCAAACTGCCTCAACTAAACTCTGTGCACGATTACACAGTCAAAGCGGCTTTCTTAATATGAAGTCGGTAATAACCAACGCCACTACTAATGATAAACAAAACGTCCAATAGCACCGCGACGGGTGAGCCAACCAATATGTCATGAGCTACCCACACCAAAGTACCAATCACCATTAACCAGCGCATCAGCTTATCATTGGCTGTGAATGAAGCCTTGGTATGAAGTAGCGAGCCAATGCAGCTGAGTGCGCTTGCAAGTCCGCTAAAGGTGAGGATGGTGCCTAAGACTGTGACAAAGTAAAACAGCCATTTCATCCGAGGATCTGAGATAAAGATCCCTGCGAAATAACGACACGCACCAATCACTAACAGACATGCAGCTGTCCACTCTTGAAGTAATGCAAAATGCGCGGCGATCAACAAGGCTGAAACCGTCAATGTCGCCAACAATTTGGTGCGGCTTTTAAATTGGAATGAAGCGATATCGAATAGGGAAGCCAAACCTACCAATATTTGGGAAGCGATAAAAAAGGACACAAGTCCTCCAACAACAGAAAGAAGTTACACGGGGCAGATTGAGTGATGGGCTTGTGATGTCGATGAATTTTTAAAAACGAGCAAGCAAATACAAGCCGTTGAACCGACAAGCTTATTGTTGTTGGCCTATTTAGAATCTTGAGATATCAAACCATCAGTGATGTGTTAGGCGTTGGGGAGATAAACCGCGATAGCTTTTAAGGGAAAGGCGCTACCAGCAGATTGAAAGGTGTTTGCTATCGGGCAGATCGCGTCTGAAGAGCTTAGCCAAGCAAGTGTGTGCATTGTTACTCCTCGTATCGATTGCCCTAAATAGGACGCCAGTGTACCGCCTTGAATACACAAATGATATCAATGTTACTTCCTATTACACATTTGAGCTTTCGAATAAATCTGCTTTGCGTGGTCACAACAGACTAATCCCAATTTCCAATCTTCATTTCAGACTTACCAATCTGAAATCTTGCTAGCTCAAATTGATTATTGACAATGTTTGACGATCAAACTAAATTTCACCCATTGGTTTGATAATCAAAATACTTGTCAATCAAGGTACTTATTCTTAAAAAGTACGGTCAGTAACGACCATCTAACTGTGAACACAAGCTAAGGACGCCATTTTGAGTTTTCCAACACGTCATCAACACAACTTCTCTTCACACAATCAACAAGGTGAAAAACGCACTTTTTACGTTCTCTTGTTAACTGTTATTACCATGATTGTCGAAATCGTTGCCGGTACTATTTACGGCTCCATGGCATTGCTTGCCGATGGTTGGCATATGGGAACACACGCGGCGGCGTTTGGTATTACCTTGTTCGCATACCGTTACGCGAAGAAACATGCCGACAGTGAACGTTTCTCTTTCGGTACAGGTAAAGTCAGTGTGCTAGGGGGATACACCAGTGCGATTGCATTGGGGATTGTGGCGCTGTTGATGCTGGTGGAGTCAGTACATCGCTTGTTTAACCCGCAAGCGATTCAGTTTAACGAAGCGATCATCGTTGCGTGCGTTGGTTTGACAGTGAATGTAGTGAGTATGTTTTTGCTAGGGGATTATCACCACGGACATGATCATGGGCACGATCACTCTCATTCTGAACACAAGGGACACTGCCACGATCATCAACATGGTGAGCACCAAGAACACGCAGAGCACAAAGGACATCATCATGATCACAATCTCCGCGCGGCCTACATGCACGTGTTGGCCGATACATTGACGTCTCTGCTGGCGATCGTGGCACTGCTATTTGGTAAGTTTTACGGTTGGAACTGGTTGGATGCCGCTATGGGTATGGTTGGCGCTGTGGTTATTGCGAAATGGACCATGAACTTAATGAAGCAGACGAGTCCAATCTTGCTCGATCAGAATATCGACGATGAGTACCGTAACGGTATAACTGAAGTTTTAGCTCCTTATGCGGCTGTAACCGACTTACACATGTGGAAGGTGAGCGGGCATCACTACTCAGCGGCGATTACTCTTGAATCAAACAGTGATAAAACCGTCTCTGAATATAAACAAATGCTCGCCAAGTTTGATAAGATTAATCATCTTACTCTTGAAGTGCATTCAAACGGCCATGCGAAATATAGAACAGCTTAACCAAATACTGACTGAGTTCTACGATAAAATGTCTTCGTGGGAGCAATCCGTTGTTAAAGAAACGGGTTACTCCTTAGCGCAAGTGCATACTATCGAAGTGCTTGGTATGCATGGTGCGTTAAGAATGAAAGAACTCGCTGAAAAGTTGGGTATCACCACGGGTACACTCACTGTTCAAATCGAAAAATTAGTGAAAGCAGAGTTAATAGAGCGTCATGAACACCCAACTGATCGCCGTGCAATAGTCGTGGCTTTGACCGATGAAGGTCAGAAAATCCATGTTCATCATAACCAGCTTCACTTGAATCTCGTGAACGAGTTAACGCAAGACATCGAAGAAGACGATAAAGCCGTTTTGCTGAAGTGCCTGAGTAAGATGGTAAAAGCGTTTTAGTTTGAGTGGCTTCATGGATTATTGAGCCAATTTTCATTCGGTAACGAATCTAGAATCGACAACAAATAATAATGGACCGTACTCGAATAGAGTCGGTCCATTTTTTATGAATCTAAGAAATCGTGCGTAACTCCGGCTCACTTTATGAGCCAAAATAATGTCACTAAATGTGGTGAGGTAAATGAAATGTGAAAGATCATTTTATTCAAAGCCTTACGCAGCCTGCTGTACAAGCCTTGTTCACCCCGTCAAATAGCTGTCTCTCAAATTTATGATTCTGATAATGTACATAGTATAAAAGTGTGTTATTGATAAAATCGACTTTAAATGAAGAGTTCATTCTCTGCTTGAATGTAAATGAAAATACACCACTGGTGAACTGAAAAACTCTTCGCCCTTTGCCACGAATGCAGTGCCACAACCTTAGTGCTCATTATTGATACAAAAACCATAACAACAGCTAGATAGCGAAATTTAGATAGTAAAAATCACATAAAACTTAGAAACCCATAATTAGATAAGCAAAGACGAGTCACATATATGAATATAAAGAAAAAGCTCTATTCATTGGGAATATTTTCCATTTTCGGCATGATTGCATTGCTGTTTACAACTTCGCAATTTGCGGACACAACTGCTCAAATGAGCGAAGCTAAACAACTCACCAAAGAACTTGAAGTGCGTCTACTCAACCTGCGCAGAAACGAGAAAGACTTCTTGCTGCGCAGTGACATGAAGTACCTCGACAAGTTTGAACAAAACTATGACAAATTTTTAGCGTCAGAATCGCAACTTAATGCTGTCCTTAGTGATTTGGGGTTAGCCAATAGTACGCATTTACGTGAAGACATCGAAACGTACCACACAAGCTTTGTTGAGTTGGTAAAAGCCAATGAGGTATATGGCTTAGCGAAAGATAAAGGTTTACTTGGACAGTTTCATGAAGTGCTAGAAGGCATTAACCAAACAGCGAGTGCTGAACAAAAAGTTGAGCTGTACCTGTTTAATGACCTGATTGAAAAGGGCACATTCGACCCGAGTGTTCTTTCTATTACTTCGAATGCGGGCAGTTCAAGTACGCTTTTAGATGCTGCAAAGCAAGTTGTCGCGCAGAAACGTGTGATTGGTTTGAAGCATAATGAAGGTTTGCTCGGGCAAGCTCGATCGGGCTCTCACGCTATTGAGACTCAGTTTAAAGAGTTTTCCGCGGTTCTAGACCAAGAAACCAAAAAAGAGATGGATAAACTGTCGCTGATCAACAACATCCTTTGTATCACATTACTTGTGTCTATCATTCTGTTCAGCTGGTTAATAGTCCGTTCTATCATTGGCAAGATTGAGTCATTACTTACTGTGATTCGTAACATTGTGGATTCCAATGATGTGTCCATTCGTTCAGATATTGATGGTAAAGACGAACTGAGTACACTAGGTCAATATTTCAACCGTTTGCTTGATCAACTTGAAGGCTTAATCGCTGCTTCTCAATCGAAATCACAGCAACTGACTCAAAGTACATCAAACATGCATGATGAGCTTGAATCAGTAATCAACCAGTTTGAAGTACAAGCGAATCACACTTCAACAATGACGACTTCAGTGCAAGAAATGGTACAGACTATTGGTGAAATTTCTGAAAGCACCTCGGTTGCTGCAGAAGGGGTGTATCAAGCTAAAGCTAATGCTGATAAAGGGCGAGAAGTTGTAGTAGATACCATCGACAACATCACTCGCTTGTCTGAGCGCCTTTCAAGCAGCCAAGATTCTATTAGCTCACTGAATCACCATGTTGATCAAATTGGTGATGCAGTAAATATCATCCAAGGCATTGCAGAACAAACTAACCTGTTGGCATTGAATGCCGCGATTGAAGCTGCACGAGCGGGTGAACAAGGCCGCGGTTTTGCCGTAGTAGCAGATGAAGTTCGCGCATTGGCTAGCAGAACGCATCAATCAACAACAGAAATCACCAGCGTAGTGACAGCAATTCAAAGTCAGATGAATGCCTCGATGACTGAGATTGGTGAATGTAACCAACAAGGTCAGCTAACACTGAAAGATTCTGAAGAGCTAGATGCGAGCCTACAGCTTATCTTGAGTGACATGGAAAGCATTCAGGGTAACTCGGAGCGTATTGCCTCAGCGATTGAAGAGCAGGGCGCTGTGATGGCGCAAGTGAGTGATTCAATCACAGAGTTAAACACCATCTCGAACGATAACAATGCATCGGCTCAACACTGTTTAGTTGAAGTTGATAAGGTTGCTGAACAAGCGAATGATATGGACAAAGCGGTAGCGCAGTTTAAGACTTCATAAACTCTTTGATCGCTAACTGAGTAGTCAACCCGAAAAGGCACAGATCATCTGTGCCTTTTTTGTGTGTGGGGTATAGGCAAGTATCCGAATAGATAAGAATAAGGCATTCCAAAATAGACTTAAGTATCTGTGAAATAAAACTAAAATGATGCCAGACTATCAAGCATAGTAACGTTTGAGCCTTGTTTCGCTCGTCAGTTAAAACTCAAAGGAAGAGGAATAAAATGCACTACGACGTATTCAATGGAGATGCCGACGGCATAATCGCATTACTGCAGCTGCGCCTAAATGAGCCTAAAGAGAGCGTGCTCGTAACTGGTGTAAAGCGTGATATTAAGTTGCTATCTCAAGTCGTCTCTAAAATAGCAAAGCAGAACGATCACGGAGACGTTTCGTCTGTTACTGTCTTAGATGTGTCGATGGAGAAGAACCTCCCGGCATTGAACTCGCTACTCGATGATAATGTCGACGTTTTTTATTGCGATCACCATCGTACCGGAGATATACCATCGTCTAATCACCTCGATACTTTGATCAATACAGCGTCTGAATGTTGCACCAGCTTGTTGATAAACCAAAAGTTGAAGGGGCGCTATGTTGCATGGGCAATTGCGGCTGCCTTTGGGGACAATCTTAAAACAGTTGCGACACGGCTAGCAGCGACAAATGGTTTTGATGAAGCTCAAACTACTTTTTTAGAAGAGTTGGGAACTCTCATTAATTACAACGGTTACGGCTCGTCATTGAGTGACTTACACTTCACGCCAGCTGAGCTGTATCGAATCCTTTACCAATATCCTAATCCGTTGGATCTATTGGCTGATAAAAACTCTGTGTTTTATCGTCTGCGTGCTGCTTATCAAAATGACTACCAACAATTATCGAACTTAGTACCAATATATGAGAGCGATGTTGCTCGTGTATTTGAATTACCGGGAGAAACTTGGGCAAGGCGCATTAGTGGTGTCTTTGGTAATGATATCGTCAATCAAGATCCGGCCCGAGCACAAGCGGTGTTAACAAAGAACCAAGGTGGAGATTCTTATACGGTGAGCTTACGAGCACCGTTATCAAATAGAGTAGGGGCTGATGAAATTTGTTCTAGTTTTGAAACGGGTGGTGGGCGAAAAGCAGCGGCAGGTATTAACCAACTTAATGAAATGGATAAAGTGAATTTTATATCGTTAATTGAGAGTTTTTATTCAAATCTTAATGGCGATGTAGACAGTTAATAGCCGAGGTTAGCCTTAGAGTTGCATCAATTCTGATCTTCATGTTTGGCCGTGTGTGGGTATCAACTAGCATATGTATAGCTACTAGATCCAATCGATTTTAGTGATGTCACTCGCAACGTAAAATAGTAATAAACTCAATAAATACGGGGCTTTAGGCCATATTTTTCCTCATTTTTAGTCTTACATATTCTTTTGGCCCATTTTTTAAACTCACCTTAATTACGCGTGTGAATTTTTCCTCAGTCAATCATTTTGCATGTCAATGTTTCAGGCGATGAATACCTACTTTTAACATTTTAATTTGAATGGAAAGTCAAAATCATATTGATTCTGATATTCAATCTGTGACTTAAGGTCACAAGTTAAATCAAAGGTTATCTTTTCTTATAAATTCCATTACTTATCTATAAATATTCATGGCTAAAATGAATGGGTTCGGTTGTGATTGGCACAGCTGTTAAGCAAGGAAGTGGAACTGATGTTGAAACGTAAAGCTCTACAATTAGCAGTATCGGTCGGCATGGCCGCAATGTCTGGTGCTGTTTATGCGAATGGTTCAGATATGACGAATCCAGATTCTGGTGTCGTGGTAGGTTATTGGCATAACTGGTGTGATGGTGGTGGCTACCAAGGTGGCAATGCGCCTTGCGTGACACTGGATGAAGTGAACCCGATGTATAACATCGTGAATGTATCATTCATGAAGGTGTACGACGTGGCGGATGGTCGAATTCCAACTTTTAAACTGGACCCAACGATTGGGCTTTCAGAAGAACAATTTATTGACCAAATCACTGAACTCAACAAGCAAGGTCGCTCTGTACTGCTAGCTCTGGGTGGAGCTGATGCACACGTAGAACTAAAAACGGGTGATGAAAGAGCCTTTGCTGATGAGATTATCCGCCTTACAGAGCGTTACGGTTTTGATGGTTTAGATATCGATCTAGAACAAGCAGCAGTAACCGCAGAAAATAACCAAACCGTGATTCCTGATGCCCTTAAGTTAGTGAAAGATCATTACCGCGCTGAAGGCAAAAACTTCCTGATTACCATGGCGCCTGAGTTTCCGTACTTAACGACAGGCGGTAAGTATGTCCCTTACATCGATAACCTAGAAGGTTACTACGACTGGATTAACCCACAGTTTTATAATCAAGGTGGTGATGGTATCTGGGTTGATGGGGTAGGTTGGATTGCTCAAAATAACGATGAGTTAAAAGAAGAGTTCATCTATTACATCTCTGACTCTCTAATCAACGGTACTCGTGGTTTCCACAAAATCCCACATGACAAACTCGTGTTTGGTATCCCTTCAAGTATCGATGCTGCAGCTACGGGGTTTGTGCAAGAGCCACAAGACTTATACGATGCGTTCGATAGCCTGACAGCTCAAGGCCAACCTTTGCGCGGTGTGATGACTTGGTCGATCAACTGGGATATGGGTACTAATAAGAGCGGTCAACAATACAACGAACAGTTTATTAAAGACTATGGCCCTTTTGTCCATGGCCAAGTGACACCGCCCCCGGTTGAAGGTGAACCCGTTCTGAAAGGTGTTGAAAATACGCGCGTTCTGCACCGCACAACATTTGATCCAATGGACGGTGTGACAGCAACAGATAAAGAAGATGGTGATTTGACGTCTTCAATTGATGTTGAAGGGTATGTTGAAACTGATGTGATCGGTACTTATGTTCTGACCTATCGCGTAAAAGACAGCGATAACAACGAAACTACTAAAGCGAGAACGGTAGAGGTTTACAGTCAGAAGCCAGTATTCAGCGGTGTATCCGATACTACTGTTGTACTGGGTACTGCGTTTGATCCAATGGCTGGCGTAAGCGCGAACGATGCAGAAGACGGTGATTTAACGAGTACTATCACACATTCTGGCAGTGTCGACGTGAACGAAATTGGCAACTACACGCTGGTATATAGTGTCACTGATAGTGCTAATCAAACGGAAACAGCTGAACGTAAAGTGTCGGTGACTGATGGATCTAACTGTGCTGCTGCGTGGGATGCCGATACGGTTTATGTTGAAGGCGACCAAGTATCACATGACGGTTCAACGTGGGGAGCTGGCTGGTATACTCGTGGCGAAGAGCCGGGAACGACAGGTGAGTGGGGTGTTTGGAGAAAGGTTTCAGACTCTTCATGTGGTGGCAACCCAGACCCGGGTGTAGATCCTGAACTTCTAGTTTCGGGCCTTCAGTCTGAATACGCTCCAGATAACGGCAATGTCCGCTTAGAGCTAACGTTAACATCTAACGAAGCATTAGATGTAACTGCGACGGTTATTAACAGTGCAGGTACTGTGGTTGAGCAAACGAAGGTAAACCTCGTCGATAGCCAAACAATCACTATCGTTTTAAGTGATGTCACCGAAGGGCAATACTCACTTGAAGTGGTTGGTATAGCAACAGACGGCGAAATAGTGACGGTGAACAATTCGTTCTCTGTTAAAGACGGAGGCGGTACAACACCACCTCCAGGTGATTACCCTCCGTATGAAGCAGGAACCAACTACGAAGCGGGCGATATTGTTGTGGGCAGTGACAATGGTCTATACGAATGTAAACCTTGGCCATACACGGCTTGGTGTGCAAGCGCATCTTATGCACCAGCAGAAAGCCAATACTGGCAAGATGCTTGGACAAAGCTTTAATCAGTTATCTGATACAACGTAAATAGCACATATATTGAGAGACCTTTCGGTCTCTCTTTTTTTGTGTATAAGTGAGAGGCCAAAAGGAGACATGTAAATGAGTGCTATAGATACTGCTCTAGATCAAAACAAGAGTGATTATCAATTGTATTATCTGTTGTGAAAATGCAGTATGCGCCTACTGAATTTTCCATTTCTTGAATATTTAAATAATGAATCTAGCGCAAGTCGACCTTAATCTCTTAGTCATCCTCAAACACCTTCTCGAAGAAAAGCACGTCTCAAACACAGCCTTAGCGTTGGATATGAGCCAACCTACGGTGAGTCGTTCGCTGCAAAAACTGCGCACTGTATTTAACGATGATTTGTTGGTGAGAGCGGCTTATGGCTATGAATTAACGCCAAAAGCGGAAGCGATTAAACAAGATCTTAATTCTGTACTTACGCGCTTAGAAAAGCTGGTTCATGGCGATGTATTTGATCCTCAGAGGAGTGACAATACCGTTCGTTTTTTTGGCTTGGTTCCTCAGGTTTCACACTTATTGCCAAAGGTAGTGGCGCAAATTCGCAAGCAAGCACCGAACATGGTTGTCGATATCGATTCTATCCCTAAACGTCACTTCGAACCTTTGTTGTCAGGCGATGCGCACTTTGTGCTATCGACTCATGAGCCGTTAAGCTCTGAACAAAACTTGTATCGAATGTTCGTGATCAGCCGTGATTACCGCTTATTGATGAGCAAAGATCACCCGCTTGCCGATAAAGAGATCACGGTCGATGATTTACTCAACAGCCAACTAGGTCAGATCTCGCTGCAAGGTGACAAAAAACTCTCCATTGAAAATCGCTTTAAAGATTTAGGTTTGATTGATAAGCAGCGCCAGCTATCCATCCCAATTCAGCTATCCAACTTTAATATTGCTGCGGATATCGCTGAGACAACCGACATCATCTTCCACTTACCGACACCGTTTGCCACACAAGCTGCAAATCAACGAGATTTGATTTGTAAACGCGTACCTAAAGCCATTAGAAGCCCGTCAGAAGACGTGTATCTATATTGGCACAAGCGTTTCCACAATGATCCTATGTGTCGATGGGTTCGCAATCTATTTAAAGAGATATACACCTAATTCATCTGGGTGGTGAATGCTATTGAAATGGTTATATTGAAATGAATATGCCTTTGTTTTGTTATTTGAAAGGTGAATAACGAGAATCAATTTTTGGTATGAAACTTTCGTTGATAAGAATGGTATCAGGCTGTTTAATGCAAACCATTATCATTACCAATCACATATAAGAATAAATATCATGTCTGAGAGATCTCTTTTGATTCGCAAACCTCTTTTGGTTCGTAAACCCCTTTCGGTCGCAGTCGCTGTTATTTGTACGTCACTTTCAGCTAACGTGTTAGCGCAAGAAGAAGCACAAGCTACAGATGAACAAATGGTGGTTACGGCAACTCGTACTGAGATGGCACTAAAACAAGCACCAGCTTCAATGTCGGTTATCACCGCTCAAGATATTGAAGATAGCCCGGGTATTACCTTGGCTGACATCGTTGCTGAATCAACGAGTGTTGAATCTGACTTCGATAGCACACGTGCTGGCCGTCAAATGATCTCTATTCGTGGTATGGATTCTGATTACACGCTTATCATGGTCAATGGCCGTCGTTTAAGCTCAGCAAGCGCCATCATCCGTGGTAACGATTTCGACCTTTCTACCATTCCTGCCGATTCAATCGAGCGTGTTGAAATCATCCGTGGCCCAATGTCGGCGCTTTACGGTTCAGATGGCATGGGTGGCACAATCAACATCATCACTAAAGCTCCGGAAAATGATTGGAGTTCAACACTAAGCATGGACACTTCATCACCGCTTGATGGTTATGGAGGGGAAGAGTACTCCATGGGCTTCACGACATCTGGTGCATTGATTGAAGATGAGTTGTTTGCTCGCCTTTCTGTTAACCAAACGAGCCGTAACGCATGGCAACCATATTCTGGTACACACAGTTCTGGTTACGATCGTTCAGAGATAACAGCTCTAGAAGAACGCGACACGTTAAGCTTACTTGCGAGCCTGACATGGAATGCAACAGACAACCAAACCATCGATTTCGATTTTGGCTACAGTGATGATGAACGTGACTCATCCGCTGAAAACTTAAGTTCTGTAATTGAATCTGATACACAAGTAGTGCGCCAGAGCCAAGCGATTACCCATAGTGGCTTTTGGAGTTGGGGTGATACTCAAGTACGTTATTCTCGTGAGAACGTGACTGATAATGATGCTGCTGACTCTGATACTAATTACAGCAGTGATGTTGAAGAGCTGACCCAAATAGTTGAAGCGTCTGCAACCACTTATCTTGGTGACAGCCACACAGTAACGTTTGGTATGGATTACCAATTGAGTGAGTTGACCAACAAAGAAAACCTCCTTAATGGAACGTCAGAGGCTTACCAAGGCGCATTGTTTGTTCAAGACCAATGGCTAATGACAGAACAACTAACGGCGACCATTGGTGGGCGTTTAGATAAGCACGAATTGTACGGTGAAGAGTTCAGCCCGCGAGTGTACTTGGTACACCAAACCACAAATGACTTGATCATTAAGGGTGGAGTGGGTAAAGCATTTAAAGCACCGACCTTGACGCAAAACCAAGCGGACTATCAAGTTAATAGCTGTAAAGGGGCATGTGATCTATATGGTAACGAAGATCTAAAGCCTGAAACTAGCTGGAACTATGAGATTGCAGCTATATACAGTCAACCTCGTTGGAATGTCGAAGGTGCGTTGTTCCGCAATGAAATTAACGACCTTATTGACCGTGATGAAACATATTGTGAGAACGGCGGAATGTTTGAATCGGGCAAAGGGTGTGCGGATAGCTCTAGTTCAACTGGCTATGTAAAAGGTAAACGTACTTACACCAATGTGTCAGAAGCCGTTGTCCAAGGTGCAGAGCTGACAGGTCAATTCCAAATTACGGATGAGTGGGGCGTGTCTGGTAACTACACATTCTTAGACACAGAAGACAAATCAACAGGTGAAGAACTGCTTGAGCGTTACAAACACTCGGGTTTGGTTAAACTGAACTGGAGCCCGACTTACGACCTGAATACGTTTGTTAGTGCGCGTTACCGTGGTGAGCGTCAGATTGAAAGCGACCTAACTCAAGACGCATATACAACGCTGAACATGGGTGCCGTGTACAACGTGAATGATTCAGTACGATTGCGTGCGGGTATCACGAACTTGACTGACGAAGCGGTATCACAAGAGCTAGAGAGTATGGGTTATGTTGAAGAACCACGTACTTACTACGTAGGTATGACAGCTGATTTCTAATCTGGATTTGATGATTTAACCAGTCTAAGTTACTAAAAAGACCCGCACAACTTAGCGTTATTACTGACGCTGAGCTGTATTACAGATTATAAGTTGTGTGGGTTCTTTTCGTATTAGGCTTTTACACAAGTGATTAGAGCATTGCCTGAAAGGTTATTCCACGGCAAAAGCTTGTCGTAATCGTGTTCAAATATATGAACTTCAAACAAGGGGCTCAACATTTCGATCAGTTCTTTGAACGTGAATGCCACCATAGGGTGTTCATCATTCCATACCTGCGTTTTACCTGCTGTTGTCTTCTCAATACAGAGTTTCAATGCCTGTTTATCGCCTTTACCTGAGTAATACCAGCCAGAGCGGAAAGTAAAATCTTCCTCTTCTTGGTTAGTCGTATGTCGAACAAATAGGTCGTTGCTGATCTTATCTTTATCGACCACGTTAAAGCAGAAGACTCCGCCTTCTTTAAGTGCTTTGTGAACACTCGCAATACACTCTTTCAACTTATCGATGCCATCGTTGTAGTGGATGGAGTATAAGAAACAAGTGATAAGGTCGAATGGCTCAGAGACTTCGAAATTACTCATGTTCTGTACTGAAAAATTGGCTTCAGGACAACGGACTTGAGCAATATCTAGCATCGGCTTATTCAGGTCAAGACCATTGCTTTGATAGCCATAATCAATGAAGTAGCGAACGTGTGGTCCAGTGCCACATCCAAGGTCTAGGTGGTTTTTTCCTTCGTTTCCAAAAATCTGATGTAGTCTACGAATGCAGTTACTTTGCGATTGGTAGTCAATATCAACACACATTAAATCATAGTAACCAGATAGGTCGGTATAGAGCGCGTTGGCGGACATGTTTGCCTGCAGCATTTGCTGAAAAAGTTGGGGTGGCGCATAGTAAACTAGAACTTAAAAATGACAAGAAAATCTTATATAAATTTACTGACTTAAACAGCACAAACTCTTGTCCTTTATTGCATCTCTTTATCTTAGATATGCTGTTTTGGGTTCGCACTCCACACAACGGCCTTCTGGGGTTACCGACACTCGATTTTTACCTTTGGCTTTCGCTTGGTAGAGCGCGTCATCGGTTACTTTTATCAAGGTATTGATCGATCTGCTGGAGCGTACAATGCAACTGTCGGTGATGCCAATACTGACACTCGATTGAAATTTCTTTCGGTTAAACCCTAAAAACTGAAGTGAACGAAATTCCTCGCAGATGCGCTCACCAACAATTCTTGCTTGAGATTCAGCGGTGGCGAGTGCCGTCGCGTAAGTTGTTCGAGCTCTTGGGAAAAAGACGATAAATTCTTCGCCGCCCCAACGCCCTACGACACCGTTTAAGATTTTGACGTGCTTCTTGATGGTTTGAGCAAGAGTTCGGATGACTTCATCCCCAACATTGTGCCCAAACTGGTCGTTAATCTTTTTGAAATCATCAATATCGAACAGTAAACAAGAAATCTCTGTGTGGTTGTTTACCGGTTCTTTCAACCAATCGTAAATAGCACTGCGGTTGAACACTTGTGTTAGGTCATCGTGAAGGGCGCGGTGCAATAACTCTTGTTCCAATCTCACCTTATCTGTGACGTCTTCTACTACAACTTGAATCGCTTTTTCACCTTCCCAGTAAATGATGTTGTCGTAGATGTTGAAGTGTTTCTTGCTGCCGTCGAGGCAATGATTTTCTACCACTGAACTGAAGCTTGGCGTGTTACCTGCAAGAATGTTGTTACTACGCCTCATCGCGTTAATGCGATTGTCAGGTGGAATGATTGAAATGACTGATTCCATGGTAAGTACTTGCGATATCGATTTGGCGCCCTGCATTTCAACCCAAGCTTGATTAACCATCAACGGCTTAAAATTCCGATGAATGAGTACGCCTTGTTTCGAACTATTGAGAAGGGCTCGGTACATGCGGTCTTGTGCTTGGTGTTTTCGTTCTGAAGCGACAACCGATGTGATATCAATGATCATGACACGGAGTGCAGGGCGATCATTGACTTTAATGGCTTGTGCCAGACTAAATAAAGAGAGGGTTCGTCCATTGATTGAAACGTCTTTATACAGTTTTCCCTTTTGGAGTTGTCCTTTGATTGCTGAGAGATAGCGCTCGCGAACAGACCCACGATAATTTTCAGGTACTATTGAATAAACGAAGTCGACATTGTTTAGGAGCGTTTCTCGGCTAACGTAACCGAATATTTTTGCGATATTGTCATCTACATCGATAACTAGATGATCTTGTAGGGTGATGTAGCCCTGTACCGAGTCGAAATTCTGGCAAGGTGTAGCGGTGGTTAAATCTAGTTGGATGCTCATATCGACCTGGCTATTATCTCTCACCGGGAATAGGTGCTTGTATGGATTTTGGTGCTAAGCATATTAGGTTGCAGTACCAAGAAAGAGTTTTCGAGGTGTTGCAATATAAACGCGCGAGACTATGTAAACAAAATATGATATTCATGATTTTCGAGACTAGCTTAATTTTACTGTATCGAAAACGGATTAAAAAATTATTAAGGATAATTAAATCGTTATGGAAATAAAGATAGACGACTTGTCTGGCGGAGAGGTGGTTGGATTGCTTGAAGAGCACTTGGCTGATATGTACGCAACATCACCGCCTGAAAGTGTTCATGCGCTCGACATCGAAGGGTTAAAGTCGCCTGAGATAACGTTTTTTAGCGCTTGGAAAGACAGCCAACTACTAGGGTGTGTTGCCATTAAAGAGTTAGATAGCAATCACGCTGAGCTAAAGTCAATGCGTACG
Source organism: Vibrio bathopelagicus (assembly GCF_014879975.1). Classification (NCBI taxonomy): domain Bacteria; kingdom Pseudomonadati; phylum Pseudomonadota; class Gammaproteobacteria; order Vibrionales; family Vibrionaceae; genus Vibrio; species Vibrio bathopelagicus. Next base: position 1,976,909 of record NZ_CP062500.1, on the reverse strand, counting down.
ACTCAGGTTGCTCGTAAATCTGGGGTGGCAAGTAAGTTACTGCAGCACGTTTTGGATACCGCAATCGCTCGTCAGTATCGAACAGTCAGTTTAGAAACAGGTTCAGAAGACTATTTTAAACCTGCTCGTAATCTATATGAGAAGTTTGGCTTTGGTTACTGTGAACCGTTTGCTGATTACGAGTTAGATCCGTACAGCCAGTTTATGAGTATCGAACTGCGCTAATACAAGCTCAATAGCTAATCGCCAACAATGATAAAAGAGATATTCCCTACGTCATTCCAGAACCGAGGGACGAGGTATGTGGAATCTCTAACCTCAAAGCGAGATTCCCTATAATGCTCGTCCCTCGCTTTAGGGAATGACGAATTTCCGGTATCAATGACTAATAGCTAAAATCGTTAGCGAGTTTCAAGCTCTGCGAAAATAGCTTCAGCATCCACCATGCTTCCTGAGATAGAAAGTGTGCTGAACGGAACCAAATCCTCAGGGTGAGAAGGCTTTTTAACAAGCAGTTCAGGGTAGGTTTTTGAATCACCCATCAACATTGCCTTCAGCTCTTTGACTGATAAATCCGGATAGCGTGACCACACTAATGCCGCGACGCCAGAAACAACAGGCGCAGCCATACTAGTGCCACTCTTCGAACCATAGGTGTTACCCGGAGTGGTTGATAAAATACGGTACCCCGGAGCAAAAACATCAACAGATTTCTGGCCGAAGTTACTGAAGCTCGCAACTAACGTTTCGTCAGCGTATTTCGCTGATGCGCCCACATCTAACCATGTAGAAATTGGTTTTGATCGGTAGTGTTTTGCGTAGCGATTTGGAAAGCTTGGTTTTATGTCGTTATCGTTGCGGCTGTTCCCAGCAGAGTGAACAATCAGCACGCCTTTACGCGCGGCATAGCGGAAAGCATGGTCGACTATATATTTACGTGGTGAGTAGCTCTTTCCGAAGCTCATGTTAATGATCTTCGCGCCGTTATCGACTGCGTAACGCACTGCGTTGGCAATATCTTTGTCTCGCTCATCGCCATTTGGCACCATACGTACCGCCATGATCTGAGCATGGTCCGCTACACCATCAATACCGATGAAATTATTGCGTTCTGCTGCGATGATTCCAGCCACGTGTGTGCCATGTGAACCGACGGGGCCTTTAACATCGTTGTTACCGTAGCCTTTTTCCCAAGGATTGTTGATGTCGTCCCAAACAATGTCAGCACGCGTATCGAGATCTAGGTTGAGATGGAAATCTAAGGAGTCTTGATAACGGCTTCGACGTGATTCTAGATATTCAAATGAGTACCATGAATCAAACACATTCAAAAGCCCTTCAGCAGCTGTAACAACACTCGGGTTGTCGTTATTTAATAGAACTTGTAATCCGTTTACTGTGAAGTCTTTATGTTCGGTGAGTTTTAGTATTTCTGCTTTGTAAACATTTGCTTCGTCAGTTGCTGCGGTTACACGATTCAACGCGTCTTGGTCATCTTTTAGAGACGACAAGTAATCTGCTTCAACAGCTTGATAGTACGTACGTTTCTTACGAGGAATCCAATGTCCGTTCTCTTTTAATTCGAGGTACTTCTTGTATTCTCTGGTGACCTCTAATGTGTCTTGATCAACGTTAATACCTAATGAGTTACCAAGGAAATTCCAACCATGAACATCATCGATGTAGCCATTGCCATCATCATCGATGTAGCCATTGCCATCATCATCGATACCGTTGTCTGGGATCTCTCCTTCATTGGTCCAAAGCTTGTTTTTTAGGTCTTCGTGTTGGATATCGACTCCCGAATCAAGAACGGCAACGATCACTGGCTGCGGTTGAAGAGGGGGCATGAGGTAGTCGTAAACAACATCAGAACCCACGCCCTGAAGTCTTGTGTAGCTTGCTGATAGGTTAAACCAATCGCCACGTTGTTCATCGGCATTATTCATCATTCTCATGGAGAAAAATGAAGGTTGGATTGTTTCTCGCGAGTAATCCTCGACAATCGTACCTTTTACATCTTGGATGAAAGGTGAGTTGAAAGGTTGCGGCTCTAGGCTATTTTCATTGAGATCCGAAGCTGATACGTGAGCCGAAGCCATAATGGCTAAGGCTATAGTGGTAAGTCTGTGTCCGTGATTCATCTGTGTTACATCCTTATCATTGTGCGACTAAATAGTTGTGCGATTAAAACTGACGTGTTCGAAGAGCGATGGAAAAATACGCGTTAAGTCAGTTACGTGGACGGGAAATGCCCGCTCAAAATCAGTCAAAAGGTAATATGCAATCAGATTTGTATCATTCACTCAGTCAATAAAATGGTAGAAAGGTCTCACTGTGGTCGATTTTTACGTCGTAAAGTTTGAGCTGAATTCTATTAATAAGATCAACATTTATAAAATAAACTTCGAGTGTAAAGGCCTTAAAAATCAATTGATTAGTTTGTTAGTTATTGTGGAGAAGAGTAGGAGGCGTGATTATGGTATCGATAGCACAGTCATTAGTGGTGTGAAGAGCACCCCGGTAATATAAAAAGGCCAATCTTTTATGACTGACCTTTTTTGAAATGACGTTTATCGAATTTCTAGTTCGAATCGATAGTCGATGTTCAAATTAACATCTACGTCAACATGGTTGGTGCCGCTTGTAATACTTTGTCTGGGGTCCCAAAGAACTTCTGAGAGCCATCTTTCTCAAGTAAAAGGCACTGATTCGTGATCGCGACCATCGCTTTACTTGAAGTAGTGAATATAACGGTGCTATTGGCAAGATACTCTTTGAATAGGAGAGTTAGATAGCGATTGTTCTCTTGTTCAGAGCCTACAAACGGCTCATCCATGATGATCACTTTCTTATTGCAATATCCGATGCCTATCGCAAGTATGAGCTTCCTGTATACGCCATCAGGGAGTGTGGACAAGAACTCCGCAGACAAAACGGTATTTTTTCCGTGTGGTAGGTAAGGTATCAAATCTAAGAAATTCAACATCTCATCAATAAAGTCTTCAGGTACATACCCGTTGTATACCGTGTAATTTGCGTGCACGGAGCTATGGTAAATGTGCATGTCGAAGGGGATATGGCAAATACTGCTTCTGAACCTAAAGTTATTGAATTGCGTGACATTGTAACCGTCATACAGCAACTGCCCTTGAAAACGTACTTCAATCCCAGCCAGAATATTCATAAGTGTGGTCTTTCCGGAGCCTGAAGGCGCACAAATAGAAATTTTTTCACCAGCTTGGATATTGAACGATAGATTCGTTAGTCCACGGCTACAGCCTTGGTGGCGATGTGACAAGGCTTTGATATTCAGGTTGCCACTAAACTCATGGATAGGCGGGCTTTTTTCCATTCGGGTTTTATCATCATCTAACGACATCAGGGCGTTAATTTGAGCGGAAGACGCTTTGATGGTGTCGACCTTAGCTAATGAGTTATAGATCCCCATGATCGGCGTTAATGCCTTCCAAACTAAGATGATGATAGCCAACATTGAACCAGGGTTCGCGTCACCAGACATCACCGCACTCACAGCAACAACGATGGTTGTCGTACCGATAATCTGAATAAAGCTGGTCCCCAGCTGCTGTATTTTTGCGTTAGTGACAGACACTTGGTATGAATCTTTTAGGCGCTGCGTGAGCGCTGAGTTGAAGCGAGATTTAACCACGGATAGCAGTGGCAGCTTTTGAATCGAACCCACGTTCATCAGTAGCTCATTCCATTGATAAGAAACCATGGCATTAGCTCGAGAACTTTTTGATGTTGCTTGAAGGTAGACATATCGAGAGTACATACAGAATACGAGCATAACGGCGATACCGACTAATACCGTGATTGCTGCAGTGCCTGACATGATGGAAATCGCGACTAGGAATATGAAGATGAATGGCAGGTCGAAATAGCTTAGGCTCGATTCCGCGGTCACTAGTTGTCTAAACTGGTCAATATCTTTAAGCCTTGCAAGTTGAGACGACGTCGTGGCTGTTGACGTTAGAGAGTAGGGTAACCATAGAAGCTTTGAAATAATATGGTATGAAATATAGCACGCGAGTTCTTGCCCAGAAGTGTTGAGGATATTCATCCTTTGACGTTTTAAAAAGTGCTCTAAGATGGCGATTACGATAGCACCAGACGCGAGCCAGTATAGGGTTGATACCGATTCTGCCGTTAATGCAAACGTGTACACCCCCATAATAAAGAATGGCTGTATCGTACCAAAGAGAGTGTTAAACAGGCTCAACAAGGCAAGACTTTTAAACTCCCTGCTGTACTGGTAAAAAATGTGTTTGACCCAGTTCCTTTTGTCTTGTGACTCTGGTGATGGCTCTCTAAATATTCGAGAGTAACTCGAAATACTGCACACATACGCTTTGAGCTTTCCCGATACTGGGCTCTCGATTGGCAGGTCGTTCTCGTAATCGTATAAGAAAAGAACCCCGCCTTCGTAGTTCAGTAAAATATAGTGTTGTTTATCAATGGTAATAAACGCTGGGCTATTGATCGTACACAATTGGTCTGTATGTGTGATTCGACTGTTGATGCATTGGTATCCGAGCCGAGAGAGCGTTTTATCGAAAGAGGTTGACGGTTGGCTGTGGCTGACAAAGGCATCGGAAAGCATGTCAGCGGTTCCTTCCCACTGCAAAGAGACTAAAGCGTAGCTTAAGCCGAGTAAAATGGGTGTTTCTGCATAGCGCGTTGATAAATGACCTTCTCGAAAGTGCACTAGACGTTCTTGAATCTCATCAAAGGCAATTAATGTATCCATATTAAGCGACCTCATTGGCATTAACATATTGAAGGTTCATGTCGACATGTTTGATTTTATTGCTCGCGATAATAAACAAATAAGAGTTCACTCTCGGGCGAAGGCATGACAATAAGTTGGAGCAAAACGCTTCATCGTATGACAGATCCAGATAATCAATTAATAGGATTTTCTTATTACTTAATAGTGCCCTGACGATCAATAAAGCGAAGCTCACCTTTCGAGAGAACGGTTTTACGCCAGTGGTTGTGATATCGGTATAAAAGCCAAGTTTAAGGTCATCGATATCACTTTTAATACCAAGAGATTCGCAAAGAGAATAGGCGGCTTTGTGTAGTTGAGGGCGAAAACAGGTGATGTTGTCGATGATTGTACCGTCAACAAATGTACTGCTTTTGTCTATTAAGATGACATTGTTTTCAGTGTTAGATGCTAAGTATTGTTCTGCCGACAATTGGTCGGTTGAGACTTGATACTCATTGTCATGTTGCGTGTGAGTAAAGGCTCTTAAAATTGATGACTTACCAGATCCTGATTGCCCCGATAGTACTGAAATTTTATTGGATAAAAATTGGTAGTCACTGCGGCCGGAATAATTGAGTGTTTTCGGTGGTGGTTCATCTACAGCATGGGCATCTTGCTCTGACTCTAACTCTAAGATTTCATTTAGACGAGCGATATAGTTTTTGTTTACTTCCCACTGACTGATCGCTCTCATGGTTTGTTGATAAGGTGCAAAGAAGCGGTTGGTCAGCAGTATGATCGCGGCCATGACACCTTGGCTAATATCTAGGTTTATCACTGCAATTGCACTGGTGACGACGGTAAGGACAATCGCCAGTTGCTGGATAAGGGTCAGTGTCAGGTTGAATTTTGACTCTTGTTTTTCGAATTCACTGGTGTGGTATTCACGTTCTTTGACCATCGCGTCCATAAGGTTCTCAAGGCGAAATTCCATAGAGCGACTCTTGATGTCGAGTGGGAACGAAATGATATTAATGATATTGGAATTGGTTGCACCTTCGGAGTCTGATTTCATTTTCATTAGTGCGATTTTTTTGCGCGATAAATGAAGCGATGCAGCCAACAAAAAAGCAGAGGCTAGGGCCAAAATAGCGCCGGCTGGTGGGTTAATAATCGCGATGACGATTAAAGTGATAAGACACGTGAATGCATTAATAAATGCGCTAATCAATTCGCCACTGTAGAAAGACTTAAGCCCCATGATCGTGGTTAAGCGCTCCAGGTATTCACCAGTTTCCAATCGTTTGAATTGTGAACCTTTGGAGTGACAAATAGCATGGAATAGTTGATTGGTGACGGTGTTTTCAAATCGGTTACCAATGCGAGAGACCATGGATTCTTCGATGTTTTTGATTCTGTAGTCCAGAGCAATCGCAACAAGGATAATAACGAAAATAAAATACAGCGAAGAGCTCGAGTTATTAGGGATGATTCTGTCAAATATGATCAAAATTGAGAACGGCAGAACCAAACCTAGCAACGTGGTCATCGTACTCGATGCAACAAGAAAGCAACTGTCTGTAATGCTGAGTTTAGGGAGGTAATTGAGCTTATTCATTCGGCATCTCTCCTGAGGCAAATTGTTCTAGCGCGGCCATGTCGAAGGTTTCGTTTATCGGCACCATGCTATTGGAAATTGCTTCAATTGCTTTGAGGTCTATTGCACCAAATAGAGAGTACAGCTTGGTGGTGTTGATGATGTAGTCGTATTGGTTGGAATGGTAATCTCGGATCGAATCATAGAGGTCAGATTCAGAGTTTAATAAGTCTGTTAGGGTTTTTGTTCCTAGCCGATAAGCCTTTTTATTGCCTGTATACACTAAGTAATTCGACTGAATTACGGACTTTAAGATATCCAGTGATTCAATATTGGCGTTGATGTTTAATATTGTGTCGTCCAGTTCCACACGAGTGTCGTTGAGCGATTGGTCATAGCGAGATGACAGTTGTTGGATTGTGTTTTTGCTCTTTCGGTATTCGTAGTAGTCCGAACCGCCTTCGAAAATGGGTACATCTAAGGTTAGCGCGTAGGTCGATGTGTCTTGTATTGAATGGTCGAGATTGCTGTCTGAATATTCATAATTCGCACTGGCAGATAATGTGGGGTAGAACTCGGATTTTGATTTACTGAGAGTGCGTTTCGACTTATCTAAGTTAGAGCGCGCAATCGCAATTTCAAAGTTACCGCTAATCAGTTTTTTTTCGAGTGCAGCTCTTTCTGATTCATCAATCTCACTATATTGATTAGTCAGTGCCATATCGTATGACGGCGAAATACGAGTTTGTGTGGTCGAACGAAGTTGATTCAGGGCCTGACTTATTTTCTTACGGATATCAGTGATTTGTTTACTAGTCGTGCCTTTCTGAGCTTGTGTTTCGTACACATCTGTTTTTGGCAAATTACCCAGTTCATGGTTTCTAGTTATCTGTTTAAGCCGAGACTGAGAGGATTTGAGTTGTGCGTCTGTTGCCTTTTTCTGTGCGTGATATTTTAGATATGAGAAGTAGTTATCGACAACTTCAAAGACAATGTCGTTGACCACTTTGTCATGTTGAAGGCGGCTGATTTTAAGGTCGATCTCTGACTCTTTGTACGTGTCGAGTCGTGATAGGTCTAAAATAGTTTGAGTAATGGATATTCGATACCCGTTGCTGTTGTATTCGTTATTTGATGGCGTTGTAGAGTCAACATCAGACTCGTTCCACGTTGTGTTAGCACTGGCATTGATTGATGGGTAGAAAAAAGCGCTGCTGATGTCTTTGTCGTAGCGCGATGAATTGACATCATATCGAGCGCTAATGACCTGGTAGTTACTATCTATTGTATGGTTGATTAACGCAGACAGTTCACTTGTATGCCCGGAGACACTGTAGAAAGAGCCAAAACCACAGGCGAGAGGGAGTAAGACGCGCTTTATTGCCAAACTTAAAGGCGATGTTGATCCTGAGTTAGATATCGATAGAACAACAGGGGAGCTACGGCGTTCAAGTGTCTTCATTAGCCAACCTTCCTTATTGCCATGTACTTCTTAATCACCGAGTAAATTTCTTCATTTTTATACGGCTTACTGATGACGTAATCCATTCCTGCATCGATACAGCGTTTGTGCTCTTTATTACTCTTTAAGGCCGTTGCACCAATGATGGTTGTTGGCGGAAGTCCATTCTCTTTTTCGTACTGTCGGATGAGTAGTGTCGCATCTATCCCCCCCATATTAGGCATGATGCAGTCCATGAATATGATGTCGAAATCTTGCTCTTTGATAAGAGAAACTGCTTTTTCACCATCATCAACACCCTGACACTGGAAGTCGAACCCACTAAGGATTTTATTAAGGATAATTTGCTGAACTCGGTCGTCTTCAACGATCAGAAATGAACTCGCGAGTTTCTCTTCTTCTTGGCCGACACTTTCAAGTGTTTTAACGATGTGCTCAATGAAATCTGTTGGTGTAAACGGATGATAAAAAATGTAGTCAACGTGATTGTAGATGTCGTCAATATCGACAGAGTTAGACATCGACATCATCAACTTAATGTTTCTTGCGGATAGACGTGCTTTTAGTGTTTTACAGAAAGAATCGAGCGTAATGCCCTTAATATGATCGGTTAAGAAAATACCGTCATTTGCATTGAGACCTTTCATCATCATAAAAATGTCGTTGGCGGTATTAGCGATGACAACCTTAGCGCCTTCGCTTATCAATATTTTTTGCAAAATATCCAAGTGGATGTTTGCTGTTCCGCACAACAGGATAGTTTTGCCTGCTAGGCGATTACTTAATGGTGTGTAGTGTGAAGTGTGGACATCAAACGAAATCGCTACCTTCTCCGCTCTTTCGATCGTGTGTAGCATTGCTTGGTAATTTTTAATACCGTTTAACAGGTTGTTGGATAGTTCCGTATTGGTAATATCTTTGTTACTTGCGCTGTCCCAATCAAGGCCTTCAACATGATCGACAGTTTCATAATCTTCATCATAGAAATATAAGGTGAACGTTATGGTGAGTTTGTCGACTTGTTGAGAGCCTGAGCACCCAACATGAAGTAAGACATTTGAGTATGGAGAGGCTGATATACGATTTGAAATTTGTAGCAGTAAGATCCAAAACAGTCCGGTTTGATTGCCATGCATTTGCTGAGGGATGGTGTTCTCAACGAAGCACTCAATGTGCTTTGAGTGTTGCTTAGATTTTGTGCCACCCAAAACAATAAGTTCACTCACTAAGTTGTAGAAATTGATGGTTTTTTCAGTGTTTGATGAGTCGATATTTGAGATTCGATTAAAGTTGTCCGCAAGGTTTTCAAGCGTACGCGTTGCCGAGATAATTTCTTTAGCAAGTAAAGCACCGTTTTCATCACTGTCTTTAACCAATAGTTTAACCCCTCCTTGGATGGTGTTGGTGATACCTCGAATCTCGTAGCCCAGAAGGTTGTAGAGCCTTTGGTATAAATCTGTTTGGGACTTTTGACCTTCTAATTGTTCGTAGCTCGTCAGCAGTTTTGCGTAAATGTTCTTTTCGATGCTGGTGGTCGTGATGTTTGATATGCGTTCTTTAACCTTCTCTTGATCGATCGTTTTAAGGTTGTTTGATATCGTTTTGAACGTAGCGTGAGCACGCTGTCTTTCTACTTCTATATGCTTGATTAACCGAGCGTTTCTAAAATAAAAAAGCATAAACACACAAAGCAGTAAGGCGTTGATAGCAACCACTTTGTAGATCGTTTGCGTGTCTTCTCTTGTGTTGGAATCGCTGTAGTTTGCCAACAGGCTATTAATGATCGCAATACTGGTGTTTGAAGCCTCTTTAATTGAGGTTGCCAGCTTATTTGTATCCCGTGTTTGCTTGTACTCTTTGATGTGTAACTGCAATAAATCGAAGCCAAGCGTACCCGTCAGTGAGGCCAGAGATTTTTCTTGTGAAACAATACTTTGAAAGCGAGCTATTTCTAAGTTCAACTCTTCGACTAAAAGCTGTATTGCCGCAGAAGAACATGTCTCGTTGTTGCTTGAACAGGTCCCTAATGTTGCATTGAGTAAATTGATGTCATTTAGGATCTCATTGGATTTGCTCACCAATAGAGTACGAGTGTGGCTCTGCTGATCTTCAGAAGTAATACTATGCAGAGTGTAAGCCCCATTCAGTAACATGATTCCTATGATCAAGATAAATAAGATATGACTGACTTTGCTGTTGTACTGTAATTTGTTTTTCATATCCCATTACCTCTCATTAAAAGATTCGTCGAGCGCTGTCATGATTGGCTTGAGAGCATAATCAATAATTTTTCGGTTCCCGGTTTTGATATCAGCTGTGAACTCCATGTAAGGTGCAATATGGAACTTCACGTTATTTCTCAGTAAGTAGTTTTCAGCGATTTTAACTTTTGCTAAGTAATATTCTTGCTCTTGTTCTTCGTAAGAGCTTCTAGAAATTGAGGCTATTTGACCTGAAATGACGCCGTACTTCGCAAAGTTATAGGTGTCGAATTTGAGCTTAACTTCTTGCCCTTTTTCAATGAAACCAACGTCTTTCCTTGGAATTTTAACCTCTGCGTGCATTTCATTATTTAGGGGGGTGATATCAGCAATGCTGTCGCCAGGTGGTATCACGGCAGATAAGTAGTTGAAGTTGATTTTGTCGACTGTTCCATCAACAGGAGAGAAGACGATCAACCTTTCTACTTTGTCGGTAATGGTCGGGAGTTGCGTCTCTTTGTTTTTGAGCGTTTTATTCACTTCCGTGAGCTTCTCATAATATTCTGAGTTTCGGGCTTTGCGGTGATCGCCGAGCTGTTTTTCAAGGCGCTGCATCTGAAAACGCTCATTCAAGATAGATTCATCAAGGTTTTCTATCTCACGAACCATGTTCATTTTCTGAATTTCCATATTTATAACGTCAACATAAGAGGCCATTTCTTCTTTATACAACTGGTTCTTAATGGAGAGTTGCTTGCTGATGAGTTTTAGCTGCTTGTTGGAAGACTGGACGCGGTTATTCATCGACTGAATCAAGCTTCGTTTATGTTTGATATCGTGAACAAACAGATCATCGTTCGATTGGTTCTTATTATTCTCTTCTTCCCAAGATAGGGTCTGAGTTTTTACTAAGTTTGGGTATTGACCATATCGTGAAAAATCGGGGGTCGTTTGATTGATAAGAGAGGAGTATTTCTGTTGCTCGATCTGGAGTTCGGCAATCTCATATTGCGTGGAGTTGAGTTCCGATACACGATCTTTAGAGGTTAGAGAGGCAATCTTCTGACCTTTGAAAACCAGATCTCCCGGGGATACGAAGAGTTCGTTGAGTATTCCTCCCTCGAGGTGCTGTACCTTTTCAACGTCTGACTCTAATAAAACCTCACCACGAGTCGAAACGGTTATATCAATGGTTGCCTGTGATGACCAAACAACGGCACAAAAGCCAAGAAACACCGCCACAATGAAGACGGTATGTGTGGTGACTTTACTTGGGGTGATGTTTCTGTCTGTCTGATCATCGTGCACTTTGTTTATTGATCGCTCGATGATTTTATCTAAGTCACTCATAAGCCAATGTCCTTGCTTTTGCCTTGACGTATTTTATGTACACAAGTAGCGGAGCAATTCCGCTCACTTGGTCAATTCATCAGAATACGGGTTACTTCCTAATACTCCGTATAGAACTGAATCTACCTAAATGGCTTTCGTAACCTCAACTTTATCTATGTTGTTTTAGTTTTGGTTGAGACGCATAAAAACCTATTGCATATAATAGGACGCAACTTGTTAATTTTAATACTTAAATGTTTCAAGTAAGAGAGCGATCAGATTTTAAATATTATTGCTTTTTCTAAGCTTGTCATATGAGCTTTGTATTCTATGCTACAGGTAGCATTGTAGTTTGTGCATGTTTAAGTTAATGACAAGGAGCGGAATATGCCAGTTGGTGGAAATACTAATAACAATAATCTAAATGATGCAGTAGAACAGGTTGTTACTGATGACAAATCTCCTGCTTCATCGAATGCGAACAGTCAAAATAATCAGCAATCCTCTGCCGCAAACACGGTAGCAACTGGTACTGATTCGGTCGCACCTTTATCGGCTGAAGAGGAAGTACAGCAAGAAGAAAGCGGGCAAGAGCAGGGTGCTTCTCAAGAAGAAGGCGAATCTCAAGTTCAAGCCGTCGAAGAAGATCAACCGAGTGAACAACAAGGTAGCGCTCAATCTAAAGTGCTTGAGGACGAGCCGGAAGCCGATGATGGGCTATCTCCTCTTTCAAGTAGTGCTCAAGAGACACAAGATGTAGGCGGAAATTCAGCTGAACAATCACCATCTGCGAGTTCGAGTCAACAACAAAACTCACAACAGAGCTCAGCCTCAAATGACAGTGCTAAGTCAGCGTCGTCCTCACAAAATTCAAACAATGATTCAAGTAGCGACAGTAAAGTAGATTCCACATCATTTGGTGTGCAAGTTGAGCCGGAACATTCCATTTATTCCGACGAATTGGAACATTCAGATACGACTACCGATACATTAAGTTTTGATGTGAGTGTTGAAGCAGAGGCTGATGCACCAGAACTTAATGTCGTCGTGGATGAAATAATCACTGAAGATCACGCCGTCTCTATTGATATCAGTGCGGCATTGGTTGATATGGATGGCTCTGAAGCGATGCAGTCAATTGTGGTGAGTGATATTCCGGAAGGCGCAACGCTAACCGATGGAACCAACACTTTTACCTCGAGTTCAAGTGAATCGTCAGCTGATATTACCAATTGGCAACATGACGGTTTACAGTTTACTACAGTGGAAAATTTCAGCGGTGAAGTGTCGCTAGATCTTTCAGCTACCTCTGTCGAAACATCCAACAGTGATACCGCAACGACACACTCTTCTATCCAGTTCGTCATTGATGCTGAAGCTGATGCTCCTGAAGTCACTGTGACGGTGGGCGATCCTACAATCACCGATTTTGATGACCCTAATTTGCTTTCCGAGTGGAGCACAGACAACGCGAATGACCATATCGAAATTCGTGGTGAACAAGTTTACACAGGTATTACGGATAGTGAGCGAGGTAACGTAATTGAGTTGGAAGCGCACCCTGGTGATGAGTCTAATATTTACCAAGACTTGCAGATCCAAGAGGGCGAAACCGTCCAGCTTAGCTTTGATTACTCGGCTCGTTTGAACGCCGAAGGTGATAATTCAGCTATTCAAGTTTACTTTGAAGGCGAGTTAATCGACACGATCAGTCAAGACAGCGTGGGGTGGCATACATATAACTACGAGCTAACCGCGTCGTCTGACAATCCTCGTTTAGAATTCAACGCGCCTGGGGACGATAGTGTTGGTGGTGTGTTGGATAACATACAAGTCACAGAACTAGCGACTGAAGACAACGATATTAGTATCGATATTAGTGCTGCTCTTACTGATCTGGATGGTTCAGAGAGCATGCAGTCAATCGTTGTTGACTCAATTCCAGAAGGCGCAACATTAACGGATGGGGAGCAATCATTTACAGCGACTTCCAACGATAATTCAATTGACGTAAATGGATGGCAACACTCTGAGTTACAGTTTACCCCACCTGAAAATTTCAGTGGTGATATTAGTTTAAGTGTTTCAGCGACTTCTATTGAAGAGTCCAATGGGGACACGGCCACAACCACATCTTCTGTTCAGTTTACGGTAGACGCTGTGGCTGATGCGCCAGATGTTACTGTCACGATAGGTCAGCCTGTCACTACCGACTTCGATGACCCTAATATTTTAGCCAACTGGAGTACAGACAACGCGAATGGTTATTTGGAAATTCGTGGTGAACAAGTTTACACCGGCATCAGTGATAGCGACCGAGGCAACGTAATAGAGTTAGAGGCCCATCCTGGTGATGAATCGAATATCTACCAGAATTTGACCATTCAACAAGGTGAGACGGTATCTCTGAGCTTCGATTATTCCGCAAGACAGAATGCGGAAGGCGATAACTCTGCGATTCAAGTTTACTTTGAAGGCGAGTTAATCGACACGATCAGCCACGACAGTGTCGGCTGGCACACATACAATTATGAACTTACGGCTTCAACGGATAACCCACGTCTCGAATTTAACGCTCCTGGTGATGATAGTGTCGGGGGTGTATTAGATAGAATTCAAGTCACCGAAGTTGCGACTGAAGATCAAGATATTGCGATTGATATTAGTGCAGTGCTCACGGACTTAGATGGCTCTGAGAGTATGCAGTCCATTATCATTGATGCCATTCCAGAAGGTGCAACCGTAACGGATGGTACGAATACCTTTACAGCAAGTGGTGATGATGACTCTGTTGATGTCAAAGATTGGGCTCATGGAGACTTACAGTTCACACCCGCCGAGAATTTCAACGGAGATGTGGACTTAGAAGTGTCTGCGACCTCCATTGAAGCTTCCAATGGCGACACTTCCACCACCAGTTCGACGGTGAGCTTTAATGTCGCTGCGGTAAATGATGGGCCAGTAGTTGAAAACCTCGCTTATCAAATGGATGAAGATGGCACTATTACACTGACAGATGTCCAGTTAATTGAAGCTGCGTCAGACGTTGATGGCGATGACTTAGCGGTTGAATCGGTTTCTTACAGTGGCAACGACGGGACGTTAGTTAGTGACCCTGCTAGCGGAACTCATGTGTTTACGCCTAGCGAGAACTTCAGTGGTGAACTGAATTTGGACTTCTCTATCACGGATGGGATCGAAAGTAGTTCAGCATCAATAGAGATCACGGTTGATGCAGTTGCGGATTCTGCCAATCTTCAAATTACCGAAGGTGATGGTACCGTAATCGAAGACGGTGGCTCAATTCGCGATGACGCCAATGTCGTTGAGCTGAATATTGATGCCGAACTAGTCGACCAAGATCTGTCAGAAACGTTAAGTGTGACCTTAGGTGGTTCGCCACAAGGCAGTGTTCTTCGTTATGACAATGATGCCGTTATTAATGACCAGTCGAACGGTTTGACGAGTTTTGCAGATACTACGGTAACGGTGACATTTGAAGGTGAGGGCGCTGGTTTCCAAAACTCGGCTGGCTACTACCTTGTTGAAGAAGATGGCACCATTTCAGATGTAAATTTGGTTTACGTTAATGCTTCACAGCAAGGCTCTGGAGGGGATCTAATACCCGGTCAGTCTTCCTTCTCTTTCGACCTAGAAGCAGGTCAAAGCTTCAACCTATTTGTCATTCCAAACGGCAATAGCCACAACAACTTTAGTACCATGCAAGATGGGCAATATGAGTTTAGAGAAAATGATGGCTCTCCAGCGTCGATGTCTTCAGTTGATCCTCAACTTATCTATATAGCTCAAGACGGCACAGAGACAGTCGTTCGGAGCCAGAATGGTGACGCGGTATTTCATGGCGGAACTAGCACCAACCTCAACCAAGATGGTCAAGAGCATACTCGCACAACGATGGACGAAGAAGGCGAACTGATCTATGGAATCGAGGACCTCTATAATGGAGGTGACCGAGACTATGATGATTTCTCTTTCTCTATCGATTTAGGTGAAGTTAACCAAGGGATATACAGCGGTGAAATAGTTGTTTCCGATGATACACCGATCGTTATCCCTTCCGTTGTATTGGACCAAACGTTAGCGCTTGAATTGCCTGATGGGTTCAGTGATTCATTTGATTTGGAAGTTGCTGCAACAACGACAGAAGCAGCAAATCAAGATTCAGCGACCACACTACATACGATTCACGTTGATGCCAATGAATATGCACCGGATGTTGAATCTGTTGAAGCCACAACGGATGAAGACGTCGCGATTACTGTCACGCAAGATGAGCTGTTAGCCAACGCGTCTGATGTCAATGGTGATGACCTTATTGCTACCAATTTAACGGTTGTTAACGGTAACGCCTCGGTCATAGAGAATGAAGACGGTTCTTACACAATAACGCCCGATGCCAACGTCAATGGTGAAATCGAGCTGAGTTTTGATGTTAGTGATGGGACTCATGTAGTGGCGGGTGATCTTCAATTAAATGTGACCCCAGTCAACGATGGCCCAACGGTGTCGGGAACAGTTTCTGCGTCTACCAAAGAAGACAACGAAATCACTCTTAGCTTAGAAGAGCTACTCGCGAATGCTGATGATGTTGAGGGTGATGAACTTTCTGTGAGCGACTTCCAAGTAGAGAATGGCTCAATCATGGACAACGGTGATGATACGTTCACGATTACACCTGACGAAAATTACGCCGGTGTTGTTTCGATTACGTACCAAGTGACCGATGGCGTAGAGTCTGTTGAGGGAAGCCTTGAGCTTGAGGTGGAAGCTGTCAATGACGGTCCAGTTGCGGGTGTGACTTCCTATGAATTTGACGAAGACGGTGTACTCGAACTGACACCTGAAATGTTATTGGAAAATTCATCAGATGTAGAAGGTGACGTGACGTTAGAATCGGTCACTTATTCTGGTGATGATGGGACGTTAGAGCTTAACCAAGATGGTAGCTACCTATTTACACCAAATGAAAATTTCCACGGTAATTTGTCGTTAGATGTGGTTATTTCAGATAACGAAGGAGCATTAGCAAATACGACTGCCGATATTACCGTTGTGTCAGTCAATGATGCTGTTTTTGCGACAGATGATTCCTCTTTACCAGCCGCTGAGCCTTCGATTCGTCTCGATGCTGCGCCGGAACACGGCACACTGGAATACCTCAATGACAATAACGAATGGGCTGAACTCGAAGTTGGTGTTGTTTACCCGGCGGATACCGAACTTCAGTATGTTCCAGACGTCGCCGACGTTGAAGCTTCAACAATGGATATTAAGGTTGGTAGCTTTGATAGCGATGCAAGTACAACGGTGTTTGACGGCGTTGCACAGGCTTCCGATTGGGGCCAAGTTAATGGTAGTACTGCAGTGTTTGCTCAAGACAACGTCACCATTACAACAGAAGTGACTAACGGTGACCTAACAGCGTGGAATGGCGCTGGAACATCAGTTGGTGCAGGGATTGGTGACCAAGGTCGACATGGTTTATCGGACGATGACGAGCTTATTGTGACGGTTGAAGGGGAGGATGTTAACCAGATAACTTTCCAACTAGATGGTTTGGGAGGCTGGTTTGATGAATCTAACTCGAATGCAACGGAAGTCATCATTACAGCTTATGACTCTGATGGTAATGTCATTGACTCTCAAGGTGGTTACCGTGAGTCGGGTGAGTATCAAGACACATACGCCTTCACAACAGATCAACCTGTTCACCACTTCGTATTAGGGACAACAGGTGGTGGCGGTACTTATGTAGTACAAAACATGACGGTATCAAGAACTTTGTCTGAAGAGCTCCAGCTCGTGACAATTCAGGGCGATGGTACCGAAGTGAATAGCGAACATTCGTTAGACTTAAACTACGATACAGCATCGCAAGCGATCAGTGTCACGGATGAACTGATCAACATCGATGGTTTAATTACTACTTCACCAATGCAAGTGCTTGAAGATGGTCAATTGGTCTTAAGTGTTGATGATCTATTAGCAAACGATACAGATGCCGATGGAGACACGCTAACCATTACGGAAGTACGAATTGATGAATCGCTAGGTGAGGTGACGTTAACAGAGAGTGGTGAGGTGATATTTACGCCTGCACCTAACTATTTCGGGGAAGCGAGTTTTGAATACACAGTAACGGATGGTAATGGATCATTTGATACGGCGAATGTATTTGTTGATGTAATACCACAACAAGACGCCCCAACGATTGAAGGCAACCTGGAATATCATGTCGATGAAGATGGCGTCATCACGCTTACGCAAGATGACCTATTGGCCAATGCTTCGGACCCTGATGGTGACAAACTTACCGCTATCAACATTGATTTAGAAGGCGATGCGTCACTGCGTGATAATGGAGACGGAAGTTACACTATTACTCCGAGTCCAGATTACTTTGGTGCTATCAATATTTCTTATGACGTAACAGACGGAGAGGATATTGTTCAATCAGGGTTACAGTTGACGGTTGATGCGGTCAACGACGCTCCGATTGCCCCTACATTGGAAGTGACAGACTCTGAAGATCAGGTGATAACCATTGATCCTAACTTTATACTGTCGCAAATCAGTGATGTAGACAGTACCGAGTTTACGCTGGAAAGTATCAGTGTTCGTTCACCCGCTCAAGCGAGTATCACGCAGAATCAAGATGGCTTATACCAAGTTGTTGTACCTGAACACTATAACGGTTCGGTCGATGTAGCTTATGTTGTAAGTGATGGTGAGCTTACAACGGAAGGTACGATTAACGTCAATATTATCGCCGTTGACGATGAACCTTTCCAAACGGGGAATGCGCATCTCGCTGTAGAGGAAGACGGCGCAGTAACCTTCAATAGTTCGGATTTGATTGAGCTATTTGGTGACGTAGACAGCGCACTTTCAGTTTCGCGAGTTATTACTGCTGAAGGCGAAGAGGCTGAAGGAACCGTTGTTGAAAATGGTAATGGTACTTGGACGTTTACGCCGACCGATGACTTTGCTGGTACGACAGGGCTGCAAGTCGTGGTCACTGATGGAACGACGGAAGCCAGTATGGACATGAATGTCTATATTCGTCCGGTTGCTGATGGTGTCGTGATTACCACGAGTTTTGACGGTCCTCTTGTCTTTATGGAAGACACATCTGGTCATTTCGGTATTGATATTGAGCAACTTGATACGTCTGAAGTGATGACCAGCGTTGTGATGACGGGTTACCCAGTTGGTTTTGTTGTTGGGGATGGCACTCATAGTGTAACGATTACAGAGCCCGGCCAGTTTGTGGATATTGGTAACTGGAATATGGATGCGTTAGTTATGACGCCTCCGGAAAATTACAGCGGGGATTTCTCTGTTACGGTCTCGGTTGTGTCGTTAGATGAGGTAGAAGATCCGGCGGACAACGAAGTCACAACAGAGCTTGGCTCACAACACACTTCAAGCTCTCCTTTTGCTCTAGGTGATGAAAACTATGCACTGCTTCTAGCATCAGATTTGTTAGAGCAAGTTGAAGAGGCTGATGAGACGACGACGGTTACTGATGTCTCTTATTCAGGTGATGGAGGCACACTTATCGATAACAATAATGATACGTGGAGCTTCTGGGGCGACCCAAGCTACGAAGGTGAAATTGGTGTCGACTTTACTACTTCAGATGGGCAGTCTCATCAAGTGTTATTGCAATCTGAACAAGAAGATTCTGGAACTGGAGTTGGGGTTCAGGCTGTGTCAGTAGAGCAGGAACAAGCACAGCCACAAAGCGCAACTGAGCCGGATTACACAGTCGCTCCTGGTGGAGAAGTAAATATCGATATCCCTGAGCACATTTCAGACAATGTAGCCGTTGATCACTTGCATGTAATTGGCTTGCCAGAAGAAGTCGTGCCAACTCAAGGCCTAAGTGATGGTGGTGACGGTTATGTAATCAGTGATACATCACAACCATTCGCACTCTCTATTGAGGATTCCTTTGTCGGTGACGTTGAGTTTGACCTTGTAGGTATGACTGCAATGGATGTTGAAGTTGAAGGAGCTTCGTGTACAAGCGTTCTTCAAGTCGACCCAAGCTATGAGATGCAAGGAAGCAGTGCGGACAACGCGAGCCCTATGATCGGTGAAGAAAGCTCTTGCGGCTCTGACTGGACGAAAGAGGATAATACCGCGATAGGTGTGGATGTGATGGATGATAACTCAAGCTTCGACAACAACAGCCCAGAACCTATGCAAGGTGATGACTTATCGGCGTTAGGTGAATAATACGTATACGTCGTTTAAGGACCTGATATAGAGGAAAATAGGGCCACTTTGATTGCTTGTTCACCCAGTGAGTAGCCAATCTAAAGTGGCTTTTTTTTGTTCTTTTAAATTATTTCTGTAAATTTGGAATTATTTTTCGTCTTTTGTATTTGGCCTACGTCTTAGGTGTGTAGATATAACTTAATGACCTAATTCGGAGTCGAAAATGATTAAATTAATTAGCTTTAAAAACTGCCCATTTGTTCAACGTGTTATGGGCTCCCTTGTTACTAAAAATGTACCGTTCGAAATTGAATACATAGAATTGAGCAATAAGCCACAATGGTTCCTAGATATCTCTCCGAACGGACAGGTTCCTGTATTAGTCACTGAAAATGAAACAGTTCTGTTTGAGTCAGATGCAATCGTTGAATACCTAGATGACAAATACGCACCAATTGAAGATGTTACTGAGGAGCAAAAAGCACTGGACCGTGCATGGTCGTATCAGGCTAGCAAGCATTATATGGCTCAATGCGGCACCATGAGCAGTAAAGATAAAGACACCTTTTACACACGTTTAGCTAATCTGCAAAAATCATTTTCTAAGGCGGAGAGTCAACTAGGTGACAATGAATTCTTTAAAGGAGACTACATTTCAAACGTTGATATCGCTTGGCTACCACTATTGCACCGAGCTTCAGTTATTAAAGATCGTTCGGGGTTCGATATGCTAGCAGGCTTTCCGAAAGTACAGAAATGGCAAACGGCAATTATTGATTCTGGTTTAGCTGAGAAAACAATACCTCAAGACTTTATTGAAAAATTCAGTGGTTTCTATCTAACCAATACCTACTTAGCTAACTTAGCTGAAGCACGTTAACCATTAGACTTGGATTACCTACTATGCCCACTTTATATCAAAGGCGTGGGCATAATTATCTAATTACCTAATTACCTAATTACCTAATTACCTATATACCTATATTCCTATGTCGCTTAAGTGGTTCAAAAACTTCTCTCATCAGAGCCTAGAAAGGCATGGCCCTTCTCAATATTGGCCCTAAAAACAGTGCGTTGTAGCGTGATTCCACCTTTTATATTGTCGATATCGTGCTGAACCTCTCTATATGCATCTTTGTGTTTATAGTTTTGCGTTTTCTAACCTACACTTGATATTACGGAGTGGCCAATTTAGCTAGGGATTACAAGGTGATATCAAAGAATAACAATATTTACCTTTATGGAGCTGTGGTGGGACTATTGTTTGCCCCTGTCACGACAGCAGACCTTAATGAAAACAACGACCCTGGTCAGCCACATTCAGAACTTAGATATTATAGTGATTGGCCTGAACTAAAGAGTCGTATTGTCAAAGAGCAATACATTGAAGATCGAGTTGCGGATTTAGTGCAACGGATGACACTTGGTGAAAAAGTCGGCCAGATGATCATGCCAGAGTATCGTCAAGTGACACCACAAGAAGCGAAGCAATACAAAATCGGTTCTGTGTTAAATGGCGGTGGTGGTTGGCCTAATGAAAACAAAACCGCTACCGCTCGTGATTGGGCACTTCAATCCGACCAATATTGGTTAGCGCTAGACGAAGCGTATGCAGGGCGTGGGTTCCGGATCCCTTTCATGTGGGCAACGGATGCGGTCCACGGACACAACAATGTATTTGGCGCGACACTCTTCCCCCATAATATCGGCCTTGGCGCAGCGAATAACCCTGAACTTATCCAAAGAATTGGTGAAGTCACCGCCACAGAAGTCGCCGCAACCGGAATCGACCTAACGTTTGCGCCCACTGTTGCTGTTCCTCGAGATTACCGTTGGGGACGAGTCTATGAGGGCTACTCCGAATCTCCGGAAATTACTTCTGAGTATGCCGAGGCAATTGTTGCTGGTTTGCAAGGCGATCAAAAACAACTCCGTTCAGAATCCAAAGTCATCGCAACGGTAAAGCACTGGCTTGGTGATGGCGGGACAGAAAAAGGGGTGGATCGAGGTGTAAATCGCTCAAGTGAAGAAAACTTACGTAACATTCATGCGATGGGATACTTTTCGGCGATAGAAGCGGGTGCTCAAGTTGTGATGACTTCATTCAATTCTTGGAGTGAGCCGACGCTGGGCTCGCAAAATCAAAGTGGTAAACCTACAGACATCGAAAGCCAAGCCCTGTTAATCTCAAACGGATCCAATCAGAACCAAGCAAAATCGCACAAAGGTAAGCTTCATGGTAGTCGTTATCTGGTCACTGAAGTACTGAAAGATAAAATGGGTTTTGACGGCATTGTAGTTACCGATTGGAATGGCCACGGAGAAGTAAAAGGGTGTACTAATTCTGATTGTCCTCAAGCGGTTAATGCCGGGAATGACCTCTTCATGGTCACGGATAATCGTGATTGGAAAGGCTTCTATCGTAATGTGATAAAGCAAGTTCGTTCGGGTGTCATACCTATGTCGCGAATTGACGATGCGGTGACGCGTATTTTGCGAGTAAAGATGCGCGCTGGGTTGTGGGAGAAACCCCGTCCTTCATATCGTTTATATGCAGCAGACCAAACCTTGATAGGTGCTAAGTCGCACAGGGAGGTTGCACGCCAAGCGGTGAGAGAGTCTTTAGTCTTGCTGAAAAATGATAATAATGTGTTGCCCTTAAACTCAAGTAATCAAAGCTATTTGGTGGTGGGTAGCGCAGCAAATGATTTACAAAAGCAGACCGGAGGTTGGACGCTGACATGGCAAGGGAACGAAAACAAGCGTAGCGATTTTCCTCATGGTATGACTGTGTTAGAAGCCATCACTCATCAAGTGGGTGAAAAAAGGGTGTTTACAGAGGTAAGTGAAGCTCCAATGGATGCGGTCGCGATTGTGGTTATTGGTGAAGACCCGTACGCAGAGATGTTTGGCGATATTAAATCACATCAAACGCTTGCTTACTCAGAGCTTAAAGCCAGTTACACGGAAGATTTGGAGTTACTGACCGACCTTAAAAACCTAGGTTATGAGGTGGTGACGGTTTTCTTTTCAGGCCGCCCACTTTACGTCAACCCTGAGCTCAACCAGTCGGATGCCTTTGTTGCTGCTTGGTTGCCTGGCACTGAAGGCCAAGGCATCACGGATGTATTGTTCAATCTTAATGGAGCAGACTTCAGTGGCAAGCTCTCTTACTCATGGCCGTCGACCAAGTGTATGACGAACTTCAATCTAACTGCATCTCACATTCCCAATTATCAGACTCCTGTTACCGAAAGTCCCGAAAGTGAGGCTGCTCCTTTGTTTGGTTATGGGTTTGGGTTGAACTACCAAAGCTCAACAGAACAAATGGATGCAGGGGAGTTTCCCTTAGATGATAGAGAGCGCGGATGTGGTGTCGCAAAACAGAAAGCGACACCCGAACACAACTTAGAAATCTATAGCCGACTAGCGACCGACAAATTTGTACCCAAAATCAGCGGTCAGGTGACGAGTTGGAAAGGCACCTTTGTCTCTCGCTCCAAGGCGTTAGAAATTGGCAGTGCAACAACGACGCCAATAAATTATAAGCACCAACAAGATGCATTGGCCGTGTCATTTGGTGAACAGCTTCCAATGCAGTTCTACCTGCAAACCCCCGATAAAAAAGGTGTCGACCTTCGTCATTACTTAGCGGCAGACGCAACACTTCAATTTGATATATCAGTCCGAGGTTCAGTGCCTGAGTCTCTAAGGTTGGCATCGCATTGTGTTTACCCGTGTGGCGCGATGGCATCGATTAAGGAGCCTTTACAAAAGGCGTTGATCAACTCCGAGGAACAATGGACTCGAATTAAAGTTCCCCTTAAATGTTTAGCGAAAAGTGGGGTGGATTTTTCAAATATGAATACGCCATTCTTACTCTATTCAGATGACCCATTTGAGTTTGATATTGGTGAGATACGCTTCGTTCCACGGAAATTAGATGAAGCGAAAGATAGCCTGAAGTGTGGCATATTTAAGCGGATACAATAAATCCGATTCGTTACAGTCTAACCATAACCGCTCTTACTTTGAGCGGTTTTTGTTGTTGGAACATTGATAGCAATCTACATAAGCGAAATCCATAGATAGTCACAGGCGTACTATTTAGTACGCTTGTGATAATACGATGAAATTAGTTGGTTTTCACAAGCTTATAAAAGGGAAATATCGCTAACCCATTTTGTAGTTGGTAGTTGGTAGTTGGTAGTTGTTAGCTATTTTGGTAAATTGACGATATTACCGACTTCCAGTGAGCAGCAATGAAAATTCTTCACACGTCCGATTGGCACCTTGGCCAAAACTTCTACAATAAAAGCCGTAAGAATGAGCACGAACGGTTCTTACAATGGTTACTTGAGCAAGTTACTGAGCACAACATCGACGCGATAATTGTTGCTGGCGATATTTTCGATACCAGTACACCACCAAGTTATGCTCGTGAGATGTATAACAAGTTTGTTGTCGACTCGAATAAGATCGGCTGCCAATTGGTGTTATTGGGTGGCAATCATGATTCAGTGTCTGTGCTTAAAGAAACTCAGCAATTACTGAAGTACATGGGCGCAGATGTGATTCCCAATACCAATGAAGAATACGCGACTCAGGTTGTCGAGCTTAAAGGCAAAAGTGGTGATGTAGAAGCGCTGGTGTGCGCTATTCCGTTTATTCGCCCTCGCGATGTGTTGACTAGCCAAGCCGGTGTTACTGGTGTTGAGCGTCAAAAGCAATTAGGTGACGCTATTAAACAGCACTATCAAAGTGTCTATGATGCCGCTGTCGTAAAGCGAGCGACGTTTGAAAATAACGACAATATGCCAATCATCGCAACGGGTCACTTAACCGCAATGGGCGTTAAGCAGTCTGATTCTGTACGTGATATCTATGTCGGTAACCTAGACGGTTTTGCCGCTGATGGTTTCCCTAATGCTGACTATATTGCCCTTGGTCATATCCACCGCCCACAAGTGGTAGCAAAACGTGAATACATTCGCTATTGCGGTTCTCCAATTCCGTTAAGTTTTGATGAGCTTAAATCTCAGAAGCAAGTGTGTGTGGTTGAGTTTGTTGAAGGCGAGCGTACCATTTCTCAACTCGCGGTCCCAACATTCCAACCCCTTGCTGAAATCAAAGGTGACTTGAGTGAAATCGAATCTCAGTTGAACCAGTATATTGGTGTGGAAGAAGGGCAAAGCGTGTGGCTGTCGATAGAAGTACAAGCACAGGATTACTTATCTGATCTACAAGAGCGCATGCGTGCGTTAACTGAAGGCTTGAATGTCGAAGTACTTCAATTGAGAAGGGCGAGAGAGCGACGCAACCAAGGGTTAGAGCAAGAGTCTGCAGAAACCTTATCTGAGTTAACTCCGATGGATGTGTTTGAGAAACGTATCGCCTTAGAAGAGTTTGAAACTGATTCTGAAAAAGCACGCTTAGAGCGAATGACGGTGAAGTTCAAGCAAGTGATGGAAGAAGTGTCTTATGGTGCTGATAACCAAGAAGAAATAGAAGCACGAAAAGGGACGGGTGAGTAACAAGTATGAAGATTTTAAGCCTAGAATTTGAAAACCTGAACTCTTTGAAAGGTCGTTGGAAGCTCGACTTTACTCAGTCACCGTTCGCAGAAAATGGCCTGTTTGCGATAACGGGCCCAACGGGGGCGGGTAAGACAACAATTCTTGATGCGATCTGTTTGGCACTGTTCCATCGTACACCGCGTTTAAAAAGTATCGCCAAAGGTACGAACGAGCTAATGACGCGCGGTACCGGTGAGTGTTTCGCTGAGATTGAATTTGAAGTGAAAGGTAAAACTTACCGCTCTAATTTTCATCATAAAAGAGCACGCGGAAAACATGATGGTGCGCTTCAGACACCAACCTGTGAATTTGCAGATGCCGATAGTGATGCTGTATTAGAAACGCAGCTCACTAAGAAAATTAAGATGGTTGAGACAGTGACCGGTTTGGACTTCTCGCGATTTACTAAATCTATAATGTTGTCGCAAGGTGAGTTTGCCGCTTTTTTAAATGCCAACGCTAACGACCGTGCCGAGTTATTGGAAGAGCTTACGGGTACCGAAGTTTATAGTCTGATTTCAGAGCGTATTTACGACCACTTCAAGTCGAGTGAAGAATCACTCAACCACCTTAAAGCTAAGGCCGAGGGCGTTAGCTTACTTTCTGAAGAGCAGATTCAAGACCTGACCAAAGAACATGACCATCTAGAATCTGAACAGAAACGTTTGGCTGAACAACTTACTGAGTGGAACGCGCATTTAGGCTGGTGGAAAGACGTCAGCAAAGCCGAACAGGTTATTACGGTAAGTAATGATGACCTAAAAACTGCTCAAGAAAGCCTCGTTGAAAATCAGCCATCGTTAGATCGTTTGGCTAATAGCGAGCCTGCTGAAAAACTACGTCCGCTTCATAAAGATTTAAAGCGTTGCGACCAAGAAGTTGTGACGACTCAAGCGAACCTTGAAAGCAGCACCAAGCGATTAGCTGAGCGAGATGTAGAAAAAAACGCGGCACAACAGAGTGTCAATAACCACATCAAGTCGGTTGAGGTCGCTAAACAAGAACAGCAAGATCAAGACAAGATCATTGAACAGGTGCGCCCGTTAGATAACCAAATTGCGATGTTGAAAGACAAACAAGTAGTGGCTTCTAAAACGGTAAATACGCTTAATCAACAGCAGGTTGAGACAAATCAGCTGCAAGTCTCTTTGAATCAAGCTGTTGAATCCATTATGCAGCAAGAAAAGATCGCTGCACAATATTTAGCGGCTAACCAAGCTGATAGCCTTCTTGAAAAGTATTTGGGTCAATGGCAAATCAAGGTGACTCAGGTTCGAGATCTTGAGCGCCAACACACGGAACTTTTAAATAGTGTTCAAGCTTCACAGCGCACGTTGGCCACTCAGCAAGCGTCGTTACAGGCAGCTAAAGACTCTAAATTGGCTCAAGACAAAGCACTCACAGAGCTAGTCTCAGCAGAGAACCAAGCCAAACAGCGATGGGACGCTTTGCAGCAACAAGCCAATGAACATACCCTTAACGCACAAAAAGAGGTGCTAGAGCACTGGAGCCGCAATACCAATACTCTGGTGGATATTAGTCGAGGCTTTGTTCAGGCGACGCAGCGTATAACGTTCAAATCTGTCGAATTGCAGACCAATACTCAACTTAGTGAAAAGCTCACAAAAGAGCGTGAAGTGCTGGTGGAGCGTTATCAGAACAATAAGACATCGTTAGAGCGTTTAACTCGCCTAATTGATCAGGAAGGTGAATTAGCGAAGTATCGCGCGGCGTTGAAGCCGGATTCAGAATGCCCACTGTGCGGTTCAACCGAGCATACTATTGAGCAATCCCAGGATATCGCTGATCTTGTTGCACAAAAAGAGCGAGAAGAGCAAGAGTTAGCCGTTATTCAGAAAGACGGCACAGAGCATCGTCAACAATTGGATTCATTGGTGCCTATCATCAATGGCCTCAACGATGAAATTCAGCGTGCTCAAGCCGATATCGAACAAGCCAAAGTGAATTGGGCAAACCTTGTTGCCAAGCTAGAGCAAAGCAATGCAACTTTGGCGACTCAGAATTGCCTACTCAATATCAATCTACCAAATGTAGAAGGGTTAGGTAATAGTGACGTTATGCAGTCGTTTGTTGATGCTTGTGAGCAGCAACTTAACAACACAATAATACTCCTGCGCGATATGGCTGATGCAAAAAATGCCTACCTTGATGCAGAGAAACAGCGCGCAGCAACCGCGATGATTGTTGAGAAGGCTCTATCTAATCTTGAACTCGCAGACCAACGACTCGCAGATCTTTCCACACAAACAAACGCATTGATTGATCAGGCCGCTAAATGCGCGCAAGCGAAAGAATCTGAATGGCAAGGGCTTAGAGAAAGCATTATTCAAACCTCGATTGAAGCGCCGGTGTTAGCACATATTGATGCTTGGTTTGCTCAAAAGCTTGAAGCTTCTAATACGTGGCTTACTACAAAACAGCAGCATGATGGGTTAGATAAGCAGTTGATTAGCCAGCATGCTGAGCTGAAAGCATTTGATGACAAGTTAGAAGCCTTAGCGAAAGACATCACGGTGGCGAATCAAGAGGTTGAGTTGCTGTCGAAAGAGTTGACGGCTGTTACCGAATCTAGAGCGCAGCTGTTTGGTACACAAGATATTCAAATAACAACCAACACCATGAAACAAAAAGTGATGGATGCAGTCAGCGCACACGATGCTGCTCAAGCGGTATTTAACCGTTGTGAACTCGACCACCGAACAGAACAGACGAAACACATCAGTTACAGTGACGAGTTAGTGGCGAAACAGACAGCTCTGACTAAAGTAATGTCGCTTTGGGCGCAAGCATTAACGACAAGCCCATTTGCTACAGAAGGTGAGTTTGAGTCGGCACTGTTGGATGAAACAGTGACAGTGCAACTGCAAAGTCTTAAGAAAACGCTAGAAGAGGCGATGGTTAGTGCACAAGCTCGTTTGAATTCAGCCAACGCGAATCTAGTCGAACTTAAAGGTCATGACAAAGCAGAAGTTTGGCGACAACTCCCACAACAAGAAGTG
The DNA here is from genome assembly GCF_014879975.1 of Vibrio bathopelagicus. Lineage (NCBI taxonomy): Bacteria > Pseudomonadati > Pseudomonadota > Gammaproteobacteria > Vibrionales > Vibrionaceae > Vibrio > Vibrio bathopelagicus. Next base: position 1,948,736 of record NZ_CP062500.1, on the reverse strand, counting down.
GAACAAGCCGTGACTGACTGTTCCAATGCGCAGCAAAGCCATGCTACGCAAATTGGTGCGATTTCTGCGAACTTGGAAACGGATCGCCAGAACCGCAGCAATCAGCAAGACTTGTTCAAACAGATCGCAGTACAACAACTTGAGTTTGATGACATCTCACGTCTTAATTCGTTGATTGGCTCCAGAAATGGCGACAAGTTCCGTAAGTTTGCTCAAGGGTTAACGTTAGAAAACTTGGTGTATCTGGCAAATAAGCAATTACAACGCTTGCATGGGCGCTATGAGTTAAAGCGTAAAGCCGATGACGGGTTAGAGCTGCAAGTGTTGGATACGTGGCAGGGCGATGTGATGCGCGACACCAAAACCTTGTCAGGTGGTGAAAGCTTCCTGGTGAGTTTGGCGTTGGCACTCGCGTTATCTGATCTTGTGAGTCACAAAACCAGTATTGATTCACTGTTCTTGGATGAAGGTTTCGGCACGCTAGACAGCGATACATTGGACATCGCACTTAACGCACTCGATAACCTGAATGCGTCAGGCAAGATGATTGGTGTTATCAGCCACGTTGAAGCACTTAAAGAGCGTGTGCCAGTGCAGCTTAAAGTGACAAAACATTCAGGCCTTGGCGTGAGTGAGATGGAAAAGCAGTACAAAGTCGTTGCTTAACTGGATTAAGCGGACTTAGTCGAATTTAAGCAGAGTAAGTTCAGATAAAGCTGAATCCGTTTGGATAAAGCAGATCCCCGACTCAGTCGTTCCTCCTTCTCGAGGATGACTGAGTTGTGGACTGTTATCTATCACGCCGCTGCCACTCCCTAAAGTCAGGAACGATTAGAATAACCGTCGTCATTCCCTAAAGTGAGGAACGAACGTAATAGGGAATCTCTACTAAACGCAGGAAGTGGACTCATCGACAAGGAAGCGACCATGCACAAGATATCACACTTGCTCACAAGAACATGTTCTGTTTGCCTCAAACCTTTCTCATGGCGTAAAAATGACAACGGTGTTGGGAAGAGGTGATTATTGCTCTGAACGCTGTCGTCGCCATAAGACAAAACCCACATAATCTCCCTTCATTTAAGAATCTATTGAGAATAACCACTCATTTAACGAGTTAATATTTTATCTGTCAGGTAACTCATGTATAAAGACGACATGAAGATACCTAAAAGAATACAGCCTTTAGTTGACGATGGTTTAGTCGACGAGGTGAAAAGCCAACTAATGAGTGGCAAAGAAGCGTCAGTGTACATAGTACGCTGTGGTGATACGATCCGTTGTGCCAAGGTGTACAAGGAAATAAGCCAACGTAGCTTTAAAAAAGCAACGGCATATCGAGAAGGTCGAAAGGTCCGCAATAGCCGCCGCGCTAGAGCTATGGAAAAGGGCTCTGGTTTCGGTCGCGAGCAACAAGAAAAAGTATGGCAAAGCGCTGAAGTAGATGCCTTGTATAAGCTGGCAGAAGCAGGCGTTCGTGTGCCTGTCCCTTATGGCTGCTTTGATGGCGTACTGTTGATGGAGTTGGTGACTGATGACGAAGGTTATGTCGCTCCGAGATTGAATGATGTGGTGATGCCGCGTGAACAAGCGATTGAAGATCATGCGGTGATGATGACTTATGTCGTTAAAATGCTTTGCGTTGGTTTAATTCATGGCGACTTGTCTGAGTTCAACGTATTGGTTGATGAATACGGCCCTGTGATTATCGATTTGCCGCAAGCGGTCGATGCTTCTGCGAATAACAATGCTGAGTGGATGCTGACTCGTGATGTTAATAATATCCGTGACTATTACGCGCAGTTTGCCCCTGAACTGGCGACCACTGAGTATGCTAAAGAAATGTGGGCACTGTTTGAGAAAGGTGATTTGAAGCCGGACAGCAAACTAACGGGTGAGTTTACAGAAAGTGACGCCTTGGCGGATATTGATGCCATCATGCAAGAAATTGACGCAGCCCGCGCTGAAGAGCAAAGCCGACGTGAGCGCGTTAAGGAAGAAAAAGAAGGTGTCGACGAGAGTAAGTTCAACTGGGCTGAATAGCGGTAATAGTAATAGAAAATGTAATGATCAGTTTTTATCCTTAGTTGAATCCTCAGAGAGTCCTTTGTTGAAACGACATCTTTAGTTTCAACCAACAGCTTCGCGCAAACTAATAAACCCAACAGAGTTACAGCTTTGTTGGGTTTTATTTTATCTTATTTATTATAAAGTTAACGGTTCAGTATCATAGAAGTACTGTCCGCTTTGTTCTTGTTTGTCAGTTCATCAACGAGTTGTGGTGCTTTGTGTAGTAACACATTATCGTCAACTATTAAGTTGTTGTTGAAACCACAAAGACTAATTTGTTTATTGATTACATCGTTATTTGTAAATTATTAAACGCTTACGAAGTTGATAAGCTAACAAGGTAAATGATTTCAGTAAGTGGGTGATTGTCGAATTGGGGTAAATAAGAGGATTGAAGAGGGGATGTAAGCCAACCAATAATACCGATAGAGGTTGGCTAATGAAGTTTGGCCTTACAAGCCAAAACAGCTATTTTTTAAGAGCGACAGTCTTTAGGAGCTCTAGTCCATGGAAGCAGTTAGTCTTTAGAAGCAGCTAGTCCATAGGAACGACGAGTATGTCGACAGAAGAAGAGTCTATCAATTGCTTCGAGTGCGAGATGATCTTATGCCAAAAATCATGATGATGACCACAAAGCATCAGGTCAATGTTGTGCGCTTTCACGGTGTCTTTGAGCTTGTCATTCAAATCACCCGTACCCACAAAGATATGCTGAATCGGCTGTTTAGCGTAAGCCTCAAATTCTCTTAAGTGTTTTATAGCACTTTCATTGACTGGTAGGTCATTATTACTTTGTTGAATATCAACGAGTTCTGGGTAAATTTCTCCGTGAGTACCGTCGATATAAACAAATGAAAGTTCCGTTTCTAGTTTGTTCGCGAAGAAGGTTGCTCTGTCGATGAGTATTTTCGAGTCATCAGACATTTCAAGTGCGACCAGAATATGTCGGTATTCCATAATTAAAGCCTCTTGTTATTAGTGATGTTACAAGCATAGTTTCTCTCTAAGTAAATGATATCGAAGAGGTCTCATATTGCGTAAAATCATCATTCAAAGATCTTCTAAGTACTATCGTATTTATATCGCTTTGATTGATAAGAAATTTACAAAAGGTTGTTATAGTGACTTTAGATCGAGCTTTAGGTTTTTTGCTATTAGATAAGCTCGACAGTTCAACGCGCCATTAACGAAGAGGCATCAATGACAGCATTACTTACCATTCCCACTCGCACATTAGGCTTTGACTACGATATTGAGATCAGTGATTGGTCGCAAAAGCTCGTGGGCTTTCATGTGTTTGAAGATGGTAGACGCCCACTTGATGGTGGTATTGGTTTAAGCCTCAATCTTGTTGAACAGTTTGATGTAAATGGTCGTTGGTTAGATTCGTTGCCTGCTCGTTATCGTGAAATCACCGATGATTTTCCAGAGTATCAATATCAAATGCTTTGGTTAGCTGCGAACACTTATGAGGCGGCTCAACTGCTTGAATTAAGACCCGTTATTTTGGCGTTAATCTGCATGAAACACAGTGTCGATAACAAGAAAGCATTGGAACTGAGTCGTTTAGGGCAAAAGAAAATCTTAGCTAAACTCGGCTTAGATGGCAGTAAAGCGACGCTCAAGTTTATCGACAAGTTAGAGCTGCATTACAACGTCGGTGATGAGCTTGACCACATTGTTCGAATTCTGGAACCGCTGCAAAGGCGTGTACTGAAATTTAAACATTATTCTAAAGTGGGTTACACGGCGCTGCGTTTGGATCAGGTTCACCCGTTTCTAACTGGAAGTCGATTAGGCATTGCGATGGTTGAAGAGGGCAGGCTCAATGCGCCTTCAAAAATGGCCATGTTCCAAGATGCGATACTATTGGGTCAAGATTTGGAGATGGACGATCCATTGCGCGCTATCACAAGTCAAAATTCCTTTGCTATGTTTGAACAACTGCATGATAGATGGACAGAACAGCGCCAACTGAGAAGGTTAGAGGGAAGTCGCCCTGTTGACATGGACATCCCTTATCCAGTTCCTTTACTCGGTAATGACAACATTCACCCGCTATCTGATTACTACGACCTTGAACAAGAGGGCGTGGAACAAAAACATTGTATTGGCGTCTATCACAATCGAATCATGAGCGACCGCTATGTGGTATTTCGTATGTTCAAGCCTCAGCGCTTAACCATTGGTCTGCGCCGCGTTCCAAGCAAAGCCTTTCCGTTTGAGATTGACCAGATTTGTGGGAAACGAAATGCACCGCCATCTGAGTCTGCTCGCCAAGTCATTCACGATTGGCTAGAACTGAGTAAGCAAAAGTATCCTAAACAATAGCCGTTGCAGTAGAAGGAATAACAAGATGTATCAACAAGGCGACTTATGCCCTCATTGTGGTTTGATTATTGTCATGCCAACAGATTTGCAAGCGGAGTGCTTGGGTTGTGGCGAAGAGATCAATCAAGATGTGGATGAAGAACATTATGAGGAAGAGGAATAACCACCTCCTTATCACAAGAAAGCAAAATCGAGATTCCTGAACTTAATAGACGTTATAATCTATATCCAACATATCCAACATATCCCAACACAGCACGAGTATTTGAAAAGGAATTTTAAATGCAGAGAGTCGTATTCAGACAATGTGAACAACACTCACCATACTGGCAGCAACTCGAACGACTTTTCCAAAGCGAATGGTCGGATTTCGAATTTGAGGCTTCATATCCTGACGAAGCCAATCTAGATAACTCCCGGTTACCACCTGTAATTGTTGTGCTGCGAGATAATGTGGTCATCGGTGGGTTAGCGTATTCCCATTTTCAAGAACCTCATCAAGTAAGAGATGTGGTTTGGGTCAATGCTGTTTATGTGGATTCCCAGTGGCGTGGTCAAGGTATTGCGAGTGAATTGATCAAGCGTGCAGTCGCGCAAATGCCAGATTACTATCGATCTCAACCTCAATCTCAATCCTCGAAATATTCAACGCCTAACTTGTACGCCTACACCAATATTGCGCCTTTGTATCTTTCTCTCGGTTGGTCAATTGTCGAAATTAAAACCGACCCAGAACATTACGTGATGAGCATTTCGTTTTAGATTCAAACAAAATCGTCGCTATGTATCTGCCGAGTAGTAACACACCGTCAGATACGCGTTCTGTTGTGCTAAGTAGTCGTATTGGCAAATTACGCTTCTCGAATCATCATGACTCTCTGAATCCGAAATTTGCGAAGTGATATCTTTGGACAGTGCGAACTGAACTGTGCCTTTGTCAATCTCGATCAATGTTGCCGAGTTAAAATCTAGTCCTCTTCTAACAAAGCGAGCCAATGCTTTGTAAATAGCCTCCTTAGCTGAAAACAACAATGTCACAGCTTCTGTTCGAGTTAATCCATACCTCACCACCAAATCGACCTCTTGGACGGTTGCGACCATGTTCTCGATATCATCACAAATTTCACTGGAGATTAGGTGTTGGATATCAATCCCAATATTCTCTCTGTTCACATTAGAAGAACGTAAAACGGCAACAGTGGCTAAATCGTTACTATGGGAAATAGAACCAATGACATCACTTGGTAGCCGTGGACTTCGGTCGACATTCTGTTCAAGGGGCTGATGTGAAAAGCCCCAATTTTGTAATTCCCTCGCGACTAAATAACGCCCCGCAAAATACTCCGCCTTTCTTTTGTCGACCGATTGAGTGATCGCGATAGGGCAATACACGTTTATTATATCAAACAGATTGTCGTCAAAGCTCTGTTGATCAAACTGCGCGACATGGATTTCAATCCCCTTAGCTTTGCAGCTCAATTCTTTTTGAAAGCTGTACTCGTCAATCATAAATGGGTGATCTGTTGGTAATGCACGAAAGGTGTTGTTCATCATTAGGTTAACCATTTTGCAACAAGGTGAATAATAAATAATAGGCATCCATTATTCATAGTAAGGACTCTAAACCTCTAAAAAATAGGGAAAAGGTCGTATGGCAGATAGTTTAATCTAAATGAAAATCGTTTGCATTTGATTTTTTGCAAGTGTATAAAAGTGTGTCTGTTAATGATTTTATGAATATGTTCGTATTTCATTAATTTTTTAGTGAATGATGTGTTTTAAGGTTGAAGGTATGCTCGAAGCAAAGGGACTCGGTTTTAGCGTAGGGGATAAACAATTGCTCAAGACACTCAATGTGTCGTTTGAGCAAGGAAAAATCTACGCTTTGGTTGGGCATAACGGCTCGGGGAAATCGACCTTATTAAAGTTGTTAGCGAAGCAGCAGCGCGTGACTTCAGGCGATATTTTCCTGAAAGATAAAGCGGTCGCTAAATGGTCTGATAAGGACTTCGCACAGCAAATTGCTTACTTGCCTCAACATTTACCTGCAACCGACAGTTTATCCGGAAAAGACCTCGTGAGCTTTGGTCGCTACCCTTGGCATGGCTTATTGGGTCGACTTTCAAGTAAAGATAAGCAGTATGTTGAAGAGGCGATGCAACTTACCGACACAGCGCAATACGCTGATCGTTTGGTTGATACTTTATCGGGTGGTGAACGCCAACGTGTGTGGCTTGCGATGCTGTTGGCTCAACGCACGAAATACCTTTTGCTGGATGAGCCTTTAGCCGCGCTCGATATAGGCCATCAGATTGAAATGCTGACATTGATTAAGCGATTGAGTGAAACATTGGAAATTGGGGTGATCATTGTTATTCACGACATCAACATGGCTGCGCGTTTTTGTGACCACATTATTGCCCTTCATAGCGGTGAGCTATTAGTCGAAGGCGAGGTTGATGAGGTATTCAAAGAGTCGATATTGAAAGATATCTATGGTGTGCCTATGCACATTACTCAACACTCTGCAGGTTACCCAGTCGCGATGCCTGGTGATTTGGAGTCAGCATGATGTTCAAACAGTCTTTTCAATCAATATTACATCGCTCGCACGTTACTCGTACTCTTATCTCAAGTGTTGTCATCTCGAGTTTGCTGGCATTTTCTCCACTTTCGTTAGCCAAGCAAGATACGCCTGAGATGAATGATGACGATCGACCTCGATTGGTTTCGATTGATTGGACTCACACTGAAACGCTTTTGGCGTTGGGCGTTACCCCTGTCGCAGTCGCGCAAATACCCGATTACAACTCGTGGGTAAAGTCTCCTCAAATCCCCCCAACTGTTGCTGATGTTGGCTTGCGAACGCAGCCAAACCTTGAACGTATTCATGAGCTTAAACCAGACAAGATTTTACTCTCTCCAATGTTTTCAACGCTGGAGACTCAACTAAGCAAAATTGCCCCTGTCACGACCATTGGTTTGTACCGAAGTGGAGATGTTGATTGGTCGGCGTTAGAAACGGTTACTCGAAAGCTAGCAGAGGTCTCTGAAAAAGAATCTCAAGCTGAAGTTTTGATTCAGAAAGCGAATACTGAAATGGATCGTTTAGGCTCTCAGCTACCAAACGATGCTCCTGCTATGTTAATGGTGCAATTCATGGACACAAACCACGTTCGTGTATTTGGAGACAACAGTCTCTATAAAGCCTCGATCAACAAGATTGGCCTTGAATCAGCGTGGAAAGGGCAAACCAATGCCTGGGGATACAGCTTGGTTGGTATTGATCAATTGATCGGTGTCGATGGGCAAATCGTGATTATTTCTCCGATGCCTGCGGGCACCGAAGAGAGCCTTAAAGCAAATCAGTTTTGGCAATACATAGTGAAAGAGTCAGACTATTCCGCATTACAAGTTCCAGCTGTTTGGAGTTTTGGAGCCATTCCTTCAGCAACACGCTTTGCAAGGTTCATTGTTTCTGAGTTGAACCAAGGAGACGTGTTATGAGAGCTCTCTCGTTTGGTGTTTTAACACTGTTAATGCTTTCTACATTGGCTCTAATTGGCCAACACTTATCTGTATCTCAGTTCGGACTGAGTCGACTTTCTAGTTTGTGGAGCGCTGATTTCACTTCTCCAGATTCAGTGAAACTGCATTTGGCTTGGTGGCCGAGGTTATTCACTACATTGTTATCTGGCGCAGCGTTGGCAGTGGCGGGTGTCTTGATGCAACAGGTGCTCAGAAACCCTTTGGCTTCACCGTCTACGTTAGGTGTCGCGAGCGGTTCGAGCTTTGCACTTATGTTAGCGACGCTTTATGCCCCTTGGCTTTTAGAGTGGTCTTATTCGCTGGTGGCGCTTGTTGGTGGCGTAACTACGATTGGTTTGGTGTTTGCGTTGTCATGGCGACGTGCTTTGTCTCCAACCGTAGTGATCGTATCAGGCTTGGTCGTGAACCTCTATTTTGGCGCTGTGAGTACTGTCTTGTTAATGATGAACCAAGACAAACTGAATGGCTTAATGATTTGGGGCGCAGGTTCATTAGTCCAAACCGGATGGGAAGATGTTCAGTACCTAGCTCCACGCTTAGCTATTGCGACTCTCATGGCGTTTCTGTTCGTAAAACCACTGAGTTTGCTCCAGTTATCAGAGCAGAGCGCCAAAAGCCTGGGTGTTTCGTTACCTAAATTAAGAATTGCTTGTCTCGGACTAGCAGTCTTGTTGACGGCCTGGGTCGTGAGTGCAGTGGGTGTTATCGGTTTCGTTGGTTTAGCTGCCCCTGCGTTAGCACGCTTGATGGGGGTACATCGTCTAGTTCCTAAACTATTGGTATCAATGGTGTTGGGTGGCTTGTTATTGAGTCTTACTGATCTACTTATTCAACAGCTGCCGGGCATCATGTCAATGTTTATCCCGACAGGTGCGGCAACCGCAGCGTTGGGCGCGCCACTGTTGTTGTGGTTACTGCCTAAGTTATCAATGAAAAGCCAATCTCAAACACAAACCGTGCTCACGCGTCATAAGGAAGTGGCTTCACGATTAAACAAACATTCAGTTGTTCTCGCTAGCTTGTTTATTGTTCTGTCACTCGTCGTATTCAGCTTATTTTCGGTACAAACAGAAGGTTGGCGTTGGTTATTTCAAACTCAAGACTGGGCAATGCTCGAATGGCGTTTACCTAGGTTAGCCGCTGCGGCATTGGCTGGTGGAATGTTGGCGGTAGCGGGCACGATCGTACAGCGTTTGAGTGGTAACCCAATGGCTAGCCCGGAAGTTATTGGTATCAGCTCTGGTACCGCATTAGGTTTGATCATCGCAATTTTTGCGGGGCTTGGCAGCAGCGTTGTTGGGCTCTATATCGGTGGTTTTATTGGTGCAGCATGTACTTTAGGCATCATTGTACTACTCAATCAAAAGTCAGGCTTTCAACCAGAAAGGGTGTTACTAACGGGCGTTGCGATTACGGCCTTGATGAATGCGGTCCAGAGTTTTGTATTGGCGGGTGGAGACCCAAGAAGTTACCAAGTTTTGGCTTGGTTGGCAGGTTCAACGTATTACGTCACTGAGGTAACTCTCGTTCCGTTACTTATATCTTCGATTGTATTTATCTCGTTAGGTTTTCTCTGTGCGCGATGGTTGGATGTTTTGCCTTTAGGGCAGGCGAGTGCGCAATCTCTAGGCATTAATGTACCAAGATCTCGAATTCTATTGTTGCTCTTGGTGGCATGTTTAACTGTGAGCGCAACATTGGTGGTGGGCCCGTTAAGCTTTATTGGTTTGATGGCGCCGCACATGGCGAGACTATTTGGTTATAGCCGTGCGAAAGAACATCTGATCTGTTCTTCGTTAATTGGTATGGCACTGATGTTGTTCTCGGATTGGCTTGGTAGACAGTGGCTTTACCCACAAGAGATCCCGGCAGGCTTGGTGGCTTCGATTATCGGTGGTATGTACTTGATGTGGGGCTTAAGAAGGCTATAGCTTAGTCACTTGTCGTTACTTAAAGCGACTACTGAACGCTTGTTAACAGGTGTCTGTTGAAAAAACTGGTTGAGCTTCTAGATCCAGCACTAAACAACAAGATTATCGAGTTCGGTTTATATGGGATTATCTTTCTTTTTATTGATAGTAATAATCACAATAATAATTAATTAAAATGGTGTGTATGAAATGGGTTTGATCCTATTGCTGGCTGAAAAACAGAAAAAATCACTTTCCTTCGTGATCTTGTTGAGTATTGCGAGTGCGTTCTTGAGCGTGGGCGTGATCGCGTTTATTCAGCACAAATTACTTGAAAGCAATGGGCCACTTTCCAATACCTTGGTTCAGTTTACCTTGTTACTGATTGGCTTGTTGGTGACAGCAACTGTTGCTCAGGTAGCACTTCATAAACTGGGCCACAAGTTCGTTTATTACAAACGCTGTGAATTGGTTTCTCAACTATTGAACACCGATATTGAACAGGTCGAGAAAGTAGGAAGTGCAGGGGTGCTTGCCTCGCTCAACACTGACATTCGCAACATTACTATTGCATTCGTACATTTACCTGAGTTGATCTACGGCTTGGTACTAACGGTTGTGGCGTTAGTCTACTTGGCCTTTCTATCTATGCCTCTGTTTGGGGTTAGCGTTTTAATGCTCTCTTTAACCGGTGTCATTGGCTATCTGCTTGTTACGCGCATCACTAAACACGTTAAACAGGTTCGTGAGTACGACGACAAGTTGTATCACGATTACCAATCCTTAATTGATGGCCGTAAGGAACTGTCTTTAAACCCATTTAGGGCCAAGCGTTACTTTGATGAGACGTTTTCAGTCAATGCTGAAGGTTACAGGAATGAAGTGACACAAGCCGATATCCTAAATGGTTTTGCTGCCAACATGGCGAACACCGTGGTATTGGCTCTGATTGGTTTGAACTTCTACCTTGCGACAGGCTTAGGCTGGGCAACGTTGGAAGTCGCCTCTACATTCGCATTGGTCGTGTTGTTTATGAGAACCCCGCTGATGTCTGCAGTCGGTTCAATTCCAACCTTGATTACTGCCAACATTTCAATGAAGAAGTTGTCGTCGTTAGAGTTGAGTACCGATCGAAGCCTGAATCCGAAATCGGCAAAAACCAAAGTATTCAATTCACTAGAACTCGTGGGGGCTAGCTATCGCTATCGCTCAGATTCTGATGGTGACTCGTTTGGCGTCGGTCCGATTAATTTCAAGATCGAACGTGGGGAACACATCTTCATTATTGGTGGTAATGGCAGTGGTAAATCGACCTTTGCGCGTTTGCTGACTGGACTCTACCGACCGCATTCTGGCCAAGTTTATGTCGATGGCAATGAGGTGACTCAAGCGCATTGGCAAGACTATCGCCATCAGTTTTCGGCAGTATTCAGTGATTTCCACCTATTCCATCAAATCGTCGATGGCGAAGGTCAAGACATCGAAAGCAAAGATATTGACGAATGGATGGTTCGTCTTGAAATGGCACACAAGGTTGATCACCAGCAAGGTAAGTTAAGTGACGTTCGCTACTCACAAGGTCAACGAAAACGACTGGCGCTGATGATGTCAGTACTCGAAAAACGCGGCTGTATTCTGCTTGATGAATGGGCCGCTGATCAGGACCCACGTTTCAGAAAACTGTTTTACCGTCAGTTATTGCCACTGCTTAAACAACGGGGCGTGACTGTAATCGCGATTACTCATGATGACGCTTATTTTGATGCCGCTGACCGTATTTTCAAAATGGATACCGGCAATCTTATTGAGTTGAGTAAAGGGAATTTAGCTCAAGCACACCAAGCACTAGAGAGTGTTGTGGCTTGAGTTTTTAAGAGCCAAGTTAGGCTCAAAAACACAATAAAACAAAGTTAGTTGAGGAAAGAATGAGTATTGATAGCCCAAATACAGAATTTACCGTTGTGATAAACGCACAAGAACAATACAGCATATGGCCAACGTATCACTTAGTGCCAAATGGTTGGACTGAGGTTGGTGTAAAAGGCAACAAAGAGCATTGTCTTGAGCATATCCGTGAAGTTTGGACCGATATGCGTCCGAAAAGTTTACGCGACGCGATAGCCGCCCTAGAACACTAAACCCATTTAACTTTTAGCCAATACCTGTACTTTTCGCCTGTCGTGGGCGAAGAGCGGGTCTCTGCAACCAAATTTCATGTTTAGGTAATAAAATGTCAGTGGATGATGAACAAATTTTGGATTCCGTAACCCCTTGGAATCCGCTCTCATACTCTCAACAGCGCTTGTGGTTATTTCAGCAATTACAACCGATGAGCCTGGCGTATAACCTAGGTGGCTTACTTTGGTTTGAAGGCGAAGATGTTACCGTTGAAAAACTTCAACACTCACTAAATGAAATGGTGTCGGTATTTCCTTCGTTACGCAGTCAGTTTTCTGAAGTTGAGGGAAAAGCGGCTCAACGAGTGATGCCTTTTAGACCTGTTGAATATGATTATATCGACATGCAAGGTGACTCAAATACGGTTGAGTTTATCAATCAAGATGCTCGCCAACGTTGGCAACAGCCGTTCAATCTAGTGGAAGGCAACCTCGCACGATGCTGCATTTATCAAGTCACTGAACATCGCTTTGCGGTGTTGCTTGCTACTCACCATATCGTCACTGATGCTTGGTCATTTCAGATCACGATTAAGATGTTACTGAACTCTGTAGCAGGTAAAACCTACCAGATGAAAGAGGTTCAAAGTTACCTCAATTATGCGGCAGAGCAGGCCAGTGCAGAAAAGTCAGAGTTTTATGAGCAGCAAAAATCTTCGTGGATACAGAATCAGTTTATTGGTGAAGAATCGTTGTCATTATCGAACCTCAATGACCAATCTCAAGATGCCTACGGTGCGAGACATGAGCTCGTTCACTTATCGAGTGATATCCATGATTCGATCAAGCAGTTAGGGAGTGAGTTAGGCGTGACCAAGTTTGAGGTGTTAGCGTCTGCCATGATGCTTACACTGCGCCAGTACTCTTCCAATGTTCATCCTTCGATTTGTGTTCCTGCGTTAAACCGTAATGCTAAGAATCGCAGAACGGTCGGCTTCTATGTTAACAGTGCCGTGATGGGTTATCGTATTGATGCAGAGATGACTCTGTCTCAGCTCGTTGACAAGACCCATGCGTCGATGAAAGCGTCTTTGGCATTTGAAAGCACGCCGTTAGAGACATTAGTGGGTGATTTACCGCTACCTACAACCGCTTTAAACTTCAGAAATCACGGTGATAAATTATCGATTAATACAAATGGAGTCTCTGCGGAATTTGAAGAGTTTCCAGTATTAGAGACACCGTTTGAGTTAGTGTTGGATGTCATCAATAAAGGCAACGCGCCGCTGCGCTTTGTCTATGCAAAAGAAAAGTTCACACGTCCGTTTATAACCAAATTCATCGAAAGCTTTAAGGTTAATTTGGCGAGTATCATTCACTCGCCAAACGCTGCTGTGGCGTCCGTTAATGCTATTTCGAGCAAGGACATGAGGTTGATTGACCAACATGGTTCAGGTGACTATTCATGGCAATATCGTCCATTCACTGACTTGGTGACTGAGCAAGCAGTTAAGTGCCCGAACAGTATTGCGTTGAAACACCAAAACGAGTCGATGAGTTACCTAGAGCTGGAGACTCGTTCGAATCAATTGGCGAATTCGATTTTATCTCAAGGTGCAACATCAAAATCGCCAATCGGTGTAATGATGGAGCGTGGCGTTGATATGATCGTCTCTATGATCGCTGTTCTGAAATCTGGCGCGCCATTCCTACCTTTAGATCCTGACTACCCAACAGAACGCTTAAGCTACATGTTGGAAGACAGTGGCGCAGAGTTGCTCCTTACACACCCTAAATCTAATGATAGATGCAAAGATGTATTGGATGGTAGTGACGGCGTCACTCAATTCTGTATTGAAAATGCTGAGCTTGCAGGCTTATCGTCAGATAATTCTTTTAAGCGTTCGTTGGCTGAGGAACTGGCCTATATCATCTATACCTCTGGTTCAACGGGAAAACCAAAAGGCGTCACTATATCGCATGAAGGTTTAAGCATGCATGTTCAGACCATCGGCCAGCGTTACGGCATGAGCGAAGAGGACGTAGAACTACATTTCGCCTCCATCAGCTTTGATGGTGCCGTTGAGCGTTGGACTGTGCCATTAGCGTTTGGTTCGCGACTCGTGATTCGGGACCAAGAGCTATGGACTGCGGAACAAACCTGCGATGTATTACAGCAAGAAAAAGTCACTATTGCGTGTTTCCCTCCTAGCTATGTTGGTCCGCTACTCGATTGGGTTGAAGCGACGAAACCAGAACTGGCATTGCGTTCAATCACTTTAGGTGGCGAAGCTTTCACCCGCGAGACCTTTGAGCGTATTCAAGAGGTATTAGCGCCACCACGAATCATTAATGGTTACGGCCCGACTGAAACGGTCATCACTCCGATGATTTGGGAAGCCTATGCTAACGATACGATGGATAGTGCGTATGCTCCGATCGGAACGCCAGTGGGTGATAGGAAGTTGTATGTACTCGATGCTGAGCTAAGCCAAGTGCCGTTCGGTTGCAGTGGTGAGCTGTATATCGGTTCTGAGGCGGGCTTGGCTGAAGGTTATCTGAAACAACCTAACCTAACGGCTGAACGCTTCCTGCCAGATCCATACTCAAACAATGGCGAGAGAATGTATCGAACGGGCGACCTGGTTCAGTGGCGTGAAGATGGCATCATGGAGTATTTAGGCCGTGTTGACCAACAGGTTAAAATTCGTGGATTCCGTGTCGAGCTAGGGGAAATTGAATCCCAACTTCAAGCGCTTTCCGGAGCTGAATTTTGTGCCGTTGTTGATCATGAATCGCCAACAGGTAAAAAGCTTGTCGGCTATGTTCAGCTAAGCAAAGCTGAGCAAAACAAGCACCAGCCAAACAATACGCTATTGCAAGACGCTGGTGGTAATGATGAAGCGCAATGGCTTGAGCAGTTAGGACGAACTCTACCTGATTACATGGTACCCGCTTGTATTATCGTCCAAGACAAGTTACCGCTAACACCGGCAGGTAAGGTCGATCGAAAACAACTGCTTGCGCCTGATTGGACAGAGGTTGAGAGCGATCAAGGTTTGCTTGTGAACAACCAACAAGTGATGCTTGCAGAGATATGGCGCGAATTACTAAAGGTTAAGAGTGTAGGGGCGAATAGCCAGTTCTTCGCGTTAGGTGGCGATTCGATTATGGCGCTTCAGTTGGTCGGAAAGTTGCGCCAACAGGGTTTCATGTTATCACCTAAACAAGTCTTCGATTTCCCAAAATTACAAGATATGGCGGAGAACTTAGAAGAAGCACAACTTGTCATAGCTGAGCAAGGCAAACTTCGAGGTGAAGTGGCGCTGTTGCCGATGCAGCAAAGATACATCAAACACTTTGAGTTGAGTCGTTGTAACCAATATATCCAGTTTAAATGGGACTACCCGGTCGATGTTGAGCGATTGACGTATGCCATAAATCGTCTGGTTGAACATCACGACGCGTTGAGATTGAAATTCAATCACTCATTATCTGCCGATTCTTCATTTGAAATGACTGCAAATTATCGAGACGATGCTGAGTTTGCGATTCACGTGTTTGATGAGGTTATAGATGTTGAACAAGTTCAAGCGAATATCGACTTAATCAATGGTGTGATTGGCGCGGTTGGAATACGTAGCTTGAACAAACCAGATGCACGAGAAGAGTTTGATCAGCGTAGTGAAGTGCTCATTGCTGTTCACCATCTCGTCGTCGATGCACTGTCATGGCCATTGATTATTGAAGACCTCGCTAAGCTTTACGGCACTGATCTGATGCCTAGCAGCAAGGAGACTTCTGGCACGCGCTCATTATCTCAACACTCACTTGCTCACAAGACACATCATCAAGGAAACTGGGTCAACGCTTTAAATGTAATGTCGATATCAGACGACCAGCAAGCGTACTGGGGCGAACAACAGAAAGATCTGCTTTACCCGCAAAGTCGCGGCAAACCTATTTCTACGCACTGGCATACACCGTTATCAAAAATTGAAGCTCTTACTAAAGCGGGTTTTGGCTTTGCTCGTCTCACACAAGAACAAATAGTGTTCCTAGTGAGTGCTTTAACGGTAAGTACGCTAAATCAAGGCAAAGCGTTAACCATTCACCGTGAATCTCATGGACGTTTTACCGATGATACTGGGCTTGATCTGAGCCGAACCGTGGGCTGGTACACCTCGTTGTACCCGCAAGCCATTCCAGCGTTTGATTCGTTTGAAGAGTGGGTTAAATCCTTAAAAGACAGTTTTGATGCCGACAACCTTGGTGGTGTGACATTCCACGCAGGCGTCATACAAAACCTGTGGCCTCATGTCGGCGATATGGACGTGTTGTTCAACTATCTTGGCAACACGGCTCAACAGTTGAATGATGCTATAGAGGTGACAAATGTAGGCTTATGGAGAGATGACTCCAACTCAGCTGATGCTGCGATTGTGATTAACGCATCAGTGAACAATGAACAACTATTGTGGGATGTTGAGTTAGATAGCTACTGTTTTAATGAATCCGAAGTTGAGGTGTTACACGCGGCATTTAACAGCAGTATTGCACGTTTACATGATCTGTTTATTGAAGCGGATTCGGTATTAACGAAAGCCGATGCACCGTTGGTTCATTTGTCTCAACGCCAGCTAAATCAGTTATGCAATGGTGTGAGTTCTGCTGGTTCATTACCCAACACGATTCTGCCGCTATCAACTTTACAACAAGGCTTGTATTTCCATGCGAAGCTATCTGATAGCGACAGCACTTACGTCAATCAAATCACTTTACCTTTCAACAATGTTGATCTGCCAAAGATGATAGAAGCATGGCAAGGAGTGATGCAAAGGCACCAAATGCTTCGTTCAACGCTGTTCTCATTTGATGGGAATGCTTATCTAGCTGAGTGGCCTGAACTTAGATTGGATTATCAGGTGTTGGATGTTCGTAAGCGCAGCCAATTTGAGCTTGGTGAATACAAGAAACAAGCTGTCGAGCGTGGTTTTGAACTAGAACAGGTAGTAGATCGTTCAAAAGTAAAACCTTTGTGGCGCGTTGATTTCATTCAAACACACGACCACCAAGTGCAGTGTATTTTTACTATTCACCATATTTTAATGGATGGTTGGAGTACGGGTGTTCTACTCAGCGATTTGTTCGCCTTGTACCAAGGTCGTTCTATTGCACCAGTCAAAGGTGAGTTTTCTGATTATCTTGCTTGGATACAAAATCAAGACAATCAGCAGTCTAATGACTATTGGCAGCGTTACCTTCAAGACATGGAGTCGCCAACACGTTTGGCTGAATCCTTTGGACAATCAAGTTCGGAGATGCCTGATTCCAAGGTGTCTAGTTTCCATAGATACAATGATGATTATTCACAAGAGATCATAAGTGAATGGCTGCCTAAACTGAACCAAGTAGGGGTTACGCTCAACACGTTAACCCAAGCCGCATGGCTACTTACGTTGCATCGCTTCACTGGGCAGCAAACACCTGTATTTGGTAACACAGTGGCGGGTCGTCCGACAGAGCTTGCTCATAGCGATTCTATGGTTGGTTTGTTTATCAATACATTGCCAATTGCACATCGAGTCGATCTTTCTAAGCCTGTTTCTGAATGGCTGCTGGATATTCAAGCCTCATCGAGTGACCAGCGTGAATTTAGCTACTCGTCTTTGTCCGATATCCAAGCGCAGACGGGGTGGTCAGGAGAAAACCTATTTGACACCTTGGTCGTCTTTGAAAATTATCCGTTAGATGAATCGCTTTTGAATCGTAACGGCAGTGATGAGTTCAGTATTGGCGAGCCTGACAGCTATGAATTTACCCACTACCCATTAACTTTGGCGATTTTGCCGAGTGAATCGCTTCGTATTGTTTTTGCCTACGACGAAAGTAAATTCACACCTCAACAAATTGAAACACTACGCTCGACTAATCGACATTATTTGACTCAGCTAGTTGAACATCTAGCCGAAGATTTAGGCCGATTACCTGACTTAGCCGAGAACCAGTTGAATGAACTTGGCTTATTTGAGCGTCAACCAGAACCGTGGATGTTTGAACCGTTTACAGATTTAGTTGCAAAGCAGGCTTTGTTACGCCCCAACAGTGAAGCATTAGTATCTAACGTTGCTGCTGAGAGTGGTCAAAAGAGAAAAGCGTTAACGTACCAACAAGTGGTTGAGCAGAGCGATGCAGTCGCTTCAAGGTTGATCGCTGAAGGCATTGAACGTGATGACATCGTTGGTGTGTTGTTTGAACGTGGCTGTAATATGTTGGTTGCAATGATGGGTGTGATGAAAGCTGGCGCCGCGTTCTTGCCGTTAGATCCGGCGTATCCCCAAGAACGCTTAAACTTCATGGTTCAAGACAGTGGGGCGCGAGTATTAGTTCATGATGATCTGAGTGAGCAATTAGCCATTGATATCGCGAACCAAGCTAAAACCATTGGTTACGACTCACTTGATTTAGCAACAAGACTTGTTGATAAGCCTGCCATCTTGCCAGACCAACTGGCATATATGATTTATACGTCCGGTTCTACCGGTAAGCCGAAAGGGGTCTGTGTATCACAGCAAGGCTTGAGCATGCATGTTCAAACTATAGGTCAGCGATATGGCATGACGACGAACGATGTTGAGCTGCACTTTGCGTCAATCAGTTTTGATGGAGCGATTGAACGTTGGGCTGTGCCATTAGCGTTCGGCTCTCGTTTGATCATTCGAGACCAGTCGTTATGGAGCGCTCAACAAACCTGTGATGTATTGGAGCGAGAGCAGGTAACCATTGCGTGTTTTCCTCCAAGTTATGTGCTGCCGTTATTAGAGTGGATAGAGGGAAGCACTCCAGCATTTTCTGTACGTTCATGGACGTTAGGCGGTGAAGCCTTCACTCGTGATACCTACTTCAAACTGCAGCAAGTCTTAAAGCCGAAACGAATCATCAATGGTTATGGTCCGACTGAAACGATTGTGACACCGATGATTTGGGAGGCGTATCCGGATACCGAACTAGAAAGTGCTTATGCGCCTATCGGAAAAGCGGTTGGAAACCGAACTTTATATGTGTTGGATACAGCGCTTAATCGTGTACCAGCAGGAGTAGCAGGAGAGCTTTATATTGGCGAAGAAGTCGGGCTCGCTAGGGGTTACTTTGAACGTCCTGATTTAACATCAGAGCGTTTTATTCCAGACCCATTCGCAAACAATGGTGAGCGAATGTACCGAACCGGTGACGTAGTTAAATGGCGTTCAGACGGTGTGATGGAATACCTCGGGCGTAGCGATGAACAAGTTAAGATTCGTGGATTCAGGGTCGAACTTGGTGAAATCGAATCCCGACTACAAAAGATCACAGGTTCAGAGCAATGCGCGGTAATAGCTTGTGACAGCCCATCAGGTAAACAGCTGGTGGCCTATATTCAAAGCGATAACGTATTGTCCACTGGAGACGCTTTAAAAGATCTTAGTCAGGATCTGCCAGATTACATGGTGCCTAGCCAAGTCGTCAAAATGGACAAGATTCCGTTAACCCCGGCAAGTAAAGTTGATAAAAAACGCTTACCGCTACCCAATTGGCAAGAGGCTTCAAGCTCAGAATATATAGCGCCGAATGGTGCGATGGAATTAGCTTTAGCGAATCAATGGCAAGCGCTGTTTGATAAAAAAGAGATAAGTCGTGAGGATGATTTCTTTGCCTTAGGTGGTCAGTCGTTACTGGCAACCCAACTTGTCGGAAGGCTGAATCAACAAGACAACATTAGGCTGTCATTACAGGCAGTGTTCGATACGCCTGTGCTTAAAGAACTGGCTGCTCAATGTACGTTTACCGATGTTAAAAATGATACAGAAGTTGCCTTTTTGGAGCGGGTTTCAAGGTTACCGAACATGCCAGCATCCGCGGTACAGAAGCGACTATGGTTCGTTCAACAGCTGTTGCCGACCAGTGCCGCTTATCACATGCCTTTAGGACTTAAATTTACGGGCGATGTGAATATTGCTGTGCTTGAGAGTGCCATTAATGTATTAGTTGCCCGTCATGAGATCTTGAGAACCAACTTTACTCAAGTTGAAGGTGAACTCATGCAGTCTATTTATGCTGAGCGTGAAATCTGCGTTGGTATTCACCAGAACTCGGAGTCCGATGAACAAAGGCTCTCTGTGTATAAAGAACTCATCTCTAAGCCGTTTGATTTCTCAGAAGGCCCGTTGATTCGATTTGATTGGATTGCTGGGGCATCAGAGCAGTTAGTTACCGTTAATCATGAAGTTAGCACTGAGCATGTAGCTAACGTTGAACATGCTGCTAACGTTGTCCATGTAGCCAAAGGAAAACAAGCAGAGCTGATAATTGTCGTACACCATATTATCTCAGACGGTATCTCCATGCAGTTATTGCTGAAAGAGCTAGCGATCTGTTATCAATCGATAATCTCTGGTTATACGGAAGAGGGTGCAGCATCAACTTTCGAACCTGAAACTACCAATGACGTTCAATATGTAGACTATGCGCATTGGCAGAAGCAGTGGCTTGAATCTGAAGAAGCGAGTGACCAAAAAGCATGGTGGTTGGATGCTTTGAAATTCGATATAGACCCTCTAGTACTGCACAGTGAAGTGCCAAGAGAGCAGACTGAAACCCAGGGAAACCGACTTCACTTCGAACTTAGTAGTGAGCAAGTTTCAAATATCACTCAATTGGCAGCGAGACATAACACCACCTCTTTCAATGTAATGTTGACGATGTGGCATCTATTGATGCACAAGTATTCAGGCCAAGAGCAAGTGCGTGTTGGTGTACCTGTTGCTGGGCGAACACAACCTAAAACACAGGCGATGCAAGGGTGTTTCATCAATAGCTTGGTGATTCCGGCTCAATTTAATGGTGAGCAATCCTTCGCTGAGTTATTGCATCAGGTGAAATCTTTCACTGAGCAAGCTTTGGACAGGCAAGACTTCCCATTTGAAATGTTGGTCGAATCACTCGGGATTACAGGTAACTTGCAATACCACCCTGTATTCCAAACCAGTTTTAATTTCCAACGCTTTGATGAAGCAGAGCTCTTTGATTGGCAGGGCCTTGATGTTGAACCGTTTGATCCAGGTGTGGTCAATGCTCAACTTGAGATAGGCATGGACATTCAACAGATGTCCGAGAGCAAATGGCTTGGTTTTGTCAGTTATGTGTCACCAGTATTCACACAAGACTTTGCGCAGTCGTTGCTTAATCATTGGTTGTTACTTCTAGATAAAGTTGCGTCCAATAACGATACGTTAATCAGCCAACTCCATTTGATAGACGAGACGGCAGAGCAACAAAACCAAGTATTCAATGACACGTCCCTTGATTGGGGTGACTTCGTGACGCCGTCACAACAAATGCAACTTCAGGTAAAGAAAACGCCTAATGCGATAGCGCTATCGATGCAAGGTCAAACTCTCACGTATCAAGAGTTTGATGTGCGTGTTAATCAACTAGCGAACTGGTTACGTGATAAAGGAGTGAAGTCAGAAACCCGTGTTGGCTTAGGGCTTGAGCGTTCGTTTGATTTAGTCATTGGTCTGCATGCTATCACGCGTGCGGGTGGTGCTTACGTGCCATTGGATCCGAGTTATCCCACTGAACGGCTTCAATACATCCTACAGTCGGCTAACATTGATTTGCTGCTTACCGATTCTAACTCTGTACACTTGTGGCCTGAGAGCGACGCCTGCGAGTATGTTGACTTAACTCAGCTAGATGTATCGAAACAATCTTCATTACCTCCAATGGTGCGTTGGCAGCCCGAACAGGCTCTGTATGTAATCTTTACGTCTGGATCTACGGGCCTGCCTAAAGGTGTAGTCAATACTCAAGCCGCATTACAGAACCGCTTGAATTGGATGCAGCAAGAATACGCACTGAATGAATCGGACTGTGTGTTACAGAAAACACCTTTCAGTTTTGATGTCTCTGTGTGGGAGTTCTTCTGGCCACTAATGACAGGAGCACGTCTTGCAATTGCCCCGCCAGAATCTCATCGTCAGCCAAATGTGCTATCCGAAGTGATTCAACAAGAGCAGGTGACGACACTTCACTTTGTGCCGTCGATGCTGAATGCATTCGCGGTGGAAACCAATATCTCAGATTGTGTTTCCCTCAAACGTATTATCTGCAGTGGAGAAGCATTGCCTGCCGACCTTGTTGAACAAGTTCTCAGCCACGCACCTGTCGAGCTGCATAACCTTTATGGACCAACGGAAGCCGCCATCGATGTAACGTATTGGCCTTGTGAGCTGCCAGTAGCCAAACGTATCCCCATAGGTTACGCAATAAGTAATACTCAGCTTCATGTACTTGATAACAACTGGAACCCAGTACCAATTGGTGTGCCAGGTGAACTGTACTTAGCAGGTATTGGACTAGCGCGTGAGTATCTAGCTCGCCCCGATCTGACCGCAGACCGATTCGTACCGAATCCATTTGGAGAGCCTGGCAGTCGAATGTATCGAACAGGTGATCAGGTGGTTCAACTGGCCGATGGTCGATTGGAATACTTAGGCCGCCTAGATAACCAAGTGAAAATTCGCGGTTTAAGAATTGAGCTAGAAGAAATTGAGAATGTAATCAATCAACTTGAATGGGTTGAAGAGTCGGCGGTTATTGCATTTAAACATCAGACTGGTGACCAATTGGTTGGTTACGTTGTTGATGCGAGTTGGAGTGAAGACAAACAAACGTTGGTGAAACAGCATTTATCGGAACATTTACCCGATTACATGGTTCCATCAATACTGATTGGGTTGAGCGAGATGCCACTTTCTCCTAATGGAAAGCGAGACAGAAAGGCACTGCCTGCACCTGAATGGCAGTCAATAGAGTACCGCGCGCCAGAAACGGAATTGGAACGTTGGTTCGCCACTAATTGGGCAGAGGTCTTAGAGATGCCTCAAGTGGGCTTGGATGACAACTTCTTTGCGTTAGGAGGTCATTCACTGTTGGCGACTCGCGTGGTAGCAAAGGCACATCAAGAACTTGGTTTGGAAGTCGCGCTTAAAGACTTTTTCGAGGCCAATAGTCTGCAAGCATTAACGGACAGCTTGCAAGCTCAATATCAAACACAAAATGAACATGAACAAGACGAATTCGATGCGATGGCAGCATTGATGGACGAACTGGAGCTGCTATGAGCCACCTAAAAGATAAGAGCCATATACAAACAAAGAATCACTCCAAAACGACGACTCAACCTAAAGCCACTAGCCAAGGGAAAATAGACAAACACGCGTTAGCAAAACGTTTTTTACAACTGGGCAAACCGGAACAAATTAAGTTTATCGAGTTGCTTAGTAACAAAGGCTTAGATTTTGAAAAGCTACCGATTGTATCGGTCGGTAGTGAACAGCAAGTGGAGTTGTCTCCGGCACAACAGCGCTTGTGGGATATCTATTGCTTGGACAAGGGTAACAGCGCCTATCATATGTCCGGTACGTTCCATGTAAATGGAGAGTTGGATATTGAGCGCTTAACGGCATTCGTTAACCAAGTGTTGGAGCGCCATGATGTGTTACGAACGCGCTTTATTACTAATGCTACAGGGCAGGTTATTCAGTTTGTTGATAAAGCTGCAGCGATGTATCCGGTCAGTATCGATGCTCAAAGCTGGAGCCAAGAGCAAGTACAAGAGGCACAGCAAGAATTTATCGCCAAAGCCTTTGAACTTGAGGCAGAGTTGCCCATTCGAATGCAGTGCTTACAGCTTGGTGAGGGTTCATGGAAGCTACAGCTTGTCATGCACCATATTGTATCTGATGGTTGGTCTATAGGTGTATTCTTGAATGAGCTTATAGCCCTTTATCAACAAGGCAAGCTACCTGAATTACCTGTTCAATATCGTGATTACTCTCATTGGCAAAGTGCTTTGTTGGAGGCGGGGAAAGGCCTACAACACATTGAGTTTTGGAAGCGTGAACTTGAGAAAACGGATTCAAGCCTACTGTTCCCTTGGAATAGTGAAGTTACCCCAAATCAAAGACGTATAGCCGATTCCATTAGCTATGAATTAAGCGAGTCGCAGTCTCAAAAACTCAAACAGATTGCACGCCAATTGTCGGTGACAACTTCAAGCCTCTGGTTGGGTGTTTGGCAGGCCGCATTAGCGAAGGTAACGCATCGCTCAGATATTTCTGTTGGTGTACCAATGGCGAATCGCACACGTCATGAAGTCTCTAATCTGATTGGATTCTTTGTGAATACCATGGTGATTCAGCAATCCGTAACGCCAAGCAGTCGGTTATCTGATGTTATTGAAGAGGCTCATCACAAAGTACTTGAGGCGCAAGAGCATCAATTGTTGCCGTTTGATCAACTGGTCAATGCTCTGATGAATGAACAAAAGACCAGTGAGCAAAAGGTTATTGAGCGAAAAGCTGGGCAAACGCCCTTGTTTCAAGTGCTATTCAATCATCAAAACTCATTAGCTGATGATATTCAGTTAGACAGCCAACTTACTCTGTCGGCAGAGGAACAAAGTGGTCAATTTGCGTTATTCGATATTGCATTGGATGTGCGTGAGACTGAGCGAAAAACAGCTGTGGTGTTGACCTATTCGAAGGATCGAATTGATTCAGATACGATGGTTGAGCTGAATGCTGCACTTGAAAGTTTGATCAGCGAGTTAGACATTAAGGCGGGCAAAAATCTAGCTCAAATTAGTCATTTAACACCACACGATGCTTCAGTGTTAGAGAAGCTTTCGCAACCAGAAGGTGACTGGACGTTCCAGTCGATCGTTGAATTAATTGCTCAACAAGCACATGTACAACCTGATGCCATCGCATTGAAGCATCAAGACCTTGAGTTGAGTTATCAACAGCTGGACTCGGCGTCATCTCTATTAGCGTCCCGAATCCTTGCTCAAGGCGTGCAGCGCGATCAAGCTATTGGTGTGCTCTTTGAAAGAGGAGTGGACATGATTGTCGCTATGGTTGCGGTAATGAAAGCGGGTGGGGCATTTCTGCCACTTGATCCTGACTATCCAACTGAGCGTTTGGCATACATGATTCAGGATTCTAAGGCTGGGTTTGTGGTTACCCAGCAAGGCTTAGAGTCACGTTGGCAGAATATTCAATCTGAGTTTGACACATTATTACCTCAAGTAAGCTCTTTCGTTTATTGCCTGAAAGACTTAACCCAATCTTTAGACACGCGAGAATATGAACAAGCAGAATTAGCGCCGACGATACTTCCTGAACAACTGGCTTACATTATTTATACGTCAGGCTCTACTGGTAAGCCCAAAGGCGTAGCGATCAATCACATAGGTTTGTCGATGCACGTTCAAACCATTGGTCAGCAGTACGGCATGACGCCAGAGGATGTTGAGCTTCACTTCGCTTCAATTAGCTTTGATGGTGCCGTTGAGCGTTGGACTGTACCGTTGGCGTTTGGCAGTAAGCTTGTCATTCGAGACCAAGAGTTGTGGAGTGTCGAGAAAACCTGCGAAGTGCTACGTGATGACAATATCACCATCGCCTGTTTTCCTCCGAGTTATGTTGGGCCATTACTTGACTGGATTGAATACAAAAAGCCGTCACTCAACGTTCGTTCTTGGACACTTGGTGGCGAAGCCTTCACCGCGGAAACCTATCAGCGCTTGCAACAGATCGTGAAACCTCCTCGCATTATCAATGGCTATGGCCCAACAGAAACTGTGGTCACCCCTATGATTTGGCGCGCGTACCCGCAAGACAAATTAAACAGCGCCTATGCGCCGATTGGACAACCTGTTGGTGAGCGTCGTTTATACGTTTTAGATGCGCAGCTCAACAAAGTGGCGTTTGGGAAAGTCGGGGAGCTGTACATTGGTGGAGAAGTCGGCCTTGCTCGCGGTTACTTGGAGCAGCCTGACTTAACTTCGGAGCGCTTCATACCCGATCCGTTTACTAATACAGGTAATGGCAGTGACGGATCAATAGGCGAACGAATGTATCGCACTGGGGATCTGGTTCGTTGGAATAACGAAGGTGTGATGGAATATATCGGCCGTGTAGACCAACAGGTTAAGATCCGAGGGTTCCGCGTCGAGTTGGGTGAAATTGAAAGTCGTCTGCAATCTATCTCTAAAGTTGAACACTGTGTGGTCGTCGTCAAAGAGGTCGGCCAGCAAAAACAGTTGTTTGGTTACTTACAGAGTCGTGAGCCTGAGCGTTTTGAACTTGATGATATTCTCGAAGCGCTTTCAAGAGAATTACCTGATTATATGGTACCAAGCCAATTGATGGTGTTGGATAAGCTACCATTAACCCCTGCCGGAAAAGTCGACAGAGCGTCACTTCCAACTATGGATGGAAAAACCCAATCTGTTGCGACACTTGTGTTACCAAAAACCGAGCAAGAAATGTTACTTGTGGATATATGGCAACAGCTCTTAGGCACAGCTCAAGTGAGCTGCTCGGATAATTTCTTTGCATTGGGTGGTGATTCGATTCTTTGCTTACAAATGGTGAGCAAAGTACGCGTTGCAGGGTACAACCTAACACCACAACAAGTATTTGAAGCAAAAACGCTAACCGACCTAGCCGAAGCGTTGGATATTCATAAAGCCGCGAAAGAACGCGTGTTAACCGAAGAAGCGTTTGGGCTAATGCCAATACAAGCTCACTTCTTTGCTCAAGCGTTTCCTGAGCCCGATTATTGGAACCAGCATATTTGTGTCGAGCTTAAACAAGACATGAATACTGACTATTTGGAGTTAGCGATTCAAGCCTTGGTAAAACAGCACCCAAGCTTGAGACTGGCGTTCAATCAACAGCAAGGTCATTGGAAACAACAGTATCAGCCTTATCAGGAACGTGAGTACCTATGGCGCACCTCGGTGGATTCTGAAGAAGCATTTTCAGCGTTTGCGCAAGAGATACAGCAAAGTATGGATATTGCTTCTGGCAGGCTAATTCAAGCCGGTTATGCAGAACTTTCGGAATCGCCGAATCGGTTGATGATAGCGATTCATCACTTAGCTGTGGATGGTGTGTCCTGGCGAATTCTATTAGATGACCTCTGGAAAGCGTATCAACAGCAAGTTGCGGGGCAAGTTATCGAACTGGTGCCAAATTCGAGTGCAATGGATGAAACCGTTCAGTCGATTGAGCAGTGGTCGTCAAGCGAGCAAGGTAAGTTGATGCAATACACTTGGCATGAATTGGCGGAGAACTCGTCTAATTTACTCGAAAACCGACCAGATATCGCTCCGGCTTTTTATCAAGATAAACAGGCCTATAAAACCAAACTTTCAAGCGAACTCAGTCAAACGTTGTTACGTGTTTCAAACACCAGTCATGGAGATACACAGAGTGTGTTGATTACTGCACTAGTGTCAGCACTAGCGAGTGAAGAGCAAACTGATGTACCTCTTTATCTAGAGGGGCATGGCCGAGAATCTTCTGTATTTTCGAACGTCGACCTTTCACGAATGGTGGGGTGGACAACGAGTTTGTATCCGATGGTTGGGCATTTTCAGCCTGATATTCTCAGTGTGCTTAGGCAAACTCGGGAGTATCTAGAAAACGTTAAAAA
The DNA here is from genome assembly GCF_014879975.1 of Vibrio bathopelagicus. Classification (NCBI taxonomy): domain Bacteria; kingdom Pseudomonadati; phylum Pseudomonadota; class Gammaproteobacteria; order Vibrionales; family Vibrionaceae; genus Vibrio; species Vibrio bathopelagicus. Next base: position 1,921,210 of record NZ_CP062500.1, on the reverse strand, counting down.
AGACGGTGGTATCGGTTATGGCTTGAGGTATCTAAACCAAAATGCCAATGATACATATCGTGCAAGCGCGACCTTTAACTATCTTGGCCAATATACAAGCGATGGCTTCGTACACTGGTGTGCGCCTATTGAAGATGGGAGCTCGCCTCAATCCGGGTTAAATCAGATGCTGACACCGCTTGTAGTAAACGCACAAGTTGTGTCTGGCCAGCTGAGTTTGTCATGGGAGTTCGCAACGACGCATTATTCATTGGCTGACATTGAGCAGATCGCAACTCAGTATGTTGCGAGTTTAACGGCTCTTATCGCGGCAATGAATGAGGAAGCTCAAACCGCGCAGACCAATGAATGCTCACCCAATCTGCGACTGATTGAAAAACTCAATAGTACCGCTGACGAGAATGAACCTGTTTTCTGCATCCACCCTGTGACAGGGCGCGTGACCGGCTACCAAAGGCTTGCACAGGCTCTTGAAGGTGAAAGAAGTGTGTTTGGAATCAAGTCGAAGAGCTTCATTTCAGATGATGTTTTTGATACGTCGTTCGCTGATATGGCGGAAACCTATTATCAAACAATCAAGCAGATACAGCCATGTGGACCTTATCGGTTAGTAGGCTGGTCGTTAGGCGGGGCACTTGCTCAAGAAATCGTAAATCGTCTAGAGAAAAATGACGATGATGTTGCGTTCGTTGGTTTACTCGATTGTTATGTGCCAGGCACCGAAATCGCGGAAGATCAGTGGGACTCTCCAACCTCAAAAACCAAGCTCATAGAGCACATTTCATTACTATTAGGCTCCATTACCGAAGAGCAAGGAAAACGGTGTGTGCAGTTGCTCGATTCCGTGGTGCCATCAAGATGGCCAGAAGTGTTTAATACATGGTTATCGGAAAATCAGTTCGATAGATACATGGCAGATAACGCGAAACAAATGCTCTATAGCTGGGCTGTTGAACAGCACATGCGTGCTTTGTGTCGTGGGTATCAATTACCCAAGATAAAAACCCAGTTGCATTGCTGGTGGGCAGGGCAACCAAATGGGCGCTCAGAGCTGTTATCAAAAGGGTTGAATAACTATAACGACCTCCAATTTTCCGCTGTTGTAGACACTGATCATTTAGGAATCGTGCAGAACAATACAGTAATCAAAGACTTATACAGACATTTGTATTGTGAATAATTTTATAAATATCTATTGCTGAGATGTTTTATTTTGAAAATTACGTGGTACACTTCGTCTAATTATTAATCGCAATGATAACCATTATCGTTATTGTTCGTGCTTTTATTACAATTGGTTCATAGCCGTATTGAAGGAGAATTATATGAATCGGCACTTTATGCGTACCCCAACAGCTCTTGCGGTCGCTTTAGTAATATCGTCAGGAATGGTTCAGGCCAACGAAGATGAAACCGTTGTTGTTATTGGGCAACAGCTTGAAGATAGCTCAGTAGGGCCTGATTTTAGTTATGTTGGATTGAGTAGTCGTACGGCAACCAAAACAGATGTAGCGATAGGTGAGACACCTCGTGCTATTTCGATTGTGACTCGTGAGCAGATGGACGATAGAGCGTCGATCAGTATTGCCGATGCACTGCAGTACACGCCAAGCATTCAAGCAAACTATTTTGGTGAAGATAACAAGCAAGATTGGTTTGTTATCCGCGGCTTCAAGCAGGCAAACAGCGGTTTGTATCAAGACGGAACGCGTTTGTACTCATCCGGTTTCTACAGCTGGCAAATCGACCCGTTTGGTTTGGAGCGTGTAGAAATCTTACGTGGTCCAGGATCAGCGTTGTACGGCCAAACCCCTCCAGGTGGTGTTATTAACGTAATAAGTAAGCGTCCACAGTTTGATGGTGGTTCTGGTCAGTTTGCGATTGAATACGGTACTGACGATCGCAAGCAAATCAGTTTAGATGTGAACACTGAAGTTAATGACAAAATGGCATTCCGCCTACAAGCGCTTGGTCGTAAAAATGGTAGCCGTGTCGATGGTGTAGAAGCTGAACGCATTTTTATTGCGCCTTCTCTGGCTTACAAATTCACAGACGACACCAAAATTACGCTACTCACTAGCTACCAAAAAGATGATTCTGATCCGTATCTGCAATTCTTGCCAATGGAAGGGACGTTAACGTCGAATCCAAATGGAAAAATCAGTGATAGCACTGCGGTAGGTAATACAGATTGGGAAACGTTCGAGCGCGAACAACTGTCAGTAGGTTACGAATTTGAACATCATTTCAATGACAGCACTTACTTCATGCAGAACACGCGTTACAGCAAGATGGACATTAACCTTCGTCAAATGTACTCGCTTGGTTACGCTAAAGATTACGGCTTAGGTGTTTATGACCCAACAGATAGTAAAATCCTGCGTGGTGCATCAACGGAGGAAGGTACGTCTGACGCATTCAATATCGACAACCGTGTTATACATACCTTTAAAACAGGGGTTGTAGAACATACGTTACTTGCTGGTATTGATTACCAAAACATCGATATTGATAGTAAAGATTATGCTGCAGACCCATTTGTTGCTGATGGCAATAGTTCTATCGGTATTCCAGTACCTGGAGTGGGCTTAGTTTCAATCGCTAACCCATTGTTTGACGTGTTTAATCCATCGTATAGCAATAACGTTACTCTGCTTGATTCAAACTTTAGTGTTATTGACGAATCTGATCGCCAAACCACCAAGACCAAAAACAATCAGCTAGGCCTGTATCTACAAGACCAAATGATGATTGCCGATAAGTGGGCAGTGCAGATTGGGGTCCGTTACGATGATTCTCAAAATAAGACACATAACACGACAACAGGTGCTAAGACCAAGGTTGATAACGAAGAGTGGACAACTAACTTCGGTGTTGCTTATCTAATGGATAGCGGCTTTACACCTTACGCAAGCTACGCACAATCATTTAACCCGATTATTCAACTAGACGTAAATGGCGACCCGGCTAAACCAGAACGCGGTGAGCAGTACGAAGTAGGTTTGAAATACCAACCGCGTAGTTTCGATGGTTACTTCAACATTGCCGCATTCGAAGTGTCGAAAGAAAACTTAGCGCGTCAGGTTGCCGGTCAACTCACTCAAATCGGCGAAGTTCGTAACCGTGGTATTGAACTAGAAGCGGTTGCAAACGTAACGGAAGAGTTGACGTTAATTGGTAACGTGTCATTCATTGATTCTGAAATTACTGAAGATGCAAACAGCAGTTATGTGGGTAATACACCATCGCAAATTGCTGACCAACTGGCTTCGGCTTGGGCAAACTACCGCTTCTTGAGTGGTCCTCTCGATGGCCTAACAGTGGGTGCTGGTGCTCGTTACGTTGGTGATTCTTACGCCGACAATACAGAAACTAATGTTGTTCCTTCATACACACTGTTTGATGCAACTGTCAGCTACCGTATTGAAGACTACAAGTTCCAAGTCGCTGCAAAAAACCTAGCAGACAAAGAGTACGTTGCAACGTGTGATTTCTACTGCTTCTACGGTGACCGCCGTAACGTAATTGCGAGCGTAACCTATGACTGGTAACCACCAGCCTTTGAACACTCTGCCCGATGGGCAGAGTGTTTCTTTAAGTGAGGCACAAGACAGTTACTGCGTTGAAGTAAGTTCCGGTGTGGTTGAAGTGGTGCGTGAAACAAACCAGTTTTGGCGCCTAACCCAAATGACAGCGTTAAACGCGGAGCAACTTACTGCTTTTGCACTCCTGTTCTCAGCTAACCCAGATATTCGAACTATTGAACTCGGATTGTTTAAAAGTGAAGTGTTGGATTCTTTGTGCTTTGAAACTGGCGAAGGCTTAAAGGTGCTATGGCGTGAAGCCATTATGCAAATTCCTGAACTTTGGCTTAAGAATCGACATCAAACGCTTTACCCCCATAAACAAATCCTCGATGCGGCAGGCTATCACCCCGCTAGGCCAAAGCCCTTATTGGGTGAGTTGTATCGTCGTTATATTCCTGATCTTAACGCCGTTCTCACTCTAGAAGGCTTAGATGTCGACAAGCACTTAACCTTCTTCAATAAGTGGCAAAACAGTCACCGGGTTGCGAATTTCTGGGAGCAAACGGGCTCACTGGAAGAGCACAGAACTTATCTAGAAGAGTCGATTAAAAACAATAAAAATCAGCTTCTTATTGTGTGTTTAGACAATCAGCCTTTTGCCTACATCGAAGTGTATTGGACCAAAGAAGATCGAATCGCACCGTATTACGCTGCAGGTGATTATGACCGTGGAATCCACATGCTGGTAGGGGAAGAGTCTCACCGTGGCGCTCATAAAGTTGCGGCTTGGTTACCCTCGGTTTGTCATTTCATTTATTTATCCGATCCCCGAACTGAAAAGATTGTCAGTGAGCCACGAGCCGATAACGACAAGATGATCGGGTATCTACAAAAATACGGTTTTGCCAAAGTTAAAGAATTTGAATTTCCGCATAAGCGTGCGGCTTTGATGTGTCAGTTGAAAGACAGCTTCTTCAGCAACGAGTTTTAGCAGTTAATTAGTCAGTGCTGAAAAAGGGAGTCGGAATAGGGTGCTTTGTACCCAAAAATTATCATGAGGTTATACATGACGAAACAAATTAAGGAATATGATGTTCTCGGAGTAGGCTTTGGTCCTGCTAACTTATCGATAGCTATTGCACTAGAAGAGCAGGCTAAAGATAAAGGCTTAAGTTATTGCTTCTTGGAGCAAAAATCTCATTTTGAATGGCACGGTGGTATGTTGCTTGATGGAACAAGAATGCAAATATCGTGTTTGAAAGATCTGGTGACATTGCGGAATCCAACGAGCCCTTACTCATTCGTTAACTATTTGCACACCAAAGATAGGCTTAACGCTTTCATTAACCTAGGCAGTATGAATCCTTCTCGCCTCGAGTTTAATGACTACCTAACGTGGGTCGCTAATCAGTTCTCAGATCGAGTGAATTACGGCCAACGAGTCATTGATATTGAGGCTATTGAAGAGAATGGTCTTAGTTCTAAAGTGAAAGTCACGTCTACCGATATCCACGGTAATCAAACGGTTCGAATTGCGAAGAACCTTATTGTTGGTATGGGCGGTATGCCAAAGCTTCCTAAACAGTTTGAAGGTCATGATAACGAACAAATCATTCACTCCTCGAAGTACAAAGCGTGGCGTGAAACGTTTAAGGGAAATTCAAAGCCTAAAATCGCAATCGTGGGCGCAGGGCAGAGTGCCGCTGAAATATTCGTTGATCTGACGAACCGTTACTCAGACGGTGAAGTTCACATGGTTAACCGCCGCTTTGCATTGCACCCAGCTGATGACAGCCCGTTTGTAAACGAGGTGTTTGACCCTGAATTTACCGACCACATGTATGAAAGCACGCAAGAGCAACGTGACCACATTCTGTCCCGTTTTAGCGCGACCAACTATTCAGTTGTGGATACAGAAGAACTCAACGCGATTTATGAGCTACTTTATTTGCAGAAAGTAACGGGTGAAGGTAAACATCAACATCTACGTTGCCATGACATCCAAGAAGTAGCAATGAAAGACGACAAAGTAGCGTTGCGACTGAATGACACGATCAACAAGACGCAAGCATGGAATGAATATGATGCGATCATTCTTGCTACCGGTTATCGATACGATGAGTTCAATCAAATGCTTAGCTCTATTGAACCCTTGATTGATAGCAAATCGGTAGGGCGTTCATACCAATTAGACATGAAGTCAAATTGCGAAGTTAAGATTTTCCTGCAGGGTTGCTGTGAGTCTTCACACGGTCTGAGTGATACACTGCTTTCTGTGTTGGCTGTGCGTTCTAAAGAAATCGTCGATGCGCTTCTTTGTAGCTCTAATAAAGCGGCAGAGACTGAAAAAGTTTAGTTGCTGTAGACTGTAGACTTTAAATGTTCGCTATTGAACGCCGAGATTTATTCTCGGCGTTGTTACTTGCCTCATTATCCTCTGCTTTATTGATCTTTAATTGCTCATTTGTCGATAACTGTATTAGTTCTGTAACAAGGGAAACTGAATTAAATCAGATTGTGTTTATCTCTTGAGTTATCTTGCGTTCAAACAGAGCAACTATCGCCTTTAAATCAAACAACTAGGCGCTGAATAAAACTATCAATACGATTTATTGCAGCAGTTGTTGAGCGCAAAGCCTATATTGACTAGAATGACGCACTTTTTTTATTTACGTACATACAGGTAATGAACATGAGCGATACTAATTCAAGACCAGCTTTACCAGATCATCTTGCAGGCAACCCACGCAGCCCACACCATGTGGCTGAGTGTTTCGAATACCCAATCGGTATTCGTCTAAATGGTAAAGAGCGTACTGATGTTGAAGAATACTGCATCAGCGAAGGTTGGGTTAAGATCCCTTCTCCAAAAGCGCTAGATCGTTTTGGCCAGCCAATGCTTATTACTCTAAAAGGCACTGTTGAAGCTTTTTACATCGAAGCATAATCACTTCGTGTGACTAGCTAATACTTCGTGTCATTAGCTAATGTTTGTCTAATTAGCCAACATAAAGTCACCAAGCGTTATTACCTAAAAGGGTCTAGAGAAATCTAGACCCTTTTTGTTTTTCAATTGTATTAGGCTTATTACCTTTACCAAGCGATACCTGCACCAATTGAGAACTCCAAGTCCTCACCTTCTGCTTTGTCGAAACCAGCTGTAACAACAAAGCCACTGTCCATAATGTAGGTTGCGTCTAAGCCGCCAACTTGTTTCGTTGAGCTATCAGAGAGTTCGCGGTTCTCAAGGGTAACGTCTGTATGTGTCCGCTTAATGCCGTATCCCGGTGTGATGTATAAATTTTCTGTGATACCAATAGGGGCGTGAAACTGATATTCATTGTCGCGCTGTTTATATTCGTATGAACCTTCGTCTTCGTTGTAAGCTGAACGTGTAAACTCAATGCCATAACCTACACTTCCCGGACCACGGTATTTGATGTAAGAAGCAGACCAATCTCGCCATCCACGTTCTGCAGAGAGGCCAAATGTAATCGCTGTTTCCTCTTGGTTTTGTTCAAAGGCTTGTACGTTAGACATCGGGAACAGCAAGACAGCGGCTAATGTCAGAAGGGGAAGCTTTTTGATGGTCATTGGATCTCTCGCTTATGTATACAAAATATCGGCGAATTCAAAGTATTGAACGCCAGTAGATTAGTAACCTAGTCCGGATCTTCCTTGAGCTTTTTATTAGTATTTTCTTTGTAGATGTTTTTGAAGGGCATCCTCTTGGGTTTGAGGATGCCGTTTTGATATGGGAATGGCGATAAGTGTTACTTCAAAGTACGTAACTTATTGACCTGCATTTTTGTACGTACTTTAGTTACTTCAGCATGAGATGGCAGGTTATCTTTGATTTTGTTTTTAACCTCAGACATAGGGATGAAATTCCACTTACCATCGTGATACTTAACCACGAATGTCTCGCGGTCTATTTCTTCACGAAACACCCAAACACCATCGTCTAGGCGTTTAAAGTCGCCAATCACGTTTCCGTCGGTGCCTGTTACCGTCCAAAAGTTGTGTCTGGTATCTTTATAGGTATCTTTTTCTGCCGAAATAGTGTGTTCACCTCCGCCAACACTGATGTTTATGTGCTTTAGACCAATCGAAACTTCACCAACACGTATGTCGTCAACGATAATCCCATATGTTGTTTTTCCGCGATAAGTTGATTCCTTAACCGCTGACATCCTTGCGTCTTCGTTTCCTCTATTGAAAAAGGGGATATCACCTAGCTCAGGGATGTGAACAAACCCCAGATCGGCTTGAGCAATTTTGTCTTTTAAAGTTGGGGCATCATGGCCATAGTTCGGATCTGGATTCTCATAACCGCCATCGTTATCTGTATCGTCTAGACCAAAACCAGGATCGATATTTTCATAGCCGTAATCCCCATCGAATTGTGGTTTTTCGGGATCTGAGGTTCCACCGGATGAGCAACCAGCTAGAGCGGCAGTAAGTACAAGAGCGATAAGTGATTTGTTCATGATATTTCCTATCGTTATTTAATTTCGTAAAGGCAATGAGTGGATAACTAATTCCACTAGTCGCTGGCCTGACGCACTTAACGTTGTAAGGCTGCGGCATTGCTTGAGGTTGTACGATACGTAAACATCGATGTTGGATAAATAAACTGAACAATAGATTTAACATCACGGTTGGTTATGTGTTGTCGCCTAGAAAGAACGATGTTGAGTATGAGTTGTGGGCGAAAACTGAGCGTGGAATCATCTTGCATCAGGTGCTTGAGTGGCTTCTTGTTATATAAGTGCGTCAGAACCGGTATTCGCGCGTTCAAATCATGCATCTTATGTTCGTTATTTGTTCACTCGAATTGTTGCCCGTCTCATAAAAACCTTCCAAAAGTAAAATGCGCAAACGAAAATATGAAGCATAGTCTAATTAAATGAAACTAATTTGCTGTATTTAAAGTAATTAATTGTTAATGGCTATCTCTGTCACAGAAAATAATCCTGAAGCACATACAATCCCTCCTGTTTTCGAATGAGCGTAAATTTTTTCGTTCGAGCATTTTATTCTTCCTTCGCCCAATAATATGAGGTTCCTATGTTTGGAATATTCAAACCTATGGCGCATATCGATCGCTTATCATCAGATAAGATTGATAGCACCTACACACGTTTACGATGGCAGCTGTTTCTAGGCATCTTTGTTGGCTATGCAGGTTATTACTTAGTTCGCAAAAACTTCAGTTTGGCGATGCCTTACCTTATTGAACAGGGTTTCAGTCGCGGAGAGCTTGGTGTTGCCTTGGCTGCAGTGTCAATTGCTTACGGCTTATCTAAGTTTTTAATGGGAAGCGTGTCGGATCGCTCAAACCCACGTTATTTCCTCAGCGGCGGCTTGTTAATGTCGGCACTGGTGATGTTCTGCTTTGGTTTCATGCCATGGGCAACAGGCAGCATTACTGCAATGTTTATCCTGCTGTTCTTGAATGGTTGGTTTCAAGGTATGGGCTGGCCGGCTTGTGGGCGAACCATGGTGCACTGGTGGTCACGTAAAGAGCGTGGCGAGATAGTTTCGGTATGGAACGTTGCGCACAATGTTGGCGGCGGATTGATTGGTCCAATGTTCTTATTGGGTCTTTGGGCTTTTAACGACGACTGGCGAACCGCTTTTTATGTTCCTGCATTTTTTGCCACTCTCGTTGCTATTTTCGTTTGGTTTACAGTAAGAGATACACCTCAATCTTGTGGTTTGCCTCCGATTGAAGAACACAAAGACGATTACCCAGATGATTACGATAAGTCTCACGAGACAGAGATGACGGCCAAAGAAATCTTCTTTAAGTACGTATTCTCTAACAAGTTGTTGTGGTCAATTGCTATCGCGAACGCGTTCGTTTACCTGATTCGTTACGGCGTACTCGATTGGGCTCCTGTTTACTTAAAAGAAGCGAAAGACTTCTCAGTAGATAAATCGTCTTGGGCTTACTTCTTGTACGAGTGGGCGGGCATTCCTGGCACTTTATTGTGTGGTTGGATTTCAGATAAGTTGTTTAAAGGCCGACGTGCACCTGCAGGGATCCTGTTCATGGTACTCGTGACTGTTGCTGTATTAGTGTACTGGCTGAACCCAGCAGGCAACCCAACGGTTGATATGCTGGCACTGATTGCGATTGGTTTCCTTATCTATGGCCCAGTAATGCTAATCGGCTTGTATGCGCTTGAGCTTGCGCCTAAAAAAGCGGCGGGAACAGCGGCTGGCTTAACCGGTTTGTTTGGCTACCTAGGCGGTGCGGTTGCTGCCAACGCAGTACTTGGCTTTATGGTTGACCTTTACGGTTGGGATGGTGGTTTCATTATCTTGGTCGGTGCTTGTGTTGCTTCAATAATTTGTCTGATTTACGCGTTCTTAGGTGAGCGTGCACACCACAAACAAAAAGAACTCGAACAACAAAAAGAAGCGTTAACTCAATAGTTTATTAATTAGACAACGTCATACTAATAGACAGTAGAGGCAGGGGATATCCTGCCTCTGTGCTATCAAAGGAATAGATATAATGAAAACAACGTCAATGTGCCTAACTCTTTTAACACTTAGCTTATCAACCAATGCGCTTGCCGATCCTTTAGTGATTGCGCACCGTGGTGCATCAGGCTATCTACCGGAACACACATTACCGGCCAAAGCACTCGCTTATGCAATGAGGCCGGACTACATCGAGCAAGATGTCGTAATGACAAAAGACGATCAGTTGGTGGTACTACATGACCATTATTTAGATCGTGTTACCGATGTTGCAGACCGCTTTCCAGACCGTGCACGAGCAGATGGCCGCTATTACGCGATTGACTTTACGCTTGCTGAGATCAAATCATTAAAAGTAACTGAGGGTTTTAACCTCGATGATCAAGGTAACAGAGTGGCAGGGTACCCAACGCGCTTCCCTATGTGGCAGTCTGATTTCCGTGTCGCTACTTTTGCAGAAGAAATCGAACTGATCCAAGGCTTAAACAAGACGCTCGGTTATGACGTGGGTATTTATCCTGAAATCAAAGCACCTTGGTTCCATCGCCATGAAGGAAAAGACATCTCTAAAGCGGTGCTTGCTACCTTGCAGCAATATGGCTACCTATCTAAAGACGACAAGGTCTATTTACAGTGTTTTGACGCCAACGAATTGCAACGCATTAATGATGAGTTAATGCCAGCCATGGAAATGGATCTTAAACTCGTTCAGTTGATGGCTTACACCGATTGGAACGAAACCATGACTTACAAGGGTGACAAAACCACGCCATACAGTTACGACTGGATGTTTGAGAAAGGTGGCATGGCAAAAGTTGCTACTTACGCTGACGGCATTGGCCCTTGGAAACCTATGTTGGTGGACGATGCATCGACCAAAGGAAACATCATCATTAAGCCGTTAATGAAATCGGCAAAAGATGCTGGTTTAGACGTACACCCTTATACGTTCCGTGCTGATCCAGGAAAAATCCCAAGTTATGCTGATAACTTCGATGGCATGTTGGATGTGTTTTACAACCAAGTCAAAGTCGACGGTGTGTTTACAGATTTTCCAGACAAAGCGGTAGATTTCTTGAACCAATAATTTGTCGCTCATTTAAGAGGCGATAGTAACGAAATACGAAGAGCTAAAAGCACGGTCTAAAGGTGCATTTGGCTCTTCTTGTATTAGCCTAAAAGTCCAATTCATATTCTTCTTTCTCAGCCGACATTTTGATAATCACTCGGTTTACAGTAATAACCGGACTTGATAGTTTGCTCTCAATATAATCAACTGCTTAATCTATAAGTACTTATTGGCTCAAACTTATATTGAATTTGGAAAAATCATGGAAGAAAGAAGCAAAGCTTATCTCGATAGCTACCTCAGCACATTGCCAGCGGACGTTGCTTCGCAATACACCTCTTTTAGTTCTGACTATTACTGTGCTGATGAATACAACGCCAACCTGTGCGCACAGCTAATACTTAAAGGCGAAAAGCAGGCGTCTTGCAGTCTAGAGTATTGGTACAGCAATGAAGATGAAGTTATGCCTGTCGTGGGGCATTTGCAAGTCGTCACCGATTGGGATGGCAAACCAGTTTGCATTGTTGAGGTAACTTCGGTGTCGTTGTGCAAATACAATGAAGTGACGGCTGAGTTTGCTGCTGCTGAAGGTGAGGGGGACAAAACTCTAGAGTGGTGGAGAAAAGCGCACTGGAACTTCTTCTCACGTGAATGTGAAGAGCTCAAAATCGCGCCAACTGAAGACATGTTACTTGTACTAGAGCGATTTAAAGTGGTTTATCAATAGTAAAGTAAGCGTGAGTGTTATGTTGAACCATAATGCGTGGCACTTTGGCCTAAATTTGACCAATACAAGATAACTAACAATCACAAGGAGAGTGATGTGAAAATAGCGATATTGGATGACTATCAGAACGTCGTTAAAGACCTCGATAGCTTCAACAAACTCGAACAACACGATGTCACTGTATTTACAAAAGCTTATTCAGAACAAGAGCTCTGCGCTAAGTTGATCTCATTTGAAGCCATTGTGCTCATTCGAGAAAGAACCGAGATCACTGAATCGCTCTTATCAAAACTTCCCAACCTCAAACTGATTAGCCAGACGGGTAAAGTGAGTAATCATATCGACCCGAAAATGTGCGAACGATTCGGTGTTACTGTGCTAGAGGGCCGAGGTTCGCCTGTTGCGCCCTCAGAGTTATGCTGGGCGCTGATTATGGCGGCGTCTCGCCATATTCCTACTTACTCGTCAAACCTCAAACAGAGCCAATGGCAAGATTCAGGTTCACTCGGCTTAGGCAGAACATTAAAGGGCTTAAAGCTTGGTATTTGGGGCTATGGAAAAATCGGACGCTGCATCGCCCAATATGCCAAAGCATTCGGCATGAATGTGATGGTGTGGGGAAGTCAAACTTCAAGAGACCAAGCTCAGGCAGATGGCTTTGATGCCGCAACAACCAAACAATCGTTTTTCAGTAGTGTAGATGTGCTTTCTTTGCATCTACGCTTGAATGACGTAACTCGAGGATGTGTTACCGCTGAGGATTTGACCTTAATGAAGCCTGACTCACTATTTGTGAATATCAGTCGAGCAGAGCTGGTTGAGCAAGGCGCTTTATACCGAGAACTGAGTCTGGTATCAACTAAGCGAGCGGCTGTTGATGTGTTTGATACAGAGCCTGCCACCACTGACATTGAACCACTATTATCCTTACCAAACGTCACGGCGACCCCGCATTTAGGCTACGTTGAACAAAATAGCTACGAACTCTACTTTGATATCGCTTTCGATAACATATTGCTCTTTAATGATAGTAACTAATAGGCATATAATCCGCGCGTATTATTCTCGAATATTAGTCGCAAGGTAAAGTTGTATGAGTTTGAATGTAAGAAACGTAACGGTAGATGATGCTCAAGGCATTATTGATGTATTAAACCCAATCATCATTGAAGGGCGTTATACCATCTTAGATCAAACGTTTACGTTGGATGAAGAGAAAGGTTTTATCGAAGCGTTTCCAGTGCGTGGTGTGTTCAGTGTTGCTGTTAATCAAACTAGCAATCAATTGCTTGGTTTTCAGAATGTAGAACCATTTGCTACTTACACGAAAGCCTTTGACCATGTTGGTATCATTGGAACTTATGTTGACGCAAACAGCCGTGGGCAAGGCGTCGCAAAGCAGTTATTTGAACATACATTCGAAGTCGCAAAGGCCAAAGGTTACGAAAAGCTATTTGCTTATGTTCGAGCAGACAACGAACGTGCATTAGCGGTTTATCTTAAGCAAGGCTTTGAAATTATTGGAACAGCCAAGAAACATGGCAAGATTGGCGACCAGTACTTTGATGAGATTCTAATCGAGAAGTTCTTATAAGTACGACTAAAAGTTCGTAACATCATCGATGCAGGAGGCATGATGACTAACTCTACAAAAATAACAGCTCCAATCAAGCTTACAAAGACAGTCTTATTCGACTGGGGCAACACGTTGATGGTCGACTTTCCAGATGCACAAGGGAAAATGTGTGACTGGGAGGTTGTCGAAGAAGTCAGTGGGACGCGCGCGATGCTGGCTGAATTGTCGAAATATCACAACGTCTATATCGCGACCAACGCGGCTGATTCAAGTAAGAATGACATCATCCGTGCGTTTGAACGTGTCGGTTTGTCTCAATATACTGATGGTTACTTCTGTAAGGCGAGTATTGGTTTATCTAAATATGATTCGGGTTTTTATCCCGCTATCATTGGTAAGCTCGGTGTTAAACCACAAGACGTCACCATGGTGGGAGATACCCTCGAAAAAGACATCTACCCAGCGTTAGAAGCCGGCTTGCAAGCAATTTGGTTAAACGCCGAAGGAACAGTGGTTGAGTCAGATCATGCGAACATTGTGCAGATTCAAAGCCTGATCCAACTATTGGAGCACCTCAATGGGTGACCATTCAGATATTTAGCGTCAGTGGTCGTTATCACGTTTAAGAACCGCTCAAATCCTTGCTCTTAAAACATAGCGACGAGCTTGTTTGTTTTGACGTAAACCTCTCATTTATGGCTTATATAATGCTCTAAGCTAAGTTTAGATTTCTAATATAAGGGCTAGGTTATGAGTATCGAACGTCATGGAATATCGGTTGGGATTGAACGTGTTAGCGGTGAAACCATCATCGTGTTTAAAGCGAAAGGAAAGCTGACGCACGACGATTATCAAGCGATGATACCAATCTTAAAAACAACAATAGAAGAGATCGACTCATCTGCATTGAAGATGCTCGTCGACATCTCAACATTAACGGGTTGGGAACTGCGCGCCGCGTGGGACGATTTCAAACTCGGTTTAGAGCTCAACTCGAAGATAGATAAGATTGCTATCTATGGTGATAAAAGCTGGCAAGAAATGGCATCAAAAGTCGGCAGTTGGTTTGTGTCGGGTGAGATTAAGTCATTTGAAGATCATGACTCCGCTGTTGAGTGGCTCGTTGATTAATTCAACCACAGTTCAGTTCTTATGACAGCTGGCGAGTATTCTACTTGAAGGCTGTCGTTTATAGACTATCAAAGACATTTCCTAAGTAATTCAATAGAATATGTTCACTGCTGCATGTAACATACGTCTGCCGCGATACGGTCGTGCTAACCAGAATAATAAACACAATAACAAGGCCTAAGAACATGAATAAGGTAATTGATAAGCTCGCTTGGATATTCATTGAAGATGACAAGCTGCTGATGGTGAGATCAAAAGGCAAAGAACTGTTCTACCTACCGGGCGGAAAGCGCGAAGCGGGGGAAAGTGATGAGCAAGCATTGGTTCGCGAAATCAAAGAAGAAATATCAGTAGACCTAGTACCTGATTCAATCAAATACGTTGAGACGTTTACTGGCCAAGCTGATGGTAAAGCGGAAGGCGTGTCAGTACAATTGACATGTTACCTTGCAGGCTATACTGGTGAACTCGCTCCAGACGCTGAGATCGAAGAGCTTAAGTTTGTTGATGGCAACGACAGAGCAGTATGTTCGTTGGCTGCTCTTGTTGCGCTTGATTGGTTAGAAGCAAACCAGTATTTACCTCTTATCAGTAAATAATGGCTCGTTAATACAGAACGGCTGTTTAGAAGATCAGTGCTTATGAAAAGCTTGAAGGGCGACTGTCTTTCATCAGAATATCGAGTTTTCTTTGAGCTTTTTTCGTATCTTGTAAATCTATTACCTCAATCATCTCGCATTCATCTCGCATTCATCTCTTACCATCTCATTGATTAAGCTCGGATAATGACGACAATCTTCAGGTCGATCTAAGTAAATGCTGCACGTATATTTCGCTTGGGCATTCATATCTTTCATTGGAACAACTTCTAGGAAAGGGCAACGACTTAAGCGTTCGCCAGACTCCGGATCAAACCAAATCTCACTACCGCGAACATATTCAAATATGTCTGGGTTGAACAGTTCCCACAAATCAATCTCTTCTTGAGTCGCGGCAAGGTCACCATCTCCATATTTGATACAGCATTTTCCGCATTGATTACAATTTTTCATTAGTGACTTCATTGGTTGGTGAGCTTTTGTCATTTTACCACTGATAGGCGTGGCACGTTGATTTTGTTGTCTATCGTTCGGAACCTCAAAGGAACCACCTCATTTGATATTCATTTATCTAAGTCACAACACTGCAAACAGGGCTGTAAACAGTGATACAATTTGCGCCTAGCAAGTTATTAAAACAAAGGCATTAAAATGAGAACCGTATACACCACCGAAGGCGACATTAACGCAAAGAAACAGAAAGACGCTTACCCAAAGTTGGCGCTATGTGATAATTGCGTTCGAGACTATGTGGTGATTGCTCAAGGTGAACGTACCTACAAGCCTTGTGCGAAATGTGGTGCAGACGATTAATGCGCCTTGATAAATACCTTTGTAAAAGCACAGAACTAACAAAACCCGAAGCCGTTCAGCGAATCCAAACCGGTGAAGTGAGTGTGAACAGTGTGGTTGTACTCGATGAATCTACTCAGGTTCATGAAAGTAACGCTATCTTGCTTAATGGTGATGCATTAACGCTACGAGAGTTTCGGTACATCTTAATGCACAAGCCAGCGGGCACCATCTGCTCCAATATCGACGAAGTGTACCCATCACTTTTTAATTACTTAGAGTTAGATAAAGCGTCTGAACTGCACATCGCAGGACGGTTAGATGCCGACACAACCGGTTTAGTGTTGATCACCGATGATGGCCGTTGGTCTTTCAATATCACACTACCGACCAAGTCGTGTAAAAAGGTCTACCGCGTGACATTGTCACGAGATATCAAGGACGATGTCGCAGATAAGTTCAAGGCGGGTATTCAGTTGCAAGGCGAGAAAGCCCCAACGCGCCCAGCAAAGCTAGAAGTGATTAGCCCCAAAGAGGTGTTACTAACCATCACAGAGGGTAAGTTTCATCAGGTTAAACGAATGTTTGCCGCAGTAGGTAACCGAGTTGTAGGGCTTCACCGAGAGCAAATAGGCGAAGTAAGTTTAGATGTCGAAGAAGGCCAGTGGCGATACCTCACCAAAGATGAAGTTAGCTCTTTTAGCCAGTAACTGAAAACCAATTAAAGAATAAGCCTAGCTAGATCATTAGTCTTCAAAGACATAAGAAAACCAGAAGGAAAGGTGTGTCATGGAAAACCTGAAAGTCGCAGAAATAAAGTCGTTTGTCCCCGCGAAAGACTTCGATTTATCCAAGCGTTTTTATCAAACTCTCGGCTTTGAAATCATGTCTGAGTTCCATGATATCGCTTATTTTCGTCACGGCGATTATGCATTCCTTTTACAAGATTTTTACGAACCGGCGCACTGTCACAATTACATGATGCACTTGCTGGTGGAAGACGTAAAAAGTTGGTATCAACACGTGCAAAACTCTAATGTAATGACGGAATTTGAAGTAACCGTTACTGAGGTTGTAGAGCAGCCTTGGGGAATGCTTGAGTTTTGTATCACTGACCCAAGTGGCGTGCTATGGCGTGTTGCCGAGAACATAAGGCCACGTTAGCCCGTAAACTTGTTTTAAGGCCAGTGAAATGCTTCAAATTGTCCATAAGTCGCTTTATTTATACCGCTCTTCGGTAATTATCAAATAGGTTAAAACATGGATATAAAGGCTAAAATGCACAACCAAGACGTTTATTACTGTGATGACGTTGATCTGGTCGCCGAGCAAACACAATGCTTAGAAGTGCTTTACGATTTCAACCACACTCGCCCGAGTGAAGGCGAGAAGCGCCAACAAATTATGAAGCAACTGTTCGCAGAAGTTGGCGAGGGTTGTTACATCGAGCCACCATTGCGCGCCAACTGGGGTCGTCACACGCACCTAGGCAATAACGTATATGTGAACTTCAACCTAACTCTGGTCGACGACACAGACGTGTTCCTCGGTGATAACGTGATGATTGCGCCTAACGTAACCATCGCGACAGGTACACATCCCATCAGTCCAGAACTCAGGCTCAAAGCCGCGCAATTCAATGTGCCTGTCCGTATCTGTAAGAACGTATGGCTTGGCGCACACACCGTAGTACTTCCTGGTGTCACCATTGGCGAAAACTCTGTTATTGGAGCGGGCAGCATAGTCACCAAAGACATCCCAGCTAATGTGGTTGCCGTCGGAAACCCTTGTAAAGTGTTACGTGAAATCAACGAACACGACAGAGAGTTCTACCACAAAGATCGCCGCATTCCAGAGGAGCTTAAGTAAGCTGTCTCGATCATATTCTCTATGTTGGGAGTTTGGTTATACTAGACAGAAAGATTCTGCATTTTCGCTAATGCTGAGGTTAGCTGTGATGTAAGTCTTTGCCATGTAATGGTTTGGTTGCATATGAGCAGCGCGTATTAGAAACTAGACAGAATAATTATGTGTTTAAATACAGAATTTTTCTGTCTAATAGCTGTTAGTTTGCAAAAGTAGAAAACGTTTTTGGTCAAAGAGCCTAGTTCGGTTTCTGTACTTTACACCTGTGCGTTTTTCGAAAGTTGTACAACCAAATCTCATCGTGCGTAGGGTGTTTTTCGGCTCTTTGAGTTCAAAGTTATTCACTTCTCCGCATCAGTAACTTTGGTCGCTTAGTGCATCTCGCGCGGCTTCTTTTTCTTGATACTTAATCCGTGAAATAGTGGCTTCGTCGCACTTGGTTGTCAGGTTCATCGAATGAATTCTTTGTCATCTAAAATGCTTCAAACTGTGGTTGTTTAGAGCATGTCGCTTCTTAACCAAACGCGTTTTGTTGCTTGGGTTTGAGTTCTGTAGTTTTCAATTTTACATTGGCGTTCAAAGCCAGTAGTTTGATAGCTAATTCAGCACCTTGGCGCTAAACTTTGGCTGCATCGTGTAAGCAAACTAACAAAGCGTTTAAGACAGATTCTGTAGTTGACCCGATCTAGTGGACACCTTCAATTGTAATTGGAGGTGTTTATGCCAGCTTATAAATCAGGTAAAAAAACTCAACAATACCTCACGGAATTTAAGGTAACTGCCGTCCGACTTTCGCTTCGAGAAGGAGCTATAGTTAAAAGCGTGGCGCTATCATTGGATATCCACCCTTATATGCTTTCTAAATGGCGAAAGGACTATAGAGAAGGGGTTATTTTGGAAGATAAACGTAAGAAAAGGACTAAGATCCCGAGTCAGAAAACTGAGTCTAGTCGGATTGCAGAGCTTGAACGTCAGAACGAACAACTTAAGCTCGAGAATGACTTGCTAAAAAAGTGGCAACGATTCGTTGCCCAAGAAAATCGACAAAATTCCGATTCATAGCCCATCACAAAACGCGTTATTCCATTGTATTGATGTGTCGTTTTTTATCTGTTTCTAAGTCGGGTTATTACGCATGGCTTGATAGAGAGCCAAGCCGCTACGATCAAGAAGAGCAGGCTTTGAAGAAGCGGATAACTAAAGTGTTTACCCAGAGTCGAGAGACTTACGGTAGTCCACGAGTTCATGCAGAGCTGAGGCGGCAAGGAGTTTTGGTTAGCCGCAAGCGTGTGGCTCGGATCATGAGAGAGCAAGGGCTAAGAGCGCGAAGTTATCGCATTTACATGAAAATGGCCAAGCTACATCGGTTCTATCAATCGATTAAGAATATTAAAAAAGACACACCAAAACCAACGGCAGTTAATCAACAATGGTCTGGAGATCTAACGTATATAAAGCAAGGTAAACGTTGGATGTATCTAGCGGTCGTTATCGATCTTTACTCGCGTAAAATCGTCGGTTGGTCGCTTGGTAGTAAGAAGAGTATACAGCTAACGATGAGTTCGTTGAGAATGGCAATTAGAAATCGAAAGCCACAAGAGCGCTTATTGTTTCATACCGACAGAGGCTCTGAATATCGAGCCCATGAAGTTCAAGCTTTATTATCAAAAAATGGAATTGTCCCAAGTATGAATCGTCCAGGTCATTGCACTGATAATGCGGAGGTGGAGTCGTTCTTCCATACGCTCAAAGGCGACATAATTAGGAAAAATAGTTTTAAAAGTGAGAAGCAGCTTAGAGATAAACTTGCTGGTTATATCCAGCATTTTTATAACCGTTATAGACTGCACTCAAGTCTTGGATATCGAACCCCGCATGAATATGAAGTAGCGACGGGTTAAAGATAATAGGGTGTCCATTTTATCGGGTGAAGATCATTCCCAACGCTAGGCATTTTCAGTTTGGGTCGGCTTTAGTGTTTAAGGTGGCAAGGTTTTAGGTAGGGTGGTGGCGTTGCTCACTACTTAACGCGGCGTTAGACGTTCCCATATTTAAGTCACTCCCAATTAGTTTCCTCTCACAATACCTTGAGTTACGCTAAAACCATAAAAACCATAAAAACCATAAAAACCATAAAAACCATAAAAACCATAAAAACCATAAAAACCATAAAAACCATTGCATTCTTAATGTTCATAAGTATCATAAGGGCTGTTTCCTAATCTTCATAGCCCAAAGGTGTTCAAATTATGACTTATAAAACGTGGATCTTTATCTCGGAAGAAACTAAAACTTTCTTTATGACAACTCATGTAAATTTCGAGGGCATGACAGTTAAAGCAATTCAACGTGACATCCCAACATGGAAGCGCCCTGAAGAACACCAACGTGAACTTAATGCTCTTGCTGAAGCTTCTGACTTCCGTTTTGAACTTGACGAGGTAAGTCATGTCGATGATCTTCATGACATCAAAGCTCGTTATACATCAAGAGGTTATCGTTGTTTAAATCGTCGCATTGTTCTGAAAAAGAATAACCAACACGTCTAACAAAGCGTTTAAGACAGATTCCCAACGCTTGGCATTTTTAGTGCTATCGTTGGGTTTTGTGTTTAAGGTGGTATGGTTAGGTTTCGTGGTGGCGTTGCTCACTACTTAACGCGGCGTTATAGCTTATAGATCAAGTAACTAATGCAAACTCAATAGTATAGTGTGGTTTTATTCGAGAATTACCGAAGTAACTTCGAGGGGCTTGTGAAATGTTGGGAACAATTCTTTTATTAGGCATGATTGTATGTGGTTATCTAAACCTAAGTTTTTGGATTTTAGTTCCAGCATCTATCGTTGCAGCGTTTATCGGTTTGCACTTTCCTTCAGGCAAAGCTGAAATGATCAAAGCAAGAGGGATGTATTGGCCTACATTTTTCGGCTCCATACCTTTACAGGCAATCTTATTGTCCATTTTGTTTGGTGCTGGATGGGGGCTGAATGCGCTAATCAACTAGTTGTAGGTCCCGCTATAACAAATTGTTCAAGAGTGATTCGGCACGCGTGGCATTTTTACTATGCGTTAGTTTTAGTGGTTAAGGTGTTATGCGGAAGCTTAGGTATTGCGTGCCTCACACCTTAACAAGGCGTTATGAGTAAGAGTTTAATGGAATACCTCAGGAGAATGTAGTGATTAAAATTTATTCAGATGGGGATTCGACTATTTGGGTTCCAGTAGCAAATCGTTCTGAAAAGTTTGGTTGCAGGGCTTTTCTACCAGAACCTAACGTGGATACATATATCTATGGTTATAAAGCTAAAGAAGGTAAGTCAGAAGGCGACTACTTATCAGCTTTGACTGATATACAAAGGTGGCACTTAAAGAATGAACAAGCTGAGTTTCTTATCAAAAGTGGTACTGAGTACCAAAATCAATACCGAGCACGTTGGCGACACGGAAGAAAGGTAGGTTCTCCTATACTTGGACCAACACTTGGTTGGGTTGAGGTGCTTTTTGAAGGCTTATCTCAGATTACCGCGGATGACCTAACTGAAAAGCTTGAAAAATTCGGGGTAAATGTATCAGGCAATTTAGTATGTAATGTTAGTTCTTACGAATTGGCACCCGTAACTGTTTACGATGACAGTGAAATTGAGCAAGCATTACCGGCAGTAACAGCTAAGCTAGGCACTAGGACTCCTAAGGGGCAAGAAGTTGTAAACAAACGAAAAGCTGAGGTAATACAATATCACCGTGATGTTACAGTCGTCGCGTATATTCTAAAAGTAACGGGGGGTAATTGTGAGCTATGCGGTAGCAAAGCACCATTTGTTAAGGAAAATGGTCAACCATACTTAGAAGTTCATCATGTTAAATTTTTATCTGAGGGTGGCTCAGATACCATCACAAATGCGACGGCACTTTGCCCTAACTGTCATAGAGCATTGCACAATAGTATTGATAAAGAGAATTTGCGAGAAGAACTATACGAGAAAGTCTCTAGACTTGTGCGTGAACACTCATAACAAAGCATTTAAGAGTGATTCGCAAGTGGTCTTAACCTATCTCCATTATTAGCGTCTGCAATGACCATGTGGATTTAACTCTTTGTTCTGATTCGATTTTTACTTAAGCAGTATAGTTTTCATATTCTGTTTGATTGTGTAAAAGCGACCATATAATTCGTGCGTTCTTCGCGGCAAGTGCCACTATTGCTCGGTTTATTCCTCTCCGTTCTAGAACGCCTCGACACCACTGGCTTAGCTTATCTTGCTTGTCGCCAAGGTTGGCAATCACGGTCCTTGCTCCGTGAACCAATAGCGTTCGTAAATATTTATCACCGTGTTTGGTTATTCGGCCTAACCGAGATTTTCCTCCTGTGGAATATTGCTTTGGTACTAGTCCTAGCCAAGCAGAAAAATCACGGCTTTTATCAAATTGAGAACCATTGCCTATCGAAGCAAGTATCGCAGTAGCGGTTTGCGGTCCAATTCCTCGAACCTTCATTACTCGTTGAACATTAGTGCTGACCTTAGCAAAAGAATCGAAGACTTGTTCAGTATCGGCGATACGTTGACTCAATTCTCCAAGGTGGTGATAAGCATCGGCAATCACCGTTCTAGCGAGGTGTGGAAGTTCATTTTCTGCGTCTTCTAGCATTAAGGGAACCTGTTTCATCAATGAAGAGCGACCAACGGGAATGATCAACCCAAACTCAGAAAGTAGGGCGCGTATGTGATTCATAAGTGCGGTGCGCTCACGAACCCAATGCTTTCTCATTCTATGTACCGATAAGATGGCTTGCTGCTCGGGGGATTTTACAGGCACAAAGTGAGTAGATGGTCGCTGAACAGCTTCGCAGATAGCAACAGCATCATTAAGGTCGTTCTTTCCCTTAGTTCGATAAGGAATTACGTATTTAACAGCCATAATGCGGGCGTCGTGCCCAAGTTTATTGAGTGTTCTTGCCCAATAATGTGCACCACCACACGCTTCAACGCCTATACGCATGAGTGGCATATTTGCTATTGTAGTCAGTAGTTTAGATCGGGTTACTGACTTATGAAGTAAGACTTTACCATTTTGGTCTACGGCATGAAGACTAAAGTGGTTTTTAACTAGGTCGATACCGCAGAAATAAGAATAATCAGACATGGTGACTCCGATGCATTTAAGTACCACATAAGTGTGGCAGATCCTCGGGAGGGGGAATCCATGTCATTCGTTATATCACCATGAATAAATTAGGATTATCGAAAAATGGTTACTAGTCAGAATCATAAATTCAATCAATTGAAATGGTTGTATTCAGCACTAACAGGTGTATGTGCTGCATTTTTTTCGCTCTTTTTGTGGACAGTCAAGTCTAGATGACTCAATTCTCTTACAGATTTCTACCTTATTGTTTTCAGTATGTTTCCCTTTGTTCGCTACGTTTGCACTGGTTCATGTGATATTGATTGAAGCCAATTTATCAACAGATGCGTGCGAAAAAACACTAAATCAGCCTTGGATTAACCGAATTACTAGATACAGCTTTGTTATGTTTGTTTGCGCATTTGGTTGTTTAATTGGACATTTTTCTCTAACAGCACTTATTGGGGCTATAGTGGTTTCTGTCTGCTGTTACTATAGCTTTCAGAATTTTGTAAAGCAGCTAAATCAAAACCTTAGCCAACAGTGATATAACAAACAATTTAAGAGCAATTCAGCACGCTTGGCATTTTTGGTTTTGGTTTAGTTCAGTGTTTACGGTGGTCAAATTGAGTGTTGTGATCGCGTGCTTCACACCTTAATTGGGCGTTATGTGAATTGGAGAAATTGGGTATTATGAAGAAGCTCATCGCTATATTTATAGCAATCTTGTGTGTAACCTCGATTGATGCACAAGCTAATGATCGTCAGTTAAAGCAAGCATATAACAATCATCAAAGTGACGTCCAAATTCAAGGCTCAGGTACAGTTGTCCGTTTGTTACGTGATGATAACGATGGAAGTAGGCATCAAAAGTTCATATTGAAACTAGACAGTAAACAAACCTTACTCGTTGCTCACAATATTGATTTGGCTCCTAGAATTCCAAACCTGAAAGTAGGCGACCGAGTTCAGTTTCATGGTGAATATGAATGGAATCAAAAAGGTGGCGTAATGCACTGGACACACCATGATCCAAATAATAGACACCCAGACGGTTGGTTAAAGCACAATGGTAAGAAGTACGAGTAAAATTAACATAACAAGCAATTTAAGCAGACTGTCAACGCTTGGCATTTTCAGCACGGTTTAGCTTCAGAGATTTAGGTGTTAAATTTGAGTGTATTGGTGGTGTCAGCTACTTAACTGGGCGTTAGTTTAATAGGATAACTTTATGAGAAATCGTTTAAATGCGGATTTAATTTTTCAGGAACTTGAGCCCAAGCTAAAAGTATTATTTGATAACTATGAGAGTGAAAGTATTTACGCGGTAGTGATTTCTGAAGGCGTTGTTTACATTCATACAGAAGCTGGTCTCAACAAAACTCTCAATGAGTACATTAACTGGTGGGATCAAGCAAACAAGCCCTTAGACAGTTGGGAAGAGCTTGAAGAATACGAAGGGGATAAGTTAGATACTTGGTCTGATTTGGATGGAATCGTAGATACACAAATTCAAGAGAAAGTTAAGGCAAATGAATCTGAGTTGACCGTTACGCATAAAGTTGAGTTGTTGAGGTTGATTAACGCTGAACGTGAGAGTAACAGGTTAGAGGACACATATAAGTCCGAAGAGACCCGCGAACGAGTCAGGAAAAATATCGGAGATTGGAGTAACCGTTATGCTATCGCACTTTATGGTATGTCCGGCTATGATGAAGCAGCATACGATGAGCATTATGAATTGAGTGACGATGATCAAAAGTTAAGCGAATATGGAGTCGCAATGCGGGCTTTACTAGGGCTTATTATGACTAGCGATCTTTTCAAACGAGCGAACTTATCTTCTAACTTTTATCACCGTACACAAGAGCACAACTATTAAACTAACAAATTGTTTAAGAGCGATTCACAACGCGTGGCATTTTCATTATGCGTTGCGTTGCGTTTAGTGTTTCAGGTGGTATGTAGGAGCTTCGGTATTACATTGCTCACCACTTAAGCGGGCGTTATGCCGAAAAGGAGTCAAAAATCATGCCTGAAGTTGACCCATCTAGAATTAAGACATTTAAAACGCCAATAAGTCTCCGCGATTGGCTGGCGTCTAATCACGCCAGTGAAAGCGAATTGTGGGTGAAAGTGTTCAAGAAAAATTCAGGGCTACAAAGCGTTACATGGAACGACGTAGTTCTAGAAACTTTATGCTGGGGTTGGATTGATGGAATAAAGAAATCTATTGATGAGCAAGCTTACCTTCAGCGTATAACACCTAGAACTGCTAGGAGTAACTGGTCCAAAAAGAACACCAAGCATGTAGAACAATTAATAAATGAAGGCCGAATGCAGGAATCAGGTCTTGTTCATGTTCGGGCAGCACAGGCTGACGGAAGGTGGGATAATGCTTATGTAGTGATTGAAATGGATGTTCCTGATGACTTCCTTTCGGCACTTGAAGTAGAGCCTAAAGCAAAGGCGTTCTACGAGAGTCTCACGAAATCAAATCGTTATGTTATTGCTTATGGGCTAATAAGTGCAAAAAAAAGTGAGACTAGAATCAAGAGGTTCGAAAAATACATGAATATGTTAATTCAGGAAGAGAAGCCTAAATAGGTGAGATTCGGCATAACAAGCAATTCAAGCAGACTGTCAACGCGTGGTATTTTCAGTTCCAATTGAGTTTTAGTGATTATGATACGTTGCTTTAGGTTAAGTATTGCGTTGTCAGCGGCTTAATTGGGCGTCATGTTTTTTGAGGAATAAGTAAATTGAATCAAGATAAAATTATCAAAATGGTAGTACTCAGAGAAATGCGCCAAGACGAATATCCGACTTATTGTCAGTATTTCATTGACGATTACAGTCAGGAAATAGCCAAAAACTATGGACATTCTTTAGATGTCTCAATCGAATTAGCCAAGAAGGATTTGCACCGTTGCTTCCCTAGTGGGCTAGAGGGAAATGAGCATTCGTTATTATGTATTGACGCAGAAATAAATGGTGAGCCTAAGCTGGTGGGTTATCTTTGGCACTCAATAAATGTGAGTGACAAATCTACTTTTATTTATGACTTTTTTGTTTCAAGCGAATATCGAGGTCTTGGTTTCGGCACTCAATCTATTTCAGCGTTGGAAGCTCAGCTACAAACGATTGGTATCAGCCAAATAAAGCTTCGGGTCGCGTATCATAATGAACGAGCACTTAAACTATACAAAGATGTTGGTTTCGAGATCACTGGCTTCAATATGTCTAAGAAAGTCAGTGGGTAGTGGGCTCATAACTTAATGCGGAGTTATGTATACAGGAGATACAAATTGATTAGGTATGTTTGAGTGGCAGTAGTCAGTTTCTTATCGGTATGGGTGGGATGTATTATCTAGCTTCAATGACTTTAGATGATTTGGTCGTGGCATTATCTGAATAGGAGGTTTCAATGGAAAAGGTAGTCAAAAATCGCTTCGAAGAGTATCCAGAAAACGCTCGAGTTCGACTAGAAGAGTTACGAGAACTCATTCTAAAGCTATCATCGGACTTACAGTTAGGTGAAGTCGAAGAGTCTTTGAAATGGGGCGAACCAAGCTACAACGTAAAGACTGGCAGCCCAATTCGAATTGACTGGAAATTGAAATCACCCACGAACTACTATTTGTATTTTAACTGCCAGACAAAACTGGTAGACACCTTTCGAGAGTTGCATGGTGATGTATTACGGTTTCAAGGAAATAGGGCCATTGAACTACGTCTATCAGAGCCATTGCCAGAGCCTGAAATTAAACATTGCCTAGAGCTTGCCTTAACTTATCACCAGCGAAAACATTTACCGCTGCTGGGCTCATGATGTTGATTATCATGAAGTATCTGGTTTATCTCACCAATCGAGAAAGTTGCTCGCGGTCTCGTTAAAGACCAATTGTTGAGCACTGCGAGTGCCAAAAGATAATAAAGAATTTATGATGGACTCTTAACGCTTGGCGTTTTCGGCTTAAGTTATTATGAGGATAGAAATATGGAACACGCTCCAATCAAAGATGAGATTACGTTCGATGATTTCGCAAAAATCGATATTCGTGTTGGTCTAATCGTAGAGGTTTCTGAAGTCGCTAAATCTGACAAACTCATGAAATTAACAGTCGATTTTGGCGATCATCAACGCTCAATCTTGGCGGGTATAAAACAAGAGCGCGAAAACCCGAAAGAGCTCGAGGGTAAACAAGCTTTGTTTGTAGTGAACTTGCCTGAAAGAAAGATGGCGGGTGAAGTGTCTCAAGGGATGTTGTTCGACATCGGCTATGAAGATAAATTACAACCATGTTTAGCTTGCCCAGAAACAGAAATGCCAAACGGCGCTAGAGCAGGGTAATTACATAATATAGATTCGTTACTTTTGGTGCTTTCTATACCTTGATTTGCCACAGAATAGAACGACTCAGCGATATTAAATTCAGGGAAAGAATGAGAGTATTGATATCAGGAGCTAATGGATATATTGGCCGTCACGTAACAAAGTTATTTGCAGAAAGTGGCCTTGAAGTATTCACATACGGTAGGAACAAAAGAGTTATACCCTTGTCGAAAAACGTCAAAGAGGCACGCTCAAATTTCGAAGGTTACTTCGATGTTGTTATAAATTGTGCACGTCCGCATTGGTCAGAGTTTTCGGCAGATGAAATTGCAGATATAGAGTATGAGTTACTAAAACGGCTCGATAGATTTGCGGACAAGAATGCGATAAAGATACATACATCGGGTGTTTGGCTCTTCGGTCATGCATCTTACAAAGATCTGGTCGAGTTTAGCTTGAAACCTTTGGATGCTGTTAAGTTAGACGTGGAAACAATAAATTATGCCATTCAAGCGAAGTGGGAAATCGTTTATTGTCCTAGCTTGGTATACGGTGGTGATAATTGTCAGCTAAAGCGAATTATAGAAACGTATTCTAACCGAACTGTTCCAGTGGCTATGCCATCTCTAGGTTATAACCAGTACATTCACGTTTACGACATTGCGAAATTCTATTTGTTGTTGGCGCAACAACAAACCTCAGAAAAGCAGTATTTTATTGCAGAAACTAAAGGTTATAGCCCAGCCGCATTTGCACAATTGCTACTGGGTTCAAAAGTTGTAACGAAGGTTAATGAATGCACATGGGTCGAGTTTGAGGCTGTATATGGTTCCGCAGCTTTAGACATCGAAAAACTGAATCTCAAACTTCCAATTAGCCTTTTGTTTGAACCCACCGAGTTTGTTGGTGAATATATTGAAAAGTATACATAGTGAAATCAATGGAAGAACTTTAGGTTAGCTTTCATGTTACGGTGTAAAGATTCAGAACGAGTCTTTGATTGACGTTGGTTATTGTTCATCGAAGTACTCTCCATTTTTATCATAATCATTCAAGGAAGAAGCATTGTGAAATTAGCTCAGTTAAATATTGCTCTAGCGAAGTACGCTTTAGATGCACCAGAAATCAAAGATTTTGTCGATAATTTAGATCTGGTTAATGGCATAGCCGAAAGCAGTGAGGGATTTGTTTGGCGTCTTAAAGATGAATCGGGTGATGCGACTAATATCAAAGCGTTCGATGATCCGAACATGATCGTTAATATGTCGGTTTGGGACTCAGTAGACTCTTTAAAGAACTTTATGTTTAGAACTCACCATCGCGACTTCATGCGAAGAAAAAACGAATGGTTTCATCGTTTAGCTGAAGATACGTATGTTCTTTGGTGGGTTGAAGCTGATCACATTCCAAGCCTTGATGAAGCTATCGAGCGACTAGATCACCTGAGAGACGTGGGTGACACACCTTATGCATTCACATTTAAAACCAATTTTACTGAATTAGAAGCACAAGAATAGCTTTGTATAACTGTGCTTTTAAGGTTCCTTTGGTATTGTCAGCTTTACATCTTAAAGACGTTGTTTGTTAACGAGGAACTATGACCAAAATCTATTTCGTTTGTGGCTTTATTGGTTCGGGTAAAACTACGTACTCTAAACGACTTGCAGAAGAGCATAACGCCTTTCGTTTCTCCATAGATGAATGGATGATTCCTCTCTATGGTGAGCATATGGATCGTGAAACCTTTGACCGCCGTTTAGCTATTCTACAGGGGTTATTCAAAGACTCGGCAACACAACTTTTTTCTCTCGATGTTCCTGTTATTTTTGACTTCGGTTTTTGGCGTAAAGCCGATCGAAATGCTTTTACTGAATGGGCATCAAATGCAGGTGTAAAAAGTGAAGTGCATTATTTGGATGTTCGATTTGAAACCTGTTGCGAGAGGGCATTTAGTCGCAATTCAGAGTTGAACTGTAAGTCGTATGAAATGACGCCTGAAATGTTGGAGTTGTTCTGGTCTTGGTTTGAAGTTCCAGATCCCAATGAAAATGTGGTTTGGGTTAAAAGGGACTCTTAACCAAGGACATCTGATTGAAGTGTAATAAGATAGGGCACTTGCATTGTTTACCTCTCAATAATACGTTAGATGACGAATGTTATTGATAATGAACAAGGGAGATGTTGTGAGCACTTTGCCAGATGAAACTCAGAAACGATTCATTGCTGTCTTAACTAAGAAGATGGATTTGGGAAGAACACTGAATGTGCTAGGTCATTTGAGTGTTGGTTTATCTGATCAATTGAAAGAAAGTGAAGCCTGTTACGTTGACTATCAAGATATGGACGATGGCGTTCATCCTCACTTATCCCATTATTCCATTATTCCATTATTCCATTATCCTTTCATCGTTCTGAAAGCCGACAATTCAAATAAGCTTCGAAAAATGCGTGAAGAGGCCATTAACCGTGATATCAAATTTACCGATTTCACGAGTACGATGATCGAAGGTGGCTCCATCGAGCAACAGCAAAGAACTAAGCAAACCAAAGAAGCAGACTTAGAGTATCTCGGAGTATGCTTATTTGGTGGCACGGAAACCCTACGCGAATTTACAAAGAAGTTTTGCCTCTATAAATAAGTTTTAGCTCACACATCACAACTGTATGGATATACATGTTTTTGTGTGGGTGTATTATTCTGCTGTTTTTTCAGCATAGAATAAAAAAATGACCAAGCATTTAGAGGCTGGCATCAAAGAGCTAGTCGAAGATTTTCAATTAAATGGTAAACCTTGCCCATCACGACAATCCATAGAAGATAGACGAGCTGGCTATATTGGCAGTACCGTTTTAGCGGGTAATAGCCCTCAACTCGAACGCGTATTTTTAGATGTCATTAACGGCGTTGAGGTAAAAGTTTACAAACCAACGAGCGAACCGAATTTACCGATCACTGTGTACTTTCACGGTGGTTGTTTTATCAGTGGTGGCTTTGAAACTCATGATACTCAATTGAGACAAATTGCTCTTCAATCGAACTCTATTGTCATCTGCATTAAGTATCGACTAGCTCCAGAGCACACTTACCCCGCGGCACACGACGACGTATACCACGCTGTACTCGGCATTAAAGAGTGTGGGCTGAAATATGGTGGCAACACAGACCATTTGGTGTTTGTGGGTGACAGTGCTGGTGGTCAATTAGCTTTGGCTACGACATTGAGGCTTAAGAAATTTGATTCGTGGCTACCGCGCCAGCAGATTCTTATCTATCCAATGTTAGATCCTAATGGCAGTTCAAACAGTTACGTGGAAAACGGGTCAGACTATATTATCACGGCGAACATGCTGCTTTCTGGCTTCGAATTATACGCAAGTAGCGAGTCCAGTTTATTGCATGAACCGGAACTTAACCTTCTGGATGCGAGCTTTCACGGCCTTCCAACCACAACGATCATTACGGCAGAGTTTGATCCATTGCGTGATGAGGGGGGGCAACTCTATAGGTCGATGGCTGCTCAAGGTGTTGAAGCGCGATATGAGCCTTATTTGGGGGTAATCCATGGGTTCTTTCAACTCTCTGGAGTAAGTGAGTCAGCAAAGCGTTGTCTTGAATCTATTTCAAGCCACATAAAACATTCAAACTAACAGCTGTTTAAGTTGCAATTCTTTAACTGACAACTGTTTAACGAACAAGTGTTTAGTGTTAATTTTAGCGCTGTTTAACTCCAAAACAGCGTTGTGAGTATTGTTGGTTTTCATGCAGTAGATTCGGTATGACTGATCAATTTAGTGACAAGATCTCGAGGAATAGCATGGAATACAAACTCGATATTGAGCCATCAGACAAGGACATTAACGAAGTTCGAGGTGGTTTAATTCAGCACAACACACCATTTCTGGAGGGGATACCCAAGTCTCAAGTCGGTTACTATGCCATGGAGCGTGATAGCAAAGTCGGTGGCATTATCGCTGATCTTTGGGGAAACTGGCTATTGATTAGGTTCCTTTGGGTCGACGACTCAATGAGAGGGAAACAAGTAGGAGGTAAACTCTTGCAACTCATTGAAGAGTACGCGCAATCGCAAAGCTGTACATCTTCATTGGTGGACACCTTAAGTTTTCAAGCGAAGCCTTTCTATGAAAAGCACGGTTATGAATGCCAAATGGTGTTAGAAAATTATCCAGTAGATTCATCTCTGGCATTTCTCACTAAGTCCCTTTAGCTATCTAAAATAGATTCATAATGCTTGGTATTTTACCGTGCGTTATGTTTTCTTGATTGACCCTATTTTTGAGCGATTTACTATTGTCGTGATTTATAAATCGGTACGGAAATCACAAACTTTACGTGTCTAGTTGAATACTAATTGAGAAGTCGATTGCATTAAGTATCATGTATTTACGTTGGTTATATAAGTAAATAGTATGAAAAATGATGTCCCCTCGACAATGAGTGATTTGTACGAATATTCAGGCTTTTGGCCTCGAGTTGGTGCGAGTTTAATTGATACTGTAATAATCGGTGCCATCACATACCCTATATTGATTTCGGTTTACGGCTGGGTATATTTTGATAACGAAGCGTTAGTCAAAGGCTTCACAGATCTTGTGTTTGGTTGGATCTTTCCAGTCGTCGCTATTTTGGTTTGCTGGCTTTATCGACAAGCAACACCTGGCAAAATGGCGATATCCGCAAAAATTGTAGACGCTACCACTGGCGATAAACCTTCTCTTCAACAGTATATAGTGAGATACCTTGGATATATCCTAGCGACTATCCCATTTGGGCTTGGAATATTTTGGGTCGCTTGGGATAAGCGTAAACAGGGTTGGCATGACAAATTGGCCAACACTGTGGTTATCTGTAAAAAAGACCGAAAAATACCTCAGAAAGTCAGGTTTTCTTCTAAAAGTTAGTATCTATAGTGAGTCCCAACTCATGGCTCACTATTCATGAATTCGTATTAATCAGCTCTGTAGAACCACACATGTTCAATTCTTGAAACAGGCTTGTTATTGCGGCTCTAGATAAGACTTACAGTTTGATGAGGTATGTATGAAACGAAAAATTCCATTGAAGAACAATGGTCAGTATTGGGTACTAGTTTCAATAATGGCAATCAGCTATGCGATTGTATCCATTGCTATTAGCTTAGTTTCAAAAACTGATTTAGAGCTATTGCCTTTCGTTATTTCAATCATAACGATGGCCGCGGTCTATGCAATATCCGCAAGGTATAACAGAGGCGCCTTATCTATTGAAGGCGAAGATGTTCTTTTGAATGGAATTACCGCGAAGCTATTGTTGAAAAAATCTCTTTTCGGCCGGGACTATATTCAGGCGACCTCACTGACGAAAAATGGGTACCACCGGGTCAATTTTGAAAAAAGGCAGGTGTCGTTAGTTGATTGGGATTTATTGCTAAAAAAGTGCATCTAGTTACATCAAAACATCTTATTTACAGGGTGTTGGTCTCAAGGGTTTTTATAAACAAGCCTGTCTTCGAACGATAAGGATATTCATGAACTTAATCATTATTTTGGTCACTATCTTATTGAGCAGACATGCCATGAGTCAGCTAGGGTATAGCTACAATATCTTTTCGGACCCATTTGACCTAAAGCTATTTCTCATTGATATCGGGCTGTTCATTCTTGTTTATTGGGTATTACACTTTTTATGCACTCGGACAAAACTCATTATCCAAAATTCAATGAAGAAATACAGATAAGGTGTCACAACACGACAATCATAAGTGCTAACTAGCTTAAAGGTTGGGCTTTTTGATGACGCATATTACACAGGTCTACGTAGACTAAGTACCTAAAAAGGCGTTATAAGAGTGATGTTTCGCCCTGTAATTCGGCGTTAGGCAACTGTGTTTTGAATGAGTTAACTCGTAGAGGTATAGAATGAAAAGAATAATATCACTAGGCATTATCGCACTTTCCGCTTCTTTTTCTGTAGCGGCTTCTGATGGTCTAGTTAAGTATGAAAGTAATTACTCGGTAAAAGATACAGCTGATCGCTTCGAAGATATAGCGAAAAGCAAAGGGCTTACTTTGTTTGCAAGAGTTGACCATCAAAAAAATGCGGCCAGTGTGAACCTAGAACTACGACCAACCGAAGTTATCATTTTTGGCAACCCGAAGGTTGGAACTCCTTTAATGCAATGCGCTCAAGATGTCGCTATTGATCTACCTCAGAAGGTCATGGTGAGTGAAGATGATAATAAGAAAGTTTGGCTTACTTACAATAATCCTACGTACCTGATGGAGCGTCATCAAATCCAAGGTTGTGATGAAGTCATCAAAAAGATCTCAGGTGTGTTGAGTAAGTTGTCAGAGGCGACGGTAGCCAAGTAAGCATCGATAGTGTCATCACAAACAGCCTATGCGTGGCTAGCTACGCGAGGTTAGGCTGTCATTAGAACCCCTCAGTCCCATAAAGCGTTAACCAAAGTCGCAAAACAGTTAAGCATAAAAAAGCACACCGGTTTCTGCGGTGCGCTCTTTGTTAAATATATTGATGCTTCATATCCCGATAAAGCTTCCAATGAGTCTTTTATCTATGGGTGAGTTCTTTTCGGATGATCTCTGCACCTGCATGTAATGCATTAAGCTTGGCCGTTGCGATAGAGCGTGGCAGGGGAGCCATTCCGCAGTTAGTGCATGGGTACAAGTTTTCGGCATCTACAAACTCTAGAGCTTTTCGAAGAGTATCCGCAACTTCTTCTGGTGTTTCGATATCGTTGGTGGCTACGTCAATAGCACCGACCATGACTTTTTTGCCGCGAACAAGTTCTAATAGCTCAATAGGCACACGAGAGTTATGGCATTCTAATGAGATAATATCGATATTAGATTTTTGCAGTTTCGGAAATACTTCTTCGTATTGTCTCCACTCAGTTCCTAACGTCTTTTTCCAATCTGTATTCGCTTTGATGCCATAGCCATAGCAAATATGAACGGCAGTTTCGCATTTAAGCCCTTCAATGGCTCTTTCTAAACAGGCGATTCCCCAATCATTCACTTCATCAAAAAACACGTTAAATGAAGGCTCATCAAATTGGATAATATCAACGCCAGCCGCTTCTAAGTCTTTAGCTTCTTGGTTGAGAATTTTTGCAAACTCCCAAGCCAATTGTTCACGACTCTCATAATGATCATCGTAAAGCGTGTCGATCATCGTCATAGGGCCAGGCAGTGCCCATTTAATCGGTTGATCAGTTTGTTGACGTAAGAACTTAGCATCTTCGACAAAAACAGGCTTTTGGCGAGAAACAGGGCCTACAACCGTAGGAACACTCGCATCGTAGCGATTACGAATCTTAACTGTCTTGCGCTTCTCAAAATCAACGCCGTTAAGGTGCTCAATGAACGTAGTAACGAAGTGTTGGCGTGTTTGCTCGCCATCACTAACAATATTGATTCCGGCTTGTTGTTGTTCTTGCAACGAGATACGCAATGCATCGTGTTTACCAGCAATCAATTCCTCACCTTCCAATTTCCAAGGTGACCAAAGTGTTTCAGGTTGAGCTAACCAAGAGGGCTTAGGTAAGCTGCCTGCCGTTGAAGTCGGTAATAGTGTTTTCATAATAAGTGCCGCTATATTCTGGGTTAATTACAATGCGTAGTTCGCAGACCAATTCTCAAGAGTCGCTTGGTGCGGCTTAATGAAGTGTTCTTCAGCGAATTTACCCTGTTCAATAGCTAATTGGCTGCGCTCTTCTCGATCATAAACAATTTGAGTCAACGAGTGATCTAAGCTCTTCAGGTTCGGCTGGTAGCATTTACCGGCAACTGCGTTCGCATTATAAATCTCTGGGCGGTAAATCTTTTGAAAAGTTCCCATCGTACTGATGGTGCTGATCAGTTCAAAATTGGTGTAGTCATTAAGTAAATCGCCAAAGAAATAGAAAGCTAACGGTGCTGCGCTATTTGGCGGCATAAAGTAGCGAACTTGTAATCCCATCTTCTTGAAATATTGCTCAGTGAGAGAAGACTCGTTTGGCTGATATTCAACGCCTAACACAGGGTGTTGATTTTCAGTTCTATGATAGGTTTTATTGTCTGAAACACTGAGGCATATCACTGGCTGTTTATTAAAGTTCTGTTTATAAACTTCCGAGTTCACAAAATATTTAAAGAGTTTTCCATGTAGGTCACCAAAATTATCTGGAATGCTAAATTTTGGTTGGCCCTTATTATGATCCAGTAGCAATACACTAAAATCATAATCTCGAACATAAGAAGAAAAGTTGTTCCCAACAATGCCTTCAATACGTTTTTTGGTGGTGTGGTCAACGATATTTGTTTTCAAAATTTCGATTGAAGGAAAGGCTTGGTCGCTGCCTTCAATGTCCATATCAACAGAAATTATTTCCAACTCAACAGAGTAGCGATCACCGTTTGGGTTATCCCAGTTCGCTAAGGCATTGAAACTGTTATCAATCATCTTTAATGCGTTACGTAGATTCTCTTGGCGGCTATCGCCTCTCGCTAAGTTAGCAAAATTGGTTGTGATACGAGTACTGTCTGAAGGACGATAATTTTCATCGAGACAAATGCTTTTAATTGTAAAGTTAAAGTCTTTATTCATAGTGTTCGGTATCCCAATGTTTTGATTTCTTAGTCAGCACTTTACACAGATTTTAGTTTGAGGCCGTGTGCTGATTTAAGAATTAAATTCAATAATGTTTTTTGCTATGGGATTATTTATACGTGCTTGAGCGAAAGGTTAATAATGGTTTTCTTTCACATTCAACATGAGGATTATTCATGATGTATTCGTTTGAAAAATAAAGCGACCGTCAGTTATATTAATTGGCTGAATGCGGTCGTAACTGAATTTATGGCGCAAATTAGCCCCTAAATATATAAGGAAATAAGCGAAATGAGTGAATGGCTGTTGTTGATTTTATACTGTGCGATACTTGGCAGTGGTGTAGGTTTCTTGGCTGGATTATTAGGTATCGGTGGGGGACTTATTATTGTCCCGGTACTCAGTAGTATTTTACTGCACTTCGGATCTTTACCAACAGATCAGGTCGTGATCGTTGCAATTGCAACGTCATTAGCATCGATACTATTCACATCAACATCGTCTGCAATTGCCCATCATAAAAATGGCAACGTGCCATGGAATCTTGCGCCATGGATAATGACGGGTGTTGCTCTTGGCGCGTTGGTTAGTGGTTTTATGGCGGCGCTATTGCCAGAACAAGTGGTGCGTTTGATCTTTACCGTGAGCGTCGTACTCATCGCGATTAAGATGTTCCTAAGCAGTAAAAGTGACGCCTCTAAAGAACGTCAGCTACCCAATAAAGCATTGTTAACCTTTTTTACCACGATCACTGGCGGGCTATCAGCCATGATCGGTATCGGTGGTGGCGCGTTATTGGTGCCTTTACTGACGTTCTTCTCACTGGACATGAAAAAGGCCATAGGTTGTGCGTCTGCATGCGGTATTGTCATCGCGTTGTTTGGTTCGATAGGTTATATAAGCTCAGGTACTGCGCACTTTTCTTTAGAGGATGGATTTGCTGGGTTTGTCTATCTACCTGCTTTGTTGGGTATTGTTTGTACTTCATGGTTCACTGCACCTTTAGGGGCAAAAGCGACCAATTACTTACCCGTTCCAACGATCAAAAAAATCTTCGCTGTATTACTATTAGCCATGGCTGCCAATATGATTATTCGTTAAAAATTAATGGTCGTTAAGAGTTAGTGGTCGTTAACAATAAATGTTCGTTAAAAACCGATGAACGAACGACTCCGAGAAGGTATTAAGCCTATAGGGTGATACGAGTTCACCCTGTGATATCACAAAATACGTTCGAATAGATTTTATCGTTTTAGTGGTCGTGTAATGCTTAAGTTCATATGCAGCGTTGCTTGTTGTTCGTGGCTAATTGTTCACGGCTGATACGTTAACAATTCAAGGGAAGTCATTTGGATATCATCAAACAATTAGAAAAGCTCATGTCGATGAATGAATCCACTTGGCATAAGCACTCTAATCCATGGAGTGTTTATACTCGATTTACTCTTCTTCCACTGATTTCTCTCGCTTTTTGGTCTAGAGATTGGATCGGAATCTATTCTGTACTGGCAATATTGGCCTCTTTCCTTTGGGTATGGATTAATCCGAGGTTATTCCAAGCTCCTGATACAACAAACAACTGGGCTTCAATGGGTACGTTTGGCGAGCGTATCTACCTGAATCGTAAAGTTGAGTCTATTCCTCATCATCATGTAAAACCCATTCTGGTTCTTCAGTTCTTAACTGGGCTAGGCTTGCCCGTTTTTGTATATGGCTTATGGAGCTTGGACTTAACCTTAGTCGTCATAGGTAACCTTTGGATTGCTGTATTTAAGGCTTGGTTTGTCGATAGAATGGTTTGGCTGTATTTGGATATGAAAGACACCAAACCTGAATATGCGAATTGGTTAAAGTGAGACAAAAAGGCCGGATAAAGTGCTTGTGTGTCGTCTTTCTGGTTAGGTTTGAATGAAATTGTTTAGATAATGGAGTATTTAGTTCGTGTTATATCCAAAGGCTTTAAAAGCAGGTGACAAAATTGGTTTCTTCTCGCCATCTTCTCCTGCCACAGTATTCGCTCCGAATCGATTTAATCGTGCTAAATCTTATTTGGAATCGCAAGGTTTCGTTTTAGTTGAAGGCTCACTCACAGGGCAGTCGGACAAGTATCGCTCTGGTTCGATTCAAGATCGAGCTGAAGAGTTGAATCAGCTCATTCGTGATCCAAGTGTCCGATGTATCATGTCTACAATAGGTGGCACCAATAGCAATTCACTGTTGCCTTATATTGATTACGAAGCGTTGAAAAACGACCCTAAGATCATTATTGGTTATTCAGACGTAACCGCATTGCTGCTTGGTATCTATGCACAGACAGGGCTAATCACATTCTATGGTCCGGCGTTGGTTGCTTCTTTTGGTGAACTTCCGCCATTGGTCGATGAAACATTCCGTTCATTCATTGATATTTTGTGTTCGGACTCCGAACAATATCAATACGTTATGCCCCTGGAATGGACAGATGTGAAACATAATTGGGAAACACAAGATACAGCGAAACTTGTGTATCCGAATGACTGGCAATTCTTGGGGGAAGGTAAGGTTTGTGGTCGTCTTCTTGGGGGGAACTTGAATACGATGGCTGGGATTTGGGGAAGTAAGTATATGCCAGATCTTCAGGCCGGTGACATCTTACTTATTGAGGATTCATTAAAGGGCATTGAAAGCGTAGAACGTTCATTTTCACACCTTCTAGCCTGTGGTGTTTTTGATAAAGTCGGTGCCATTATTCTGGGTAAGCACGAGCTATTCGATGACAAAGAAACAGGACGGGCACCACTTGATGTTCTACTCGAAGTTTTAAATGGCAAGCCAATCCCAATATTCTGTGGATTTGATAGTTGTCATACTCATCCAATGCTTGTAACACCTTTAGGAGTAACGTGCTCAATCGATTTTGATAATCACACTTTTGAGATTAAAGAACGGTGGCTTTCAGAAACATAATATAAATGCTCAATAGTGATTTCCAACGCTTGGCATTTATAGTGGTTAATTGGGTGAAAGGCTCTATGAGTGCTTTCACCTTGATAACTCTATCTAGAGGGATACTTAAGATTTGGCCTTTTTGGGGCGGAATTTTCGACCATCCATAATGTTCAAAGACATCAGTGTTAGGTTAGTGGCACCAGCAATAAGTTCTAACGCTTGAACGCCATAAAAGACTGCATCCATCTCTCCAGAACTCGCCCATTGATTCAAAAAGTAGGCTGCTGGGAGCAAAATAAAGATCCCGTTGAACGCAATGATTGGCATCCGTTTACTCTTACGTTCAACTATTTTTCCTTTTCGGTGCTTAGCCATTGCAGCACCTGTTGCGCCCGTAACTGCAATCGCTGGAACCAGAATGAATAATCCTGGGAATACGATCAGCGACTTAACCAGCTGTATCGACTCTGTGGTTCCAGTCAGTTCTACAATCAAGGTTGAAGAAAAGAATGTTGCAACACATAACGTAGCAACTACTGCAGCAAGTCGGTGGATTATTGGTTTCATATTGTTCTCTTCCATTTGTTATTTTGGTAACATGTTGTCAATATCGTTGAGTTTAAATTAATGACAGCATGTTGTCAAAGTGAGGCGTTGTGGATACGAATGGAGAAGTCTTTACCAAGATTGCTTTAGAGATCTTTAAGGTAAGTGGTTTATTAAATAATGAAGGCGATAAAATAACGGAAGAGTTTGGACTGAGTAGTGCACGATGGAAGGTGATGGGAGCGATTGAAAAATCAACTGACTTAGTCACAGTGTCACAAATTGGCCGTATTATGGGGCAAAGTAGGCAAGCCACTCAGCGTGTTGTTGACGTCATGGTTAAAGACGAGCTGGTGGCATGGTTAGATAATCCGAATCATAAGAAAGCGAAACTTGTGGAACTCACTGACAAGGGCAAGCAAACCTACAATTTACTCGATAAGAAACAAGCCGCGTGGGCAACTCAAGGTGCTGAAGGAATCGACAGAGATGAGCTAGATAAGGCTTTAATCACTTTAAATAAAATGGCCAAATTTCTTGAAAGAGAATAACTTAGGTGATCATCGCTGATGAACCTGAATTCTATGAGAAATTAGGCTACAAACTTGTGTCTCCTTCTTGCCAAGGAATGACAAAAAAGTTTAAACCTTGCGTATAATGAACGGATTCTAAAAACCAAAAAGTTTACACACTAGGTAAGAACATGAAGCAAAATATTGTCCATATTGCATTGGTCGTTAAAGATTACGATGAAGCCATCGACTTCTATGTAAACAAGCTGAATTTTGAACTTATTGAAGACACCTATCAGGCAGAACAAGACAAACGTTGGGTTGTGGTTGCTCCGCCGAATTCTCACGGCGTTACCTTATTGCTCGCAAAGGCTTCTAAGCCAGAACAACATGATTTTATTGGTAATCAAGCGGGTGGACGCGTATTTATTTTCTTGAATACCGATGATTTCTGGCGTGATTATGAGCATATGAAATCAATAGGGATTAATTTTGTCCGAGACCCACAAGAACAAGACTACGGTACTGTTGCTGTATTTGAAGATCTATACGGAAACCTTTGGGACTTACTTCAATTAAACCCTGACCATCCGATGGCAAAGAGATAAGCACAACAAGTCGGTTATTGTAGGGCGTTCTTAACATGCGTCCTACTAACTTACCCCACAAGCCACTAGAGAAATACGTATAATCTGACTCTTAAGCCATGGCACTTAAAGGTGGTGATGTTAAGCCTCTAATTGACTCGACTATTTGATGCGGCACTCATATCAAAACAAGGAAGACAGGTGGAAATAGTACAAGCGGCAATATCAGATTTAGAAAACTTTTATCAGTATTTAGACGTGCAGCTTTTAGACAATACTGGCGACGGCTCTCCACTTTTCCAACCTATTGCTAAACACGACTGTCGTGTTTCAGATTCTCTCAAAGCTAAGTTTAGAAATGGCTTCGAAGTTTCAATTGGTGAATCAGGCTGGCGAAAGCTTTGGGTCGTTAAAGACTCGTTTGGTCATATATTTGGCCACATTGATTTGCGCCACAATGGTGGGGAGTATGGTTTCCACCGCGTTTGTTTAGGTATGGGCGTTGATCATAGCGTTAGAAAACAAGGGTTAGGGAGTAAGTTAATTGAATCGGTCGTTCAGTTTTGCCGAGATACTCAAGGCATTGATTGGCTCGACCTCAATGTGCTATCAGATAACCTCCCGGCTAAGACGTTATATTTAAAATGCGGTTTTTCTGTCATTGGTGAAATGTCTGATTGCTATCGTATCGATGGTCAATCGATCTCTGAAATGACGATGACGTTGTGCACAAAAGATCTTCATAACTCACATCCATCTAACTAAATACCCGATTTAGGAGAATGCTTCATGGAAGAAATCAACAATGTCCTTCAGTTTATGGTTGAAATTGAAAAACTAAAATCAGTTCACCGCCAAACGAAACCAGTAGGGTTGGATCGCTACGAAAATTCAGCTGAGCATAGTTGGCACGTGTGCTTAAGTGCCTTGATGTTGAAAGACTACGCGAATGAGACGATTGATATTACGCGTGTCGTTAAAATGCTCCTGATTCATGATCTCGGGGAGATTGACGCCGGAGACACAATTATTTACGCCAGCGAAACGGAAGAAAATAAGTTAAAAGAGCGTAATTGTGTTGAGCGCTTATTCCAATCGTTACCCAATGATCTGCGTGAAGAGTATT
Source organism: Vibrio bathopelagicus (assembly GCF_014879975.1). Lineage (NCBI taxonomy): Bacteria > Pseudomonadati > Pseudomonadota > Gammaproteobacteria > Vibrionales > Vibrionaceae > Vibrio > Vibrio bathopelagicus. The sequence continues at coordinate 1,879,661 of NZ_CP062500.1, read as the reverse complement.
TACAGTTGTGGTTAGAGTTTGAAGAAGGTGAGTCTCCAGAGTCGAAGTTTGCTAAAGCGATTGATAGAGTGCCTCCTTTATTACATAACATCCACGGTGGTGGTCATAGTTGGAAGAAGCACAATATCTCTAAAGACAAAGTGCTTTCTTTCAATGGTGAACGCATATCGAAGGGCAGTAACATGCTGTGGAATGCACTTGAAGTTCAGTTAGAAGATGCCGCAAAGAATGGTTTTCTGGAATAACGCTTGAGCCACAGTATTACACCGACTTCTCTTAGATAATAAGTCAAAAGACTATCTAACCTGTAACCCGACAGTTATGGAGCATTTATGATAACCGTTGAACGACTCAAGCCGTTGGATGTTGAGAGAGTCAAAAACATTCAATTAGCCGATGACCAGATCAAGTTCGCAGGAACCGCAGAGGCGTTTTTATTGAGTGGCAGTGAAACGATTCATTTGCACGTAATCAAACACAATGACGATGTTGTCGGCTTCTTTAAGTTAGATACCTCGTATGCTGCTGAGTATGATTTTTGTTCTGAACGTGGTTTGGGATTAAGAGCGTTTGCTGTCGACAAAAATCAGCAGGGTAAAGGTATAGGGACGTGCACTGTGAAGGCGTTATTTCCTTATTTGAAATCTAACTACTCCGAATACGACTCGATATATCTGACCGTTAATTGTAAGAACCCTGGGGCAGTCAGTTGTTACAAAAAGGGTGGATTCGTGGATACCAATGAAAGGTACTTAGGTGGTGAAGCTGGTCCGCAGCACATAATGAAAGGGCAAATCATATAGGCGTTGTTCGTATATGATGCTCAAACATCAAAGAGTGAAAGTGAGTGTAAGGTAATCAAGAGTTAAGCACTTCAGTTTTACTTTCTCTAATGTTTATCTTTTGGTAAAATCTAACAATGATTAAAGGCTTTCTGATCTGGGGGGATGTAATGGAATATGCAGTGGTTCTTTTTCATGTAACGTTGATTTGGACGCTTGCTGTCGCGACACCAGGGGCAAACGTATTACTAACGATTAATACGGCACTGAATTATGATCGCAAACTCGCGATGTTTTCTGCTTTTGGGGTCAGTGCAGCCATACTCTTGTGGGCGTTCTTTGGTGGTTCAGGGCTAGTGATCCTATTCTCTCATTTCCCTAACTTATTTAACCTTATGAAAGTCGTCGGCGGTTGTTACCTTGTGTATTTAGGGCTACGCCAAATCTATGTTAGCCGTAAAACCAAGAAGCTTGCTGAGGTGAGTGAACAGGCGCAGTGTCTATCACCATCTAAAAGGAAGGTGTTTTTGTCGGCTTTCATCACGAGTATTCTTAACCCAAAAACCGGCTTCTTTGTCGTTAGTCTATTTAGTGTCTCTATGCCTGAACATATGAGCGCGTCGATGATACTGGCTATTATGTTTACGATGTCCTCCATCACGCTGGTTTGGCATTTGTTTTTAGCGATGGCATTTTCCCACCATTCAGCCAAAAGTGTTTACGCTCGTATTTCCGGTGTTATGGATTACGTGACTGGGGGATTATTCACAATTTTTGGCATTAGAGTAATGACATCTTGATGTAACCGTCGATTTGTTCTGTATTATCCAAATAACAGCTTTGAGTTGTATCTAATCGGATACGAAAAAGTAAGTGAGAAAGTATGAGTATTAATGTGAAGTGGGGCGGAGAGTGCCAATTTAGCGTAACAACTGAGGGCGGTTTCAATTTTAACGTCGATGCCACCAGCAAAACGGCACCGTGTCCGACTGAGATTTTATTATCGGCATTAGGTTCATGCAGCGCAACAGACGTGGTGTTAATACTGCAAGAGCAAGGCTTTGAGATACAGAGTTTGGAAAATAATGTCACTCATACATTAACGGACGACGAGCCTCGTTTATATAAATCAGCGAACTTGCACTTCGTAGTTCAAGGACAAGGCATTTCAGAAGCTGATGTTGTGAAAGCCGCGAATGAAGCCGTTGCAAAGCATTGCCACGTTTGTTTGATGCTACAACCTAAGATCGAAATTACTTGTTCAGCAGAGGTTATGGCATAAAAAACGGGCAGATCGTAGTGATCTGCCCGTTTTAAAATCAATCATCTCAATCACACTGTGAGTAGCGTGAATCAGAAACGCTTATGCGCAGCACTTCTTGTATTTCTTACCGCTACCGCAAGAACATGGATCGTTACGGTTAGGTGTTTTTTCGAACGTCATTGTTTTTGGCTTGTTTAGCAACGTGTCGAACTCAAGCGTGTTTTCTTCTTTTTCTGCATCAACAGATACAGTCACGAAGATTGAATGCTCAGCGGCTATTGCTTCAACTTCTGTTTTGCGAGCTTCAGTTTGAACCATTACCGCAACTGGTGACTCTTCAGTACCCACTTTAACATCGCGGTTTACGTTGTAGCCTGCAAGAACGTGATTCTGTCTTGTTTCGATACGGCCTTTGAAAAATAGTTTCGACATTGGGTACTCATTAAAATTTGGGATGACGCTATTCCAATGCTGGGTAGCGTTATAGAGCGGGGGATTATACGCATATATTCCAATTGATAAAGCAATGATGTGAGCAAAGAGGACTTAGTCATTGTGACCTAACAATTGGCCGCTTGGTAACTTCTCAATTTTTTGCGTGGTTTGGAATAAGTTTTAAATTAGAGACAATAAGATTTCCCCTAATAGGGATTAGAGTGATAAATTCAAATCGTCAATTTAAACAAAGAGATAGTCTATGAAGTTAGATGCCATCCTGTGGGATTACGATGGAACCTTGGTCAATTCAGTTCCAAAAAATATCGCAATCACCAAAGACATTATCTCTGTGGTCGCGCCACATTTGTCCGGTGATAATTTACCGAAATATTTGTTGAGTGAGGCGCTTTATCATGAAGCTAACCACGGTGCTAAAAACTGGCAAGCCTTGTATGTCGACTACTACGGCCTATCACATGATGAAATGCTGATCGCTGGTGGGATGTGGGCGGAGCATCAAGAGAAAAATCAAACGCCAGTCTCGTTGTTTGATGGTTTGGAAACCGTGATTAATCAGTTCGCTCATCTGCCTCATGGTATTTGTTCTCAAAATTCTCAATTGAATATTCGTGGTGTACTCGACAGTTATGGCATTGGTGATTTGTTTAAATCGGTTATCGGCTATGACGATGTATCGAATGGAAACCAAAAACCAGATCCATTTGGTGGCATGAAGTGCGTTGAAAGAATCTTTGGTCAAGCTCCAACCGATGAACTTTGTTTGATGTATATCGGTGACCACGAAGCGGATACGCAGTTTGCTCGCAATATCGAAGCCGCACTTGGCGACAAAGCAAAAGTGATTGCAGTTGCCGCGGGTTATAGCCGCTCTGAACCTGAAAACTGGCAAACTAAACCCGATTACATTGCAAACAGTGTCGATGATCTTTTAATGATCATTGGTAAATATGCTTAATCAGTATTGTTTGGTTAAATCTAGTTAACTTGAGGATGAATAATGACACCAAAAGACGTGGTATTAGGTTTTTGGGATGTAATGCGCACCAACGATTTTGCTAAAGCGAGTGAATGGCTAGCAGAAGATTTTCAAGGTTATTGGCCGCAGTCGTCTGAACTGACGGTAGGCAGAGATAACTTCACTGCAATCAACTCTGAATACCCAGCGAATGGTGTTTGGAAATTTGAGCTCAACTCAATTGTTTGTGAGGGTGACACGGTAGTCACAGATGTGTCAGTAACTGATAGTGTATTAAACGATCGTGTGATTACCTTTCATACGGTGGCTGAAGGCTTAATTCAAAAGCAAACCGAGTTTTGGCCAGATGGTTTTGCTGCACAAGAGTGGCGATCGCAGTGGGTTAGCATTGTCAGTTAAGCGGGTCAGCATTGTCAGATAATAGGCTGTTAGCTCTTAGACTGTTAGCTTTTAGAGTATTGGCCCTTAGAACCGTAGATATAGAAATAACCAACATAAAAACAACTAGATAAACATAAGTCAGCGAGTTAGGAGATTTCATGAACAAGGTCGCAATCGTTACAGGTGGAAGCCGAGGCATTGGCGCAGCAACGTCGAAGTTATTGGCAAAACAAGGCTATGCCGTGTGTGTCAATTTCATACACAACGAATCAAGAGCCGATGAGTTGGTGACTGAGATTCGCGAACTGGGTGGAACCGCTATCTGTGTGCGTGCGGATGTGTCGGTAGAGTCGGATGTTAAATCCTTGTTTGAGATTGCTCGTAACAAACTGGGTCCAATTACCCACTTGGTGAACAACGCTGGAATCTTGTTTACACAATCAGCACTGGTCGATATTGAGATTGATCGCTTTGAAAAAGTCATGAAATCGAACGTATCGAGCTGCTTCTTATGCAGCAAAGCCTTTATCAAACAAGCTGATGGTGCAGGTTCTATTGTTAATGTATCGTCTGCGGCTTCAAGAACAGGTGCGCCATTTGAGTATGTGGATTACGCTGCGTCTAAAGGGGCGATGGATTCGCTTACTAAGGGCTTATCTCTTGAATTGGCTGCGCGTAATATCCGAGTCAATGGCGTAAGGCCTGGCTGTATCTACACAGAAATGCACGCCGATGGTGGAGAGCCTGATCGTGTAGACAGATTAGCTTCACAATTGCCATTACAACGAGGCGGTACGCCAGAAGAGGTCGCTAATTCAATTGCGTGGCTACTGTCGGATGAAGCGTCGTATGTGACTGGTTCATTTATTGATATTGCCGGCGGTCGATAGCACACGGAAGTCTTTACAAAAAGCGAATCAGTTAAAACCATAATCACGCAATAAAAGTACCTAACTAAAAGAACGAAACTAAGAGTACAAACATGAAAAACTATTTTGAAAATCCGTTCGTCGGAAAGTCACTCAAAGAACAAGTGACCAACCCAAACATCATTGTGGGCGAACACAGCTACTATTCAGGTTATTACCACAATCACAGCTTTGATGATTGTGCGCGTTATCTGCTGCCTGATAGGACAGACATCGACAAGTTAATCATTGGCAACTATTGCTCGATTGGTTCTGGTGCAGTCTTCATGATGGCTGGCAATCAAGGACACCAAAATCAGTGGGTGAGCACCTTCCCGTTTTTCTACCAAAACGATGAAAAATTCGAAGGCGCGGCAGACGGCTTTGCAAGGGCTGGCGACACCGTGATTGGCAATGATGTGTGGATAGGCACCGAAGCCATGATAATGAGCGGCGTGAAAGTGGGTGACGGCGCGATTATCGCGAGTAGAGCGGTGGTTACTAAAGATGTAGCACCATACTCGATTGTCGGTTCGAACCCTGCACGCCATATCCGTTATCGCTTTAATGATGCTGAAATCGCTCAGCTATTAGAAATGAAATGGTGGGAATGGAATGAAGAGCAAATCAAAGGCGCCATGACCTTAATGTGCTCTTCAGATATCGACGGCTTATATCAGTATTGGAAGGCCTTCGCTGCTTAATCCACTGTTATACGATTGAATTATTAGGCAACTGAATTAGCATGCGGCTGAATTAGATACCGGCTCCGACTTGGAAGTAGAGGGCGGTATCTTCTTCGCTGAACGCAATATCAATGCCTGAAATCAGACTATAACGCCTTGCGATAAGGTAACGGAAGCCAACACCGTACGCTGAGTGTGAGCTCTGATCGAACATATCGTTATCGCTGTCTCCGGCATAACCAACCCCAGTAAATACGCCTGTTGACCAACGCGGTGTCCACTGTTTGGTGACTTGTACTTCGGCAGTAAAGGTATGCTCACCTTGATAGCGATTGCGGGCGATGCCTCTAAGGTCAATGTCTGGATAATATTGAGGAGAAAGAACGCGTTCATTGGTTGATAACGACTTATATTGTCCTCGTAAAGCGAGATTCCATTCTTTGTTTAATTTCCAGTAGTTTAGCCCTTCTAGATTAAACGTTTGATACGTGTAGTCGCTGCCGATCGCATCGCCGAACCATAGGTATTCTGCGACATAGTTATAGCCTTGAGTGGGATTAAGAAAGCTGTTCTTACTGTCATATTCAGCAATCAAACCCAAGCCGGAAGAGGTCGGTGAAGAGTTACCGATATTGCTTAGGATCTCTTGTGCTTTAGGATGATTGTTCACAGAAAGAGTTGGTGCAAAGAACTGCTGCGAGAAACCCAACAGCCAAGATGTTTCAGGGATTCTAAATTGTAGTTTTTGAATTCCGCCCATGCCTTTTAGCCCTAGTTCAATCCCTTCATTGGGAGCGAGAGGCGCTAAAACATTGGAAGAGCTTTGACGGTAAAAGGTCATGTTGATATCGCCATAACCCAAACCACCCAAGTAGCGAATTGAGTCTTCCTTCCAACTGCGTTTGTGGCCAACAAACGCCATCCACGTGCCATTTTCTGTCGCAAAGCCACCAAACGCAGTGATCGCGGGTGTTAAAAGCTGCGCGCCGCCATCGATGGATTTCTCTGCAAGTTCTTTACGTGTGTTTTTCTGGTCTTCCGATTCATGAAGAAAGATGCCAGTGAAGCCGCCACCGTATCCCACTGCCGGTTCGGTAATCAGTATTGGAACGGGCAAAAACCCATAGGCATTTTCAGCCAGATATTCGCCCATATCTAAGTGGCCATCGATTTGATCAATAAAGCTCACAGCATGTGTGGTAGCAGAAACAAGCATAAGAGCACTTGCCGCTAAGGGTTTGAGAGTCATAACATTCCGTATTATTCACTATCCATTAAATTCAGTGTAATCAATGAAATAGATACCGCAATAAAACGAACGCTTTTACCTGAAATCTCTGTTCAAAAGGCGAATGGAACAGCGTTTACTATTGAATTGACTCTAGGTAAGTCAAAATATCGAGGGCCTCTTGTTTTGTGACAATACCTTGCCATGCAGGCATGCCACTTTCGACTTCACCTTCGAGTATGTCATCGGCCAGTGAGTTTTTAGTCGTGAATAACTTTCCAAGTTTATTAGGAATGTTGGCAGGCTTATGCGGCAAAGAGGCCGCGGTTGGGCCATCTCCTAAACCGGTATCGCCATGACACACCTGACAAAGCTGTTGATACTTGGTTTTGCCGTTCGCGAAGTGACTTGCATCGTCAAGTGATGCGGAGTTTACACTGAAAGTCATCATTGAAACTACGAAACCGAAACAAGCTAACACGTGTAATTTGGTTATGTTTTTCATTGTTTTATTCTCTATTTTTATTCAACAGGTAAAGAATAAGCACGGGTTGGTAGAAGAAACGTGAACGGTGGAATCGGTTCTAAACTGTTATTGGATAGCTGATTTACCTCAAGTGCGTGCCATCAATGTGATAAGAGTAAACGATTGATTATAAACAGTTTGCATAGTATAGCGTCTCGCATTAGCGTGATGGATGAATAGGAGGGGTATTATGATTAGTTGCAATGATTACGATTATATTGAGATTGTGTGTATGCACAGGTACCCAATTAAACTCACTATGACATCTGGTGAGCAGTTAGCGTGTGTTGCATTAGATACGAAGCGAAACCAAGCACGAGAAGAGTGCATCAAGGTCAGTGTTGAAGGTCAAGAACAGCTTGTCGTGTTAACTGAAATTACAGATTTAGAAGTCAGTGTCGACAACCCTCACTTTCAACATAAATCCTTTAAAACGTCATAGGTGCCTACATGAACCACACGATAGAGCAATGCTACTGCACCGAATGCCGCGAAGAGACACAACACGTTGTTATTTTGGTGAGGAAGGAAAGTGCGTTTGCAGATAAACCGAACCAAAAACGACATGAGTTCTGGGCGGGCGTCGTAAAAGGTTGGTTCCTTGGTCCGTTTATCGCGTCAATGGATGAGTTTTCTCGCCATCTTGTGTGTGAAAAGTGTGGCCATAAAGAGATTCAAGATTAGAATTGATCCAAGGTGGCGGCAGCGACATTGGTTAAGGAGTGAAAGCAGATGAAAGTAGAAACGATTGAAGCTGTAAAGGCGTATGGGTTTTCAGTAAGAACTACCAACAGTGACGAAATTGATCCAGCAAAGGCGAAGATAGGCCAATTATGGCAAGGGTTTTTCGACCAAGCTTTTCCTAAGCTGACTCCAAACTCAAAGGTCTATGGCGTCTACACCAATTACCAATCGGATTTTACTGGTGAGTTTGATGTTGTTGCGTGTACCAATGCACTGACCGATAACAATTTGGACGACCTAGTTGAAACCGAAATTGAAGCAGGTACGTACTTAACGTTCTCTGCTGAAGGTGAATTGCCACAAGCGGTTATCGATTTATGGGGAGAAGTGTGGGCTTATTTCAACGATCCAGATTGTCCACATACTCGAACTTACACGACTGATTTTGAGTTTTACAAAGGCGAAACGGCAGTCGAGATTTCGATAGCGATTAAGTAATCAGTTTGAAATGAACAAAAGGCTTAGCTTCTAGTATCCAGTTAAGTCTTTGAATATCTGTTCATTACAAAGAAGGTACAGTGTCACGTAATTGTTTTAATACCCACGCTTTATCTATCCCAGAATTCCCCTAGGTCACCCAAAAAGACAATCTTGTTTAGTTTCATTCCACAAAGGGTATTGCTTCATTACTTGGGTGTAGAGCTTGCTTTCAAGATGCGCTCTTAACCAACGTCCTACGTTCTGATATTCAGATTGTACAAACCACTTCTTTTCAACTCTCACGAACTGGCTTACAAACGGCATCACTGCAAAGTCTGCAAGGCTAGGGGTGTCGCCAAAAAAGTAATCATGATGGCTGAGTTTACTTTCCAATTCAGCAATAAATTCTTCGCAGTTGTGTCTGCGCTGCTCGCTATCGTCATTTCGGTAGCGCACCGAAGCGCGGTATTTTTCTAAGTAGCCAATGAACTCGTTGTCGTTGCGACCAATGAGCTCAAGAACTTGTTGGTTTAGAGCGGGGTTGCTTGAACGCATCAGATCTTGAGGATCGTTCTGTTCCAGTGCCCAAATCATCACCTCGATGCTTTGTTCTATAATCGTACCTTGTGGCAAAACAAGCACAGGTACCGTGCCTTTTGGTGAGCTGGCCAATAGTTCGCTAGGTTTATCTTTGGTGACGATTTCTCGTAGTAACACTTTTTGCTGGGATAAGGCGATCCCCATTCTTCCGCGCATAGCGTAAGGGCAGCGTCTTAAAGAATAAAGGATAGGTAAATCGGTTTCGTTTGGCATTATTGAGGTCATTTAGTTTGAAAAGTGTTGTTAGGTGGTAAAGAGATCGTGATGTAGGTAGAATACGCGGCTTAAAAATTATAAGTAAGTGAGCGACTTCAAAAATGAGCAGAAAGATTGAGTTATTAGCCCCAGGTGGCGATGTTGAGGCAATTAAAGCAGCCATCGTAGCAGGAGCTAATGCGGTTTATTGTGGTTTAGACACCTTCAACGCTCGTAACAGAGCCTCTAACCTTTCGTTAGATGAGTTGAATGGTGTGATTCGCCTTGCTCATGAATATGGCTGTGAAGTGTTTCTGACTCTTAACGTTGTGCTGCTGGAGCATGAAATTAAGAGCATCACTAAACTGCTAAACCAATTAGTGAACACCAAACTAGACGGCATCATCGTTCAAGATCTTGGCTTGTTCGATTTGGTGAAAAAGCATTTCCCATCATTGGATGTTCACGCATCGACTCAGCTGACTACGCACAATGAAGGCCAAATTAAGTTCTTATCTAAAATTGGCGCAACACGTGTTAACTTGTCTCGCGAACTCAACCTGCCTGAAATTAAGATGCTGACAGAAGTGGCGCACGATCACGATGTCCTGACTGAAGTGTTCGTACACGGTGCTTTGTGTATCGCATTCTCTGGCCAATGTTATTCAAGTTCTGTAAGTGTCGGTAATTCGGGCAACCGTGGCCGTTGTAGCCAAGCGTGTCGTGATGAATACGAAGTTACCAACGCGGGTAACAAGTTCCCACTGAACTTGAAAGATAACTCCGCTTACTACGACCTACCAGAACTTGTTGACGCAAAAGTTGACTCGTTGAAAGTAGAAGGCCGTATTAAAGGCGCACACTACGTATACACAGTGGTAGACACGTGGCGCAAACAGATTGATAGCTTTGTAGAAAGTGGTTTGTTGATCGAAGACGATTCGAACCTACACAAAGTATTCAACCGTGATTTCACCAACTCTTTCCTTAAGGGCAACCTAACGAAAGACATGTTCATCGATAACCCGCGCGACAACAGCATGAATTACGCTGTTGATAAAGCGACCAAAGAGAACAATGAAATCTCTGTTGTGCAAATTCAAGAAGTGACCAGCGATCTTTACGAAGCTAAGAATGCGCTAGGCAGTGAAATGCGCGACAAGATCGAGTTCCTTGATATTCGTAAAACACCGGTGTCATTGTCGTTTAGCGCGAAACTGGGTCAACCATTCACGGTAACAGTGAACACATCAAAAGAGAACTTTACGGTTCAATCTAAATCGCTTCTGATAGCGGCAGGTGAGAAGGCGATCGATCAAGAGCTACTTGAGAAGCGTTTTAAAGCTGTTAAGAGTGCAGTTCATACATTAGAGAGCTACAACTACGATAACCTTGATGCTGGCCTGATTATTCCTTTGAAAGAAGTGTCTAATCTTAAAGATGAAATCGACTTCGTTCTTAACGGTTCTGTAGAAGTGATTAAGCACGTTGACGTGCCTGCACTACCACAGCACCCTAAGGTGAACGACAAGCCAACTATGTCGATGCTTATCGCTGATGTGGAAGACTTACACCTGTGTGATGTGACTGAAGCGGATGTTTACTTCAAACTGCCTGAAAGCTTCAAGAAGCGTTGTAACAAGTACATCGATATCTTGGCAGCAAACCCACGCTTGATTCCTTGGTTCCCTGCAGTATTGATCGGTAAAGACTACGACGAAGCGGTTCGTATTCTTGAAGAGATCAAGCCAGCTCGTATCGTTACCAACAACACGGGTATTGCTTATAAAGCTTACGAAATGGGCATCGAGTGGGTTGCCGGTCCATTCATGAACACGACCAACTCTCATGCGTTGGTGACTTTGCAAGAAGAGCTTAACTGTGCCGGTGCTTTCATTTCGAACGAGATCAACAAAGGTCAGATTCGTCATATTCGCCGTCCAGAGAACTTCAAACTGTTCTACAGCATCTACCACCCAATCTTGATGATGACCAGCCGTCAGTGTTTCTTCCAAAGAACCGTCGGTTGTAACAAGCCAAGCATTGAAGCAGGTTGTATGTTGAAGTGTGAGAAAGCGACCACGATTACTAACGTGAAAGGCATCTCTTTCGCAGTTGATAAGCAGAAGGGCGGCTACCCAAGCATTTACAACCACGAACAGTTCTTAAACCATGACGCTGTAACGGATTTCTCTGGTTTGTTCGACGAATTCTTCATCGACTTAACCAACATCGGTGCAGGTTCGAAAGAAGTACAAGACAAAGTAGAGCTGATCAAACACTTCCAAGGTTTGATTGACGGCGTTGATGGTTCACAACAGAACCTAGAGCAGCTAGTCGAAATTCGTACTAACGCTCAATACGTTCAAGGTCTATAAGGCTTAACCGCTTATAAGTACTGTGAACCAATAAACAAAAGGCCACTCAAACGAGTGGCCTTTTTGTATCTGATAATTCTGATTATTCCGTAACGACTTCCTGTTTGAAGCATGGGCTCTTTAACGTGTTCATCTTTTCGATTTCGTTGGTTAAACGCAGTGAAAGTAGCGCTTTTTGGTTTGAAGCAAAATCGAACATAACGATGGTCGCAGTGCCGATTGTCGTCAGCTTTTGCTGAGTCTTACTGACGATCGCGTATTCCATGGTGAAGCGATCGTCTTGAATGTCGGTGACGCGAGAGCCAATCATCAGCGTGTCTGGATAGGTGACTGGTCGGAAATATTTACAATAAGTGTCACCAAGAACCGGACCAACTTTGGTAATCGCCATCTCTTCCATCAGCTCGACGTGTTTAAAGAAATCTAAGCGAGCGGTTTCGAAATAACGAAAATATACGGCGTTGTTAACGTGATTAAGTGCGTCCATTTCTCCCCAAGCAACTGGGATTTCGGTTACTACCGGGTAGTCAGATAATAGTGCTTCCATGCGAACTCTCTTATTGTTATTTAGGGAATAAGTTGTTATTGGAATAAAAACCCTACCGTCAAATTCACAAAACTGCAACACGTGTGATTTAAGTTTTTGAAGCTTGAAACCACACAATGTCAGGGACTTAGTTTTTCATGACTTAATGACTAGTCCCTCATTTACGCGCTTTTGCTCTATAACTTAGCTGCTGAGGTGTTTGAATTGCAGTTCAACCAATCGTTGGTACAGTTCACAGCTATTGATGAGTGACTGGTGGTCGCCGATGTCTACTAGCTGCCCTTTATCGAGTACTGCAATTTGGTCGGCGTGTTTAATTGTTGATAAACGGTGCGCGATAATGATCGTCGTTCTGCCACGCATTAATTCTTCTAAAGCTTGTTGAACATGATGTTCACTTTCGCTGTCTAGCGCACTGGTTGCTTCATCCAATAATAGAATATTTGGATCTTTTAAGATGGCACGTGCAATTGCAATACGCTGACGCTGACCACCAGATAATCTCACTCCACGTTCACCAAGAAAGCTGTGATAGCCTTCAGGTAAGTTCTGAATGAACTCGTGCGCGTGCGCTTTTTTCGCCGCTTCGATAACTTGCTCGTCCGTTGCTTCTGGGTTCCCGTATCGAATGTTATGGAACACATCGTTACTGAACAGAGCAGGCTGCTGGGGTACCAATGCCATCTGTTTTCTTAGCTCGTTCGGATCAAACTGATTCAGTTCAACACCGCCTAGTGTCACTTTACCCACTTGCGGGTCGTAGAAGCGTTGCAGCAGTTCGAATAGGGTAGTTTTACCTGCGCCAGACGGGCCAACCAATGCCAACACTTTACCTTCATGGGCAGTTAGCGTGAGGTTGCTTGTTGCGGGCTGGTCTGGTCTTGATGGGTAACAGAAGGTCACATCATCAAAAGCGACTTCTGGTGTCACGTTATCCAGTGATGTTGGATTTTCTACAGGCGCAACAATGTGGCTTTCAACTTGTAGAATCTCGATTAATCGCTCTGTCGCACCTGCCGCGCGTTGCAATTCACCCATCACTTCAGAAATCGTACCTAACGATGAAGCGACCATGATCGCATAGAAAACAAACGCAGCCAGATCACCCGCCGACATAGTGCCATTGATAACATCACTGCCGCCAACCCAAAGCATGCCTGCAATCGCGCTGAACACGATAACAATCACACCAGAGATTAGAATCGCACGCTGTTTAACGCGTTGGCGACCAATCTCGTAAGCCTTTTCCACTTCAATCGCAAATGACGCTTTCTCTTGCGCTTCTCGACTGTAGCTTTGCACGGTCTTGATGTGTTCAATGGCTTCGCCAGCATAAGAACCCACATCAGACATAGAATCTTGGCTTTGGCGAGAGAGGGCTCTTACGCGTCGACCGTATACAAGAATAGGAATCAGGATAAATGGCACAGAGGCCAACACGATAAGCGTGAGCTTTATGTTGGTCGCGAACAACATGATGATTGCGCCAATACACATCAGCGCGCTTCGCATCGCCATAGAAAATGACGAACCAATGATGCTTTGAAGTAGGGTTGTGTCGGTTGTGATACGTGACATGATGTCGCCACTGCCATTGGTTTCAAAGTAACTCGGGTGAAGCGTCACAACGTGATTGAAAACCGACAGGCGGATATCCGCACTCACACGCTCCCCAACCGAAGAGACCAAATAAAAGCGGAAGAAGGTGCCAATCGAGATCAACACGACCACCACCATGATGAATTGAATCGCACTGCCTAAGTCTGACAACGATTGTTGGCTGAAGCCTTGGTCGATAAGAAGACGAATACCGTGTCCGACCGAAAGGGTTAAGCTCGCCGTGAAGATCAACGCGATCAATGCTGCAATCACACGGCCTTTATAGGGCTGAATAAATTTGCCGAGCTCGAACAGAATACTGAGGCTTTTTTTCTCAGGTTTGGGTTCTGGCGTTTGTTGAGTCGGTCGCTGAGTAGAGTCGAGCGTGGAAGAGACATCGTTTTGCATATGACTGCCTTAATGTGTTGTCGCTTTAAGAATAGATGGCTTATTGCTTGTAATACGTGTTGTTCGCTGCTGAAAACTTGTTATTGAGAATCGATGCCATTAAAGCATTTATTGCCGCGTGACGCTTCCTAGGAAACTCAATTTCCAAAATTTTCTGAGCACTGAGTGAATCAACAGAAAATGTTCAAAGGGAAGATTAAGCATTTCCTGTGCACCAAGATGGTTGTGAAACTGGCTTTTTAACCCTAATTTTTATGCAGGCAATTCTAAATCAATAGGGAAGTGTGTTCATAGATTTACAACCCAGTGTTGATTTATAAATTACCAGTAAAACGTTTGCCTTTTATCTCTAAATCAACCTTATCAATGGCTTGTGATTTATAGACGTAAGACCAGTCATTGAGACTGTTTTTTATGCAATATTTGTTACAAAAATTCAACAAATTAGTTTTTTATACATTTATCTTGCATAAAAGTTCAGTTTAAATAGAATAACCAGCAAATGACAATTAATGCAGTAATCCGGCATGAGTATTCAAGTAAAGAGCATCAACAAATCATATGGCGATATCCAAGTTCTTCACGACATCAGTTTTAACTGTGAGAGTGGCGAAACCTTGGTACTGCTTGGCCCAAGCGGCGCTGGTAAGAGTTCACTACTGCGTGTTTTGAACCTGCTAGAAATCGCGGACAACGGCGAATTAGACATTGCTAACGAGCAATTCGATTTTGCTGGTCAGATCCAAGAGAAGCAGGGTCTTAAACTTCGTCGTAAAGTCGGCATGGTTTTCCAGCAATATAACTTGTGGCCACACATGACGGTAATGGAAAACTTGATTGAAGCGCCAACCAAAGTTGCAGGCTTAGATAAGCAAGAAGCCATCAAACAAGCAAAAGCGGTATTGACCACTTTACAGCTTGCAGACAAAGCAGACGCTTGGCCATTACAGCTTTCTGGCGGTCAGCAACAACGTGTTGCGATTGCTCGTGCTCTTATGATGAAGCCAGATGTATTGCTGTTTGACGAACCAACGGCAGCTCTCGACCCAGAGATCACCAACCAAGTTGTTAGCATCATTAAAGAGTTAAGCGGCACGGGGATTACTCAGGTTGTTGTGACTCATGAAGTTGATTTCGCTAAGAAGATTGCGAGCCATGTACTTTACCTTGAGAAGGGTTACATCGTTGAACACGGCACCAACGACGCATTTATCAATCCGCAGACTCCAGAGTTTGCAGAATATTTGACTCACTAGATTAGCTTGCTCATCAAAAGCAGGCTCATTAAAACCAAGTTAATGCATTAGTTTCAGCTAACACAACACGATTTAGTTAAAACAAATCAAATTATAAGAGTGGCCACAGGCCGCAATTACAGAGTATTCGGAGTAACAAAATGAAAAACATTCTACTAGCTTCACTTATCGGCCTTGCTTCTTTCAACGCAGCGGCTCAAGAAGAAATCAAATTCGCAATGGAAGCAACTTACGCACCATTCGAATACATGGACGAGAACAACCAAATCCAAGGTTTTGACGTAGACCTAGCAAACGCACTTTGTGAAGAGATGAAAGCGACATGTACTTTCCATAACCAAGCGTTCGATAGCCTGATCCCTGCTCTTAAATTCAAACGTTACGATGCGGCTATCTCGGCAATGGACATCACTGAAGCACGTCTTCAACAAGTGAACTTCTCTGATGCTTACTACGACAACTCTGCAGCATTCATCTCTATTGAAGGCAAAGTAGCAGATCAAGCAGCACTTGAAGGCAAGCGTATCGGTGTTCAAAACGGTTCTACTCACCAAAGCTTCTTGCTTGAGCAAATGACAGGTGTAACAGCTGTTCCTTACTCAAGCTACCAAGATGCATTTATCGACATGAAAAACGGTCGTATTGATTCTGTATTTGGTGACACTGCGGTAGTAGCGGAATGGTTTAAGAAGCAAGACAACCTAACGTACGTTGGCGACCAAGTAACAAACCAAGAATACTTCGGTAACGGTTTTGGTATCGCAGTAAACAAGAGCAACCCAGAGCTCGTTGCACAGCTGAATACAGCACTTGCAGCGGTTAAAGCGAACGGCGAATACGATAAGATCTTCAACAAGTACTTCGGTAAGTAATATGCAGTTAACGGGTTACTCTTTAGGGCTCGTCGAAGCAAGCTGGATGACAATTCAGCTTGCATTCGTAAGTCTATTGGTTGGATTAGTTTTAGCGGTACTGTTTGCTGGCGGTGAAATGTCTCGTCGTATTGCAATCAAATGGCCGACAACCGCGTTCGTGACAATCGTACGTGGTCTACCAGAAATCTTGGTGGTTTTATTTATCTACTTTGGCTCGACACAAGTGCTCTTCATGATCACTGGTGACTTTGTTGAAGTTAGCCCGTTCTTATCTGGTGTTGTTGCATTGTCACTTATCTTCGCTTCTTACGCTTCGCAAACCATTCGTGGTGCATTGAAAGCAGTAAGTAAAGGGCAGAGAGAAGCAGCGAGCGCATTGGGCATTCCTCAATCTCGCGCGTTCTTCAGGGTTGTATTGCCACAAGCAGTAAGACACGCACTACCAGGTTTAACGAACCAATGGTTGGTTCTATTAAAAGACACTGCACTGGTTTCATTGATTGGTGTAACCGATCTACTGAAACAAGCACAATTAACATCAGCAGCTACGCACGAAGCATTTACTTGGTACGCGACAGCAGCGGCTATCTACTTAATCATCACTTTAATCACGCAAAGGTTGGTAAAAGTAATTGATGGTAAGTTCTCTATTCAAGGTTTGGGTAACAAAGGGGCAATGGCATGAATCAACAATACCTCTCTCAAATGCTTGAAGGCTTAGCGACCAGTCTTCAATTAACAGGCGCTTCACTGCTTGTTGGTTGTAT
The DNA here is from genome assembly GCF_014879975.1 of Vibrio bathopelagicus. Lineage (NCBI taxonomy): Bacteria > Pseudomonadati > Pseudomonadota > Gammaproteobacteria > Vibrionales > Vibrionaceae > Vibrio > Vibrio bathopelagicus. The sequence goes on along the minus strand of NZ_CP062500.1, from coordinate 1,862,662 downwards.
CTTGTCTTTGCTGATGACAATAACACTGATCCTAAGATTACCAGTTATACATTGGTTCACTCGTGGCCTTATTACGCTATTCACGGGTACACCATTATTGGTACAGATCTTCTTGGTGTATTACGGCCCAGGTCAATTCGATTGGATTCGTGAAAGCTTCCTATGGACATGGTTAAGCCAACCTTGGTTCTGTGCAATGTTAGCATTAGCTTTGAACACCGCTGCATACAGCACGCTACTGTTCAGAGGCGCATTCAACGCGATTCCAGCAGGGCAGTGGGAAGCGTGCCGTGCATTAGGCATGGACAAAGTAGCAACACTTAAAGTGTTACTGCCATACGCACTACGTCGCGCCGTTCCAGCTTACTCGAACGAAGTGATTCTAGTGTTCAAAGGCACATCACTGGCAAGCACCATCACCATCATGGATTTGATGGGCTACGCTCAGCGTATCAACGGCCAAACCTACGACACACTGACTGTGTTCGGTATTGCTGGCGCATTCTACCTAGCAGTAAACGGTATTTTAACGCTGATCTTCCGTCAGGTTGAGAAGAAGGCCCTCGCATTCGAAGCCGCGTAATCCTAGCCACTCCAAAGGTTAACTAACGTATAAAGCCTGCCATTTATGTTCGCATAGATGGCAGGCTTTTTTGTGTTTGGTGCATGCGTAGGGATACTGTGTTTATACACAGTTATGCGGGGGGGGATTCGCTAAAATCATACTATACGGAAAGATTCTGCACTTTGTCATTCAATGAGGCTATCTATGTTTTAAGTCACTGAAATTATGTAATTAATTGTGGTAGAGTCCCACCCATATGAAACTAGATAGAAAAATTCTGTATTTAAATGCAGAATTTTTCTGTCTAATAGCTGTTATGGCGCTCAGTAGATCTGCGGGAAATAATCAGAAAGGAATTCGGAAAAGATGATACGTAATTTTTACACTTGTGATAAAGATGTCGACGAAAATAGCCATGATGGAGAAGGTTCAATAGATATCTATCGTGCATTCAGACGTAAAGATTTCGATGGTGCTTGGGACTTTGCCATCCGTGTCGTTATGCCGCCGGGAAGCTCTATGGGTGAGCATACTCACGGAGACGATGAAGAAATGTATATCATTTTGAAAGGTGAAGGCACTATGACCATTGAAGGTGAGGACAGAAAGGTGGCTTCAGGAGATATGATAGTTAATAAACGTTTTGGCACCCATGGTTTGGTTAATACATCGGACAATGAAATTGAGTTACTAATAATCCAAGCAAGTCTAAAGTGAATCGCCATAACAAAGCGTTTAAGGCAGATTCGTAACGCGTGGCATTTTCGGTTTGATTCAGCTTAAGTGTTTACAGCACAATAGTTTAGGTTGTGTGGTTAGCGTTGCTCACTACTTAACGCGGCGTTAGCTTTCCTAGGAGGTCATCGTGACTAAATTACTACTAGTTATTGATATGCAAGAGGACTTTTTCCAGCAGGGTAGACTCGCTGAAAAAAGAACGGAATTTACTCGCTCATTGAATGAACTGGTACATGCCTTTCGTAGAGAAAGTCAGAAGATTATCTGGGTGCGACAAGTTTTTAAAGAAGACTTATCGGATACATATTTAGCGTTACGACAATCGAGTCAAAAGTGGACTATTGAAGGTACTAACGGCTGCGAGCTATTAATTGAGTTGTCTCGACATCCTGAAGAGCATGAAGTTATTAAAAAGCGCTATAGCGCTTTCTTTGAAACAGAGCTCGATGAAATCTTAAATGAAATGCCACCTAGTGAAATTGTAATTGCTGGTGTAAATACTCATGCATGCGTGAGAGTCACCGCTATCGATGCATATCAACGTGACTACCATTTGTTACTGGCCCAAGAGTGCATCGATTCGTACGACCAAGGTTGTCATGATGAATCATTTGGATACATGGTGAATAGTGGCATCGGAGTTCCATTATCCAACACTGAGATCATCGATAGATTGAAAAGCTAACAATAAATTTAAGAGTGATTCACAACGCTCGGCGCTTTCACATCAAGCCAGTTTAGTGTTTATGGCACAATGCTTAGGTAGGGTGGTTAGCGTTGTTCACACCTTAATTGGGCGTTATGTGATATGTCTAAATCGCGATATTGCTCGTATAAGTTTTCAATCAAATTGTATGTTAGTTTCATATGGTTAGGTTAGATAAGATCGACACCAAAGTGAAAGGAACAAGATGACAGAATCTCAAAATAAATGGTTTAAAAACTGGGCAAATAAACGACAAAAAGGTGCTGCTTACTACATAATCACTCAAACTTTAATCATTAGCGGGGGGCTCTTTCTCGGAAAACTTGCTGGTTTTGCTCTTTTTACTAACCAAAACCGATGGGTAGAGTTTCTCACTGAGTTGCCTACGACGGTGATGTTGTTATTAGCAATTGGTATTCCGTTTAATGTTATCTCTTGGTTTCTAGGAGAGTGGCGGTATAGAAAACTATCAGGTAAGCAAAATATCACATAACAAAGCGTTTAAGGCAGATTCCCAACGCTTGGTGTTTTGCATTCTAAGTTGGGTTAAGTGTTTATGGTATAAAGGTTTAGGTTAGGTGGTTTAGCGTTGCTCACTACTTAACGCGGCGTTATGCATCAAAAGGATAATCATGCAACTAGCTAATTTTACTGAAGACTATTGGCAGTTAAGAAACGGCGAGATTTGTCATAGTGACAATCCTAAAACATTTTGGATTCCATCACTAGAAAACCGAAAAGCCCTCCAAGTTGGTGATGCAGCGAAAGTAATCTTAGAAATCGAGTTTGAAGATGAAAATGGTAATGTCCATATTGAATCTGAACGAGGCTATGTCATCGTTTCAGAAATAGTGATGGACAAGTTTATAGGTATCTTAGACTTTCAACCATCTTGTATTGATCCCAAGGAGGTTGATGTTTATTTAGGCTTTGGAGTGGAAATTCCTTTTGGTGCCGAACATGTCATAGACATTGACCGACCACCAAAAGACTATGTTGATTGGCAGTTGGGGCAAAAGCCAGAAAAATGCTGGTACCGTCGCTGATGCATAACAATTGCTTCAACTTGACTGCCAACCTATGGCATTTTTACTTCGGTTTGGCTTTTATGATTAAGGTGGTCTGTTTGGGTTTGGTGCAGTTGGCAGCAAGTTAAGCGGGCGTTATATTAATTTTTAGGAGTGTTAGCATGCCAATGATTCCGGCATTTTGTGATGATTGCGGTACACCATTTTCATCAGGTATTTTTGTTGAGAATTGTCTTCATATGACTATGGCTGGTAATCGTTCAGGTCCTTGTCCCAATTGCGGTGGTATGGGAAGTATTCCTGACGGAGTATTTAACGTCATCGGAAGCGCAATTGAAATTCTGAACGCTCCAATTAGAACTATTGAACAGTTAAAAAGATATGCTCAGGTTCTCGATGAAGCCAAAAGCCAGGAGTTATCGCGAGAAGAAATTAAAACTAAAATTGACGAAGAGGTCCCTGAGCTTTCTTCTGTAAGTCAGTTTCTTCCCAAAAGCAGATCTGAGCTTTACGCATTTTTGGCATTAATTATCTCAGTTTTAGCTTATGTAACACCTTTAATGATGTCAGACGACGGTATGTCAGAAAAAGAAGTAGAGAGCTTAATTAATAACTCTGTCCAACAAATGTTGATGCAGCAGCATATTGATCGTCTAGAGAATGAAAATAAACAATTAAAAAGTTTTGAGTCTAACAAGCCAACCAGAAACTCTCAGTGTGTTTGTGGCTCGAATGAAAAGTACAAAAACTGTTGCGGTCAATTAATATAACAAAGCGTTTCAGACAGATTCCCAACGCTCGGCATTTTCAGTCCAATTGAGTTTTAGTGATTATGGTGCAATGGTTTGGGTTCAGTGGTTAGCGTTGCTCACTACTTAACGCGGCGTTAGTTGTACATCAGAATTCGTCTTCTTCTAATTCGTCTAGATACTCCGGTGAATGAATTGCACAATAATCAACATCGGCATTTTTATTTAGTATGTCGACTTTTATCTCAGCATCTTCCATGTAAAGAGCGTATTCACCGATAAATTCAACAGATTCAGGAACAACGATATGAGTTATAAAATTCATACTTAACGCCCCATACTCTAATCGCTGCAATGTGTTTGGCAGAATTATATTTGTTATCCAATTATGGCAAAATGCATTTCGCCCAATGATACGAACTTCAACGTTGTCAAAGTGGGAAGGTATTTCTATATCCCTATAATCAGCCTCGTAAGAAAGGAGCGTACCAGTTTCCTTGTCAAACTTAACGTCATTTGCTTCTAGGTATGGGTGGTCATTGTTAAATCCGTTAATAATCTTATTGAAGTCATTATGCTACTAGGGAAGTATACAACTAACAATAAATTTAAGCAGATTCGCAACGCTCGGCATTTTCGGTTTGCTTTGAATTTAGTGTTTACGGCACAATGGTTTAGGTTAAGTGAAAGCGTTGCTCACTACTTAAGGCGGCGTTATACCTTATCAAGGAAATATCAAATATGGCTAAGAATTACGAATTGGGTAAAGTAGTTCAGATTGAGTTAATAAATGGAAAGTATGGCTATGGGTTGGTTTTAGAAGAGCCTTTGGTTGCGTTTTCTGAGAATGTTTTCGATGAACCACAAAGCGATTTTGATGTGTTATTTTATAGTTCGACGTTTTCCCTTTGGGTAATGAAGAGCGCTTTGGGGAAGACGGGTTGGACTAAAGTTAGCAAAATTGAAAACCATCCACTCATGGGACAAGAACATAAGTTTTATAAGTTTGATGCTATCAGTAAGAAGTTTTCCATTTACTCTGGTGGTGTAGAAATTCCAGCAACAAAAACAGAATGCTTAGATTTAGAATGTGCAGCAGTGTGGTCAAGAGAGCATGTTGAAGATAGGCTGTTAGCCATAAATGAAAATCGCGAGTGCATTTGGAAAACAACTTTGTCAGCTCATGCACGGGTATAACAAGGCGTTTAATAGTGACCGTCAACGCTCGGCATTTTTGGTTTGCTTCAACTTCTGTGCTTACGGCACAATGCTTTAAGTTTGGTTGTCTGCATTGCTCACCACTTAATGCGGAGTTATGTGCACAGGGGGTGCAATATGGTTAGGTACATTTCAGTAGCTCTAATTAGTTTCTTTATCGGTGTTGGTGGGATGTATTATCTAGCTTCCATCACTCTATATGATTTGGACGAAAAGCATAACAAACGCTTAAAGGATGAATATGAGTTATTTAGATATCACAATACGGATGCCGCTGAGACTCTTATTAAAGTCTCAAGTGCATCTATAAATCACACGTTGTGTGAACTGAAAGGTGAAGATAAAAAGCAGGTAATTCATGCTCTAATTCTAAACGCAATGTTCGCTAGCGATATTTCGAAGCAGTCATTAGAGACTTTAGAAGAAGTGTTTACGACATCGCTTCTCGCACATAAAGAGCTTAATAGAACATCACCTAATAAAGTGGATGAATACTTATTACCTTTAATTCGAAATCATTGTAGTAATCACTTACCAAATTTGAATTGTGACAAAATAGATAGCTTAATTGATAAACTGTTGAAAGAGCCAAGTGTGTGCACATAACAACTGTTTAAGAGTGATTCGCAACGCGTGGTTTACTATGCGTTTCGTTTCATTTTAAGGGCGGTGTGCAGGGCTCGTTTCTCACAGCTTAACGCAGCATCAGTAGGCTAAGATGAATAAACAAAAACTCAAGCATCTAATTCAGCAAGTTCCTGAGTTAATCGAAACCGCTAAAGTATGTCGAGACGTAGGGTTGCCAAACTTCTATATCGCAGGCGGTGCGATTACTCAAATCATCTGGAATAGCATCGAAAGTAAATCGTTTCTTGCTCAAGTTAAAGACTTCGATGTTGTTTATTTTGACAGCTCTAATCATGCCACTGAAGATGAGTTCAAAGATCGTATTAGTTCACGGTTAACTCATTTCGTAGGTGTGGATGTAAAAAACCAAGCAACCATACATGAGCGCTATGCTAAGAAGTTCGGTTGTTCCATTCAAGCGTATGAGCGAGTTGAACAAGGTATTGAGTCTTGGCTTTCTGCCTTTGCTATTGGGTTCACTCTAGATAGCTTAGGAAACATTCAATTGTTTGCCCCCTATGGGTTAGATGATGCATTTAATATGTTGATCAAACCTAACAAAAAGGCAATGACAGAAGCTAACTACAACAAAATGACCGATGGCTATAAGGCTAGGTGGCAGAAAATACAGGTGCTCCCTTGGAGTTGACCTACTAACAATTTTAGAGTTATTCGGCACGCGTGGCATTTTTACTATGCGTCGGCTTTTTTGATTAAGGTGGTATGTGGTAGCGTTTGCATTGCGTGCCTCACTCCTTCATTGGGTGTTATGGCGCAAGGAAATTCAACTAAGGGAACTAGATGAGTGGGAAAGTGAAAGTAGCCTTGAAGTGGCTGAAAAGACTCTTGGATGCAGAAAGCATTAAGTACCAAATTGTCGGTGGACTCGCTGCAACTATTCATGGTGGCAGTCGTGAAATTGCAGACATCGATCTTTATATCCATAACTCTGATGCAAACAAGGTATTGGCTCACGTATCTCAATTTATATCTAAACCGTTAAATCGTTACACTGAATACGGATGGGATCTCGAGTATTTCCAGTTGATTTACCAAAATCAAAAAATTGAAATCGGTTTATCTCAAAATACGAGGATACAATCGGCTTTAGACGGTTCTTGGTATCAGCTTGAAATCGATTTTTCAGCGTCAGTTGAAAAAGAGTATCAGGGCATCGAATTATCAGTAATCCCAGTTCAACACTTAGTCGAGTACAAGCGAATATTAGGTAGGGAAGTCGATCTAATTGACATACAAGAACTAACGTGAGTTCAGCGCCATAACAAACTGTATAAGCCGACAGCCAACGCGTGGCATTTAATTACGCGTTTAAGTCAGTCAATTGAGTAGGGCGGTAGTTTGTTAGCCACTTAGCTTGACGTTATGCGGCCATTCAAATTTTACCTCTTTCGTCTATGCTAGAATCCTACTTTTACGTTGAAGTAGCTTATGAATAACAATCATTTCCAAGGCAAATACGAAGTCGAGCTTAAGTATCGTATTGATTCGAAACCGGTCTTCCTCGAACTCTTAAGGCTAATGCCTCACGAGGTTATGCTCGAAGATAATATTGAATCTGACTGGTATTTCGATTCTTCGGATAAAGGCTTACATGCTGAGAATAAAAGCGTTTGCATTCGAACGATGGAGCCATCGGGTATTAAGTTGTGGATAGTAAAGGGCCCCGAGTCAGACCGATGTGAAGCGACAAATATTACAGATGCTTCAAAAGCGCGTAGTATGTTGAAAACTATGGGTTTTGAAGTGGTACTCAAAGCGGAGAAAACTCGGAGTATCTACTTTGTTGGCGATTTTCATATCACGGTTGATTCCTTGATGGGTATTGGTGATTTTGCTGAATTTGCAATAATGACAGATGATGAGTCTATGCTATCGGTCTACAAAGTTGAGCTGGAAGCGTTAGCGAACAAATTTGGCTTAACAGAAACAGCGTTGCAAACGAAATCGTATAAACAAATGTTCGTGGAACAAGGCATATAGAGGCTCACTTTGCCCAATTGGAGCTCTTGCTATTCATACAAAGCACTTCAGAGTGATTCCTAATACTTGGCATTTTTAATGTGAATCAGCTTCAGTTCTTACTTCACAATGGTTTAAGTTGGTTGGTGGCGTTGCTTACTTAACGAGGTGTTGCGTGATGAGGCTAAATTGAGGCTATAAAGTAATCTCGAAAAACGAACAAAATGGCGCCGAGCCCAGACAATATTACGACGTAGCCCGCAATAACAGCTTTCTCATGTGATATGACGTAATCTGAATAATTGTCGACACGGACTATTTTGTTGCCATCGACTGCTTGTACGAAGTGGGCTGAGTAGTTTTTTGGCAAGGGCTCTATAGAAATCTTACCTAAAGTAAAAATAATAATCAGTAAGTGACCAACTCGATAAGCTAATTGGCTACCCCCAATTAGCAGTATGTGTACAAGTGCTTCTGCCATTACCAATCTCCCTCATTGTTATGAATATCCATAATATGTCGACCCGAAAATTAATTTGTTGATTAGGTTCAAGTAACCGTATGACAAAGCGTCCAGAACCGATTCCTATGTTTGGTATTTTTAGTTCGAACCAACTTTAATGTTTATAGCGTTATGGGTTAGGTAAGTGGGAGCGCTGTTCGAGAGTAACTTCCAGCACGTGGTGTTCAATAGGAATGGTCGAAGCTAACTTAGCTAACATGAATATGAAGCAGCGACGAGCTTAGGATAATTGAGTATCTGGTTATTGCGCGAAGATTAAAGTAAATGGTTTGGTTGTTATTGCAGGTTTTGTCTAAGCTTTACCCTGAAGGGTGGATGTTATTTCATCCAAGTCGATTGCGGTAATGTATAGCAAACAATTCAAGTTGACAGTCAACTCATGACATTTGTAGCTAAATAGTTCTGTGGTGATTGGTTTAGGTTCAGATTTGCGTTGTTATATTGCTTAACTGTGCGTTAGCCACTTTAACTGATCACAGAGGATCTCATTATGAAGTCAATTGTATTTGAAGCGCAAAAACCTCTTAAAGAAAGCTATGTCGAAAAACCAAGCTTGGCTATGGTTACGGACCACGCTAAAACTTCAGGCGGAAATGCCTCTGAACCTTATCATTCAATCGTTGAACCTATGGACGGCTGCGGTGTTTCGGTGCCCGTAGGTGTTCATGCTGCAGTTGGAGGTAAGCATGACGCTCCTACGCCCGGAGATATACTATGTGCTGCATTAGCAGCTTGCCAAGATTCCTCTATTCGTATGGTTGCCAACTTGATGGGTATTGAACTGGTAGAATTAGAGGTCAACGTGACAGCTACTGCAGATGTTCGAGGGGCCCTGATGATGGATAGGCTAGTCCCGGTAGGCTTTCAAAATATGACCTGTGAAGTGAAAATGAAGGTAAAAGAAGGGACGGATTCAAAACAGTTAGAACGCCTCCAAACTGCAGCGAAAGCATGTTGCGTTGTTCAGCAAACACTCAAGTCGCCCCCTCCCGTTAAAACAACATTTATTCTCTAAAGCCGGAGAGTTTTGTGAATAAAGAAGCACGATAAGCACTGTGAGATGTAATAAGGCACCACTGCACGATGCCTTACAACGGACTATTTTCTGGCTCCTACGGGTATCATGATGTGTACGTATGGAGTCCCTTTCCACATAACATATGGGCCTCCAAGGCTTGGATCCGTAGGCAATGAATCCAATAGTGTAACATCAGGGGTAATGATCATTAGATGTGGGCCTTCTACGACCCAGTCATTATCATCGGTTGGCCCCTCAGCGTACGGGTCTATATTACTAGCCCCCTCATCACCAGCGAGCATGTAAGATATCCCGATGGCTTTCGCTTGGAATGGTTCTTTGTTCATCCAGGCTTTCGCCCAATCCATCCATGGGCCATCCATACACATAGGTGCTTTTCCCGTGAGTTGGGGTGGGGTTGGAAAGCATGTGTAGTTACTCGTTCCTTCTTGCAGGACATTTTGATCCCAGTCTAAAACAGTAACAGTGTCACGCAATGTAGGAGGCGCGGCACTAAGCGCATCTTCTAATAGAGATTGCGACTTTTCGGCAGTATATCCGCTAAAACTATAAGTGATAGTGATTGCAAATACTGTCATAAGGCGAGTGTTCAGTTTCATAGAAATGATCCTCTAGTTATGAGCAAATGTTAAAAACATCTCATCAAGTATAGTTTAATTACGTAACAAGCCCCCTGAGCACATAACCATACCCAAATCGTGGTTTACGTATTATTGAGTCTAATTGAGGTTCAATTACTTGTATCTCTTATCAATTGTGAGGAACCTCTGACCTCTTTATCGATACAATTGGCAAAAGATGAAAGCAAGTAAAAGACACCAAAAAATGACGTTTCACCATGTCGGAATCCCAACAAGTAGTTGCCTTCCGGAGGATACTCATGATGCCGCATTGAAGATGCATGCTACTGGGTATTTTGAAACACCTTACGCAATGGAGTGGATGAACTTTGATGAAGACAGCTCATTACCTGAAGTGATAAAGACGCAGCCACATATTGGTTATGTTGTAGAGAGTTTGAAAGACGCAATTCAGGGTAGGAATGTTATTTTGGAGCCGACAAGCCCGGCACCGGGTGTGACTGTTGCGTTTGTATTGGAAGGTCGAGACCTCATTGAATTCTTAGAATTTGATAAAGCTGAATATGAGGTTTGGCCACACCCAAACAAGTTTATGTTGGAAGTGATAGAGCAAGATCTATAGCGATAACTCTCTATCTAACAAAAGGTTTCTAATAAGCAGATGGTCACGGATGTTTGCCAACATTCAATATGGACGAATATAGCAAAATACCTCCGTGGATATCGGCGGTATTTTGCTAAGTGATTTGTATTAGCCGGTTGCTAGTACATTAGAGCGTGTTTGTATCAGTTGATGGAAGCAAGTTTCCCCGTTTCTGGCACTGCATCTTATTCCTGTTTTACTTTCCAATCTCCCCCTAAGGCTTTATAAACAGCGATAGTAGTGTTGGCGGTTTGTAGTTTGGCGGCTACTTGGCGGTCTTGCATCATCTTTTGTTGTCTTTGTGCATCGAGCACCGACAAGTAATCCACTAAACCAGCTTTATACAACGATTTGGCTTTGCTCACTGCGTTATCGACCGCGTCTGTTGCTTCATCAATCCGTTTTTGGTTTTCTTGGCTACGACCATAAGCAAACAAGCTTGAATCTACTTCTGCGAATGCGCTGTCTACCGAATGTTGGTAGTTGAGTGCTGCCGAGCGAAACCTTGCTTCGTTCATCTCGACCATGGCTTCACCTCTTCCACCATCAAATACATTCCAACTGATACCCGCAGACGCTGCCCAACCAAATGAGTCGCTGCTGAAAAGGTCATCAAAGCTTCCAGCCGTAACGCCTGGTGTGCCCGTTAGGAAGAACTTTGGATAACGATTGGCAATGCTTGCGCCAAGCTCTTCATTAATCGCAGCCATTTCGCGTTCTGCGATACGGATGTCTGGGCGTTGTTCCAACAAGTCAGAAGGCAATCCTGTTGGGATAACATCATTCATTCGTGGCAAAGTAAATTCGCTCGCTAGACGTTGGTTGATGTTGGCTAGTGACTCACCCAACAACACAGCCATACGCTGCTTGTGAACTTGTTCGGCTATTTCTAGCTGCGGAACAATCGACTCTGTGGCTGCAAGCATTGCTTTGGCTTGTGCAAGGTCTAACTCAGAGCCATAACCACTGCGAACCACTTTGGTCACCAGTTCAAGTGTGCGTTGTTGGTCTTCAATGTTACCTATCGCAATCGCTTTGCGTTCTTGAGCGCCTCGATATTGCAGGTAATTGTGAATCACGTCTGCGGTGATCAGTGTATTCATACCTGATTTGAATATCTCGGCTTGTTCTACTCGAATCGTTGCCGCATTAGATTGTCTGTCGATACGTCCAAACAAGTCCATTTCCCATGCGATACTCGCGCCTAAGAAACCGCCATCGTGTTGTGCATCAAGTAATGACATGCCAGTTGCCGATTGAACGGCATCAGATGCGCCGAATACAGGGCCGAGTAGGGAGTCGTTCTCACTCAATTGATAGTTGTAGTAACCACCGCCCACATTCACTGTCGGAACTTTGAAAGATTCAACGACACTCTTGTACGAGTTGGCCATGTTGATTCGTTCGGCAGCCAATTTGAGTGAGATGTTTTGGCTTTGAACGTCTGCGACTAACTGGTTAAGCGTTGGGTCATTGAACTGAGTCCACCAATGATTGTGCTGTTGGTTTGTCTCCTGTTGGTTCTCATCATCTTGGCTGTACAAGAAGGTTTCTGCCATGGTGGTTTGCGGCTCTTCGTAGTCAGGGCCGACCGCACAACCGGTCAGTAACAAGGCTAGGGCAATAGGAGCCACTTTAAATCTAGGTAATAGATACATGTTTATTGCTCCTTATTGAGTGATGTTAGATTGTTGATTATGTGCAGTACCACTCGGCGCTGCATCAAGTACGACAACGGCGTCTTTAATCGCGTCAGATATGCTTGTAGTCTCTTCCGCACGATAGAACAATTTGTACAACGCAGGCATAACGAACAGAGACAGCACGGTTGCAGCAGCCAAACCACCGATAATGGTTGCGGCCATTTGGTCGAACAGGAGATCCGTAAGTAGTGGGATCATGCCGAGTGCGGTGGTTAGTGCTCCCATAGAGATCGCCATAGTACGGTTTACCGTGGCTTCTTTGATCGCCTCCGACAATGAGCGGCCATCCTTGCGTTCAAGTTCTATTTGGTCCATCAAGACAATACCGTTTTTGATGATCATGCCCGTTAGAGTTACTGCACCAATCAACGCCATAAAGCCGAAAGGTTTATCCAATAACAACAAGCTGAATGTGGCACCTGTTGCTGCCAACGGCAGGGTAGTGAAGATGATGACGGGTTGTTTGAAACCGTTAAACATCGCGACCAAGATGATGACCATTAACAAGATCGCTTTTGGCAGTTGCTTGAGAATATCACTGACGGCTTTGTGTTCGTCGTAGTATTCGCCACCCCATTCAAGGCTGTAACCCGGTGGAAGTACGATAGCTTCAATATCATCAATCACTGAGTTTCTTACCGCAGCTGGCGTGGTGTAACGACCAACATCGGCTTGCGCTGTGATGGTTTTCACGCGGTCACGACGCCAAATCATGGCCTCCTCGCTGGTCAGTTCAAATCCATCGACAACTTGACCCAGTGGCACGCTATGTAAGCCAAGCAACGAGCGTACGGGTAATGTTTCTAGTGATTCGATCGAGTTTTCAGTACCACGTAATTGAATGGTGACCAGTTCATCGTTTAGATTCATACGACCCAAAGGCATGCCTTCAGACGCACGCTTCATCGCAAAGGCGATGTCAGCACGGTTAATACCTGCAAGGCGAATCTTGTCTTGATTGATGATCGGCTCTAACACTTTGCTCTTTTGACGCCAGTCATCACGCACGTACTTGGTATCTGGATGTGCTTGGAAAATGGCTTTCGCTTGGTTCGATAATCCATGTAAAACGTCTACATCTGGCCCAGAGAAACGCGCTTCTACGCTGAACTTGTCTGAGGTTGCCAGCTTCAAGCTTCTAAATCGCGGATCTGCGTTTGGAAATTCTTGAGTTAACCATTTGTCACCACGAGCAATTAAGGGGCTCAATGACGGGAAGTCAGTCGCGTTGATGAGGATCTGGCCGTAAGCTGGGTCGAACGGTTCTGGCTCAATCGTTACAGAGAAGCGGGGCGCACCAGCACCAACGTAAGTAGAGATACTTTCCACTTCTGGCTGTTCAAGTAACCATGCCTCGATGCGTTTCATGTCTTCCGACGTTTGTTCAATCTTAGCGCCATTCGGTAGCCAATAATCGAGGAACAAGATCGGTCTGTCTGCTTGTGGAATGAAGTTAACCGCAATACTTGGGATAGCAAAAGCCGTCACTAAGATCAGTGGAATCAAGCCACTCAACGCTTTCATAGGGTTATCGACTGTCCAGTTAACGCTCTTGCAGTACAAGCTCACTTTGGTGTCTGTTTTCTGTTTGGTTGGTTTGATGAACATCCAGCACATCAATGCGGTGAACGTCATTGCGACGAACCAAGACAACAACAGCGAAGAAGCAATGATTAAGAATACCGAACTCGCAAATTCAGCGGCGTCTGTCTGCGAGAAGATAACTGGACTCGCACCCATAATGGCGATAACGGTCGCACCAAACAGTGGCGTCACTGTCTCTTTGACAGAATCAATGGCCGCTACCGTGCGGTCGATGCCTTTGTTGATCTTCGCGATCATCATGTCGGTAATCACAATTGCGTTATCTACCAACATACCGAGCGCTAAGATAAATGTACCCAGAGAAACTCGATGCAGGTCAATCGATGCTAAGTTCATGTAGATCAGGGTCAACAAGATGGTCAGGATCAGGCTGCTACCAACGATGGTTGCACTCTTAAGCCCCATAAACACTGCAAGCACGACAAAGACAATTGCCACACTCTCAACCAAGTTAGTCACAAAGTTATCTATCGACTTTTGAACTTCTTCTGGTTGGTTAGCAACGGTTGCGACTTCAACTCCCAGTGGCAGTGACGCTTGGAACTCGTTAACGATTCGGTTGATGTCGTCACCCAGAGATACCACGTTCACACCAGAAACAGGGCTCATTGCGAGTGTCACTGCTGGCACACCGTTGTAACGGTTTTCTGTCATCATCGGTTCTTGATAACCCATAGTGACATCGGCAATATCGCCAAGTCGCAGCAAGCCAGTACCTAACTTGCTCACGCCACCTTTGATCATCAGGTTTTTGATATCAGCGAGCGAAGTGAATTGGCTAGATTGCTGAACACGAATACGCTCGCTACCTGCAGAGAATTTACCAGCATCAAACGTGGTGTTCTGTGTGTTCAATTGGCTCCAAACTTGAACCATCGATAAACCGTATTGCGCCAAACGCTCGTCTGGAATATCGATATGAACCACGCGAGGCTGAACACCGTGCAACTCCACTTTTTTAATGCCGTCTACGGTTTTAATGCGACGTTGTAACTCTTCTGCGTAGCTACGAAGTTCTGATGGGGAAGCGTCTTCGCCGTACACAGAGAAAAGCATCCCGTACACTTCAGAAAACTCGTCTTGCACGATGCTGATTTGTGCCGTGCTTGGTAACAGCATTTTCATGTCTGATACTTTACGACGCAGTAAGTCCCACTCTTGTGGTAATTCTTTTGAGTTCAGCGATTCTTTTAAGTCGACAAACACCATCGACATACCTGGACGAGAAAGAGAGCGCAGTCGGTTTAGGTTAGCCATTTCTTGAAGCTTGGTTTCAACTGTGTCCGTGACTTGTTGTTCCACCTCTTCGGCTGATGCGCCAGGGTAGAGTGTTACCACGACGGCAGTTTTAATCGTGAAACTTGGGTCTTCAAGTTTACCGAGGTCGAAGTAAGAGTAGAGTCCGGCAATTACACTCAACACGGTGAAGAACAGGACGAAGGTTCGTTGCTTTATGGCGAAGTCAGCTAAGTTCATGATGTTTACCTACAGATCTTTAACTTGGATTGAAGAGAAATGCTGGCCTTCTTGAACATACTGCGCGCCGTTCACAACCACATAATCACCAACGTTGAGTTCTGATTCGACACATGCGGTGTTTTCACCGAGTGAGGCAACATGTACAGAAACGGATGTTGCTTGCGAGTCCTTAATCGTGAACACCTGTTCGCCGCCCGATTGGTTTACGATAGAAGAGTAAGGTAGGCAGAAATTATCACTGCTTTCGCCTAGTTGAGTAGTGAGGGTGACGGCTTTACCTGGCAACAATCTGTCCGTGTTGCTATTTACAAAGTCATCCAAACGATAAGTCACCGAATAAGTTTGTTTGATTGGGTGAGGGAGTGTCGAGATCTCAGCTGCATGACCAGTAATAGACGTTTTTGCGTGGTACCAACTGATGCTTGCTTGTTGCTCAGCTTCAAATTGATGAATCAAGTTTTCAGGCACATCAATAATCACTTCAAGCTGTTCTGGCTTGTGGATGGTGAAAACCGAGACGCCCGGAAGCACTTGTTCGTATTGGTCGAAGTTAGAAGAGGCAACCACGCCATCAAACGGAGCAAGTAGGCGAGTGTAACGAACTGAGTCTTTGGCACGACGAATGTTTTGCTCAACCACTTTAACTGCAGCTTCACTTCGCTCGTAACCACTGATGGCTCGGTCTAGATTGACGTTGGCAATTGCATCGTCAGCAATCGCTTGTTTTACTCGAGCCAATTCCGATTTTGCTAGTTTGTGAGCTGATTTTGCTTCTAAGGCACGAGCTTGCAATTCTTCTAACGCAACTTGGTAATCGTGCGGGTCTAGTTGAGCAATCGCTTGGCCTTTTTTTACGCTATCGCCGGTTTTTACTAACAACTCTTGAATGGTACCGGGAACGCGAAACGCCACACCTGCCGTTTCAACTGATTGAAGCTTACCTGTAAAGCTCTTGCTGGCTTGTTGAGATTTCGATTCAAGTTGAATGACTTGAATCGGACGCGCTTCCGTTACTTTGATAGAAGCAGTAGACGGCTCTGAAGAAACAGATGGCTCAGTGACGACAGACTGATTGCAACCGATAAGAGGCAAAAGAGTGGCAGCGAGTAGGGAATAGCGATAGATGGATATCATGAATTGCTCCTAAATATTGATGGAGTAATTCTATCGAGTTGATGCTAAGAGATAATCAGTGCTGACGGTATAACACTGTCACACTATTCGTGACAATAATTAGAGTTTTGGTAATTCTTGTAATAAGAAATCAATCAATAATTGACTGGCATGACTCAATGCTTTGCGCTGTGGATACAGCAACCAAGCTTCTTCTTGTTGCATGGTGTGATCAGGGAACAGGTTGATCAGCGAGCCTTCTTTTAGCTCTTGTCTCACCATCAATTGAGGCAACAAGGCGATACCTCGATGACGGGTAGATGCACCTTTCACAAAACCAATACTGTCACTAACGATAGACGGTTCTACCTTAATGATTTGGTTAGATATTTCCCACTCTTTATCGACATCGCCACTTGGCCAGCGGAAACAGACAAACGGAAATCTAGACAGTTCTTCAAGCGTTGCGGGTTTACCTGACTTAGCTATGTATTCTGGGCTAGCTACAAAAATACGCTGTAAATCCATGACCTTACGAGCCACGACATTTGAATCACTTAATCGACCTCCATGCATCGCAAGGTCTAACCCCTGACGGTACATGTCGATAAAACCGTTACTGATACTGCGTATATCAAGTTCAATCTCTGGGTAGAGATCTTGAAATCTAAATAGGGTGGCTTGAACAATATCACCGGTCTCAGGAAGTAGACCGATCTTTACGCGACCATGTGGTACTTCCAACAAGTTAGACGCCATATGATTGGCCTTTTCAAGCGCGCTCAAGGCTTTCAACAGTTCGTTGTAATAGAGTTCACCGGACTTAGTCACCGACAAACTGCGTGTGGTACGAAAGAAAAGCTGCATATTGAGTGCTTTCTCTAGATCATTAATGCGTCTACTCACGTTCGCTCGAGGAACGTCCAGTGCGTTGGCTGCGGCTGTAAAGCTTCCAAGTTCAACAACGGTGGTGAATAGCTTAAGATCTTCGATTTTCATAGGAAAGGCGCTTCGAATACAGGGTTGGAATATTTGTTCGGTATCGTATATCAAATGGTATCTAAGATCGAAAAAACCAATGAGTAATTGACGACTCATTGGTTTTAATAGGACTTGAATCAAAAAGCGTGGGACTAGGGCAAACGGAAACTGACGATTGACTGCAAAGTCTACTTTTAACGCCCTCGACCATCGACCATCACCACAATCGTTTTAGTGATAATGCTAAGGTCAGCAACAATCCAAGATTTTACAGAACATAGACTCAGTGCGTAACTGTGGTCGAAACCCACTTTACGGCGAACATCATCAATGCAGGTGTCATAACCTTGGTTAACTTGTGCAAGCCCTGTAATACCGGGCATTACGCCATAAGTACGGTCTGCAAAATAGGGGATTTCATTTTCTAGTTTGTTGTAAAAAGTAGGGCGTTCAGGACGAGGGCCAATCAACGACATTTCACCTTTAAGTACATTGAACAACTGTGGCAGTTCATCAAGTCGTGTCTTTCTCAAAAAGCGACCAACCGGTGTAATTCTTGGGTCATTTGCTGTTGCCCAAACCGCACCGGAGCGAGTTTCCGCATCTTGATACATGCTGCGAAACTTCATGATTTCAAAAATCTCCATCTTTTCTGGTGTCGATTTTCCTACGCGCAGTTGGCGATAGAAGATAGGACCACGAGAAGTCAGTGCAATGGCCAGTGCGATAAATGGGAATACCGGAGATAAGATGATTAACGCGAGTAAAGAGCTAACAAAATCAAAAGTTCGTTTCGCGCGAGAAATCTTGCTTTGGTATAGGTTTTGGTTTGATAGTTGGTCAATGTTCATCATGGTCAGTCCTTAACGATTAGCTCGAGTCCAAGGGGAGTTTTCAAGTCCGAGTAGGTAACGTACGCCACCAATGAAGTTGGCATAATGACCAACGATTAAATAGGAGATTAGCGAAACTGGTTTGTTGGCGAGTCTGCTAGGTAAGATGCAACCAAGTACACCAATGCTATAAACAACCACTTGTGCCCAAAGAAGTACTTCAAACAATAGATATTCGTTGAGCAATATTGTGCATACTAAGCACACAATCATCAGATATGGGGTTAACAGTCTCAGTCCTTTACCTGAGAAAAACGCAAACGCGATGCCTCTAAACTTCGGGCTGAATAGGGCAAATAATCGTATGGCTTGCTGCATGTTACCTGCCGAGATTCTTAGTCGTCTATTAAAGTCAGTCTTAAGATTTGACTCTTCAAGTTCCAACGCCACCATTTGTGTTTCGTATTCTGCGATATAGCCTTGTTTAACAATTTGCATCGGTAAAATGAAATCGTCGTTAATGGTGTTCAGTGGCAGAGGTGTAAACAGCGCAGTTCTGAACAGGTAAAAAGCACCGTGCGAACCTAAGCTTGAACCAAGTGAAGCTTCACATTCTTTAACTGCCGTTTGATATTGCCAATAGGTGTTTTCACCCTCGTTGCCTGTTGGGCATAACTGGTAGGTTGCATTCACCACACCAACCGTGTCACTTTCAAAGTGAGCTGCAGCAATCAACAGTGCATCTAATGATATCAGCGCAGACACGTCACTAAGCGCTGTAATATCGGTGGTAATATTTGTCACTTCTTCATTGAGCAAGGCCACTTTTCCTCTGTTTTTAGCATGGTCGTGTATCTCAAAGTGAATATCGCTACACATCGCTTCTTGGATGGTCATTTGAGCGATTTCGACCGTGTTGTCAGTACAACCGTCACAAGCAATAATCACCCGAAGTTTCTTTTTTGGATAATCTAACGACGCAAGGTTACGAATCTTATCGGCAATCCATTGTTCTTCGTTAAACGCAGGAACAAGGACAGAGATAGTTGGCAGCGTGCAGTCTTGTTGTTCGTCCTTGTAACAACGATGACTCTCTTCGATTTGACGAGCTGGATGATGTCTCGCATACCAACGCAGCAATATTGGATAAGCTGCGTGATGGTAAACAATCAGCATTCCTGAAAATAAACATAGACCTGCAAGCGCCCAATCAATCATGCGTAAACTCCTTCAGAAATGTCATCGTAAGACGCGACCATTTTGATGATGTTAAAGTGCTTCAGAATATAAGAACGAGGAGAAAGAAATCGTGTGCGTTCGTTCTCTAACAACGCATGGCTTAACCCTATAATGCTTCCGCTTTTCACTAGCTTACCGCTGACCGGGCATAAGGTCTCATCGACAGCACCGACATTCATCGCGACGGTAGGGATGTTACATGCTTGAGCCTCAAGAGTTGAAAGCGGTAACCCTTCATGACGCGAAGGTAGGCAGAAAGTATCGAGGGCACCGTAAAAAGTAGTCATGTCATCAACTAACCCAAGAAAGATGACGCGATCATTCAGTTTGAGGTTGTTAGCCAGTTGTTCTAAATGTTTGCGTTTAGAACCGTCGCCAGCAAAAGCTACGATGGTATTTTTAGGCAGTAGTGCGAGTGCTTGAATCAGTTGATCTTGACCTTTAACGTGCTCCAATCGACCTGCACAACCAACAATGTTCTTGTCTTGTGGTAGGCCTAATGCTGTTCGTGCGTCTACTTTCGACATCGGCTTGAACTTGTTGCAGTCCACACCGTTTTTGATGGTAATGATGTTCTCATATGCGAAAGCTGAACGGAGTTGGTTGTAAACACGGGTTGCATCGGCAACCAAAGTCGGCTGAGCGGCTTTAAGTGCTAATGCTTGTAAGCGTCGGCGCTTGTCATCTTGAAGGTGCCAAGCATCATGCTCGGTATGAATTCGAGTAGGAACCCCTGATATACGAGCCGCGTAACCCGCGTAGAGCAGAGGACCTATGTGATGGGTGTGAACAACATCAGGGCGAATTCCTCTAAAAGCTTTGATGAGTTTTATGATGATGTTGAATTGAACACCGGGCTCTTTGTCTAAAAACACGATTTGGTTGTGGTAAGGCTTAAGCTTCGGCCAGTTTTTGATAGATTTTTCTTTAGTGCCTTCAAGACTGACGATCAACACTTGATCAGTCGGCTTAGCAAGGCGTAGCAGATCCAGCGTCAGCGTTTCCAAACCGCCTGGAGCAAGGTGCTGAACAACATGTATTATCTTTTTGCTATTCGTTGTGATTTGCTTTCCCATAATATAGCTCCCTTCAGTAACGCTCTAATGTTGCAACCTAGCTTTCTGTATCGTTCTGCTTGTGTTCTAGTTTTATCTTTGCATGTCTCGTGCCAGTTAATTAACTAATTATTTTCAAAGACTTATGTGTTCCTCGCGTTTGCTGAAGGGCAATTCTCAAAATAGGAATCAAAACAGAATGTCTGTTTAAACAAGCGATAAGAAAGTTAGGGAATGGATAAACAGACCAAAACTGATCAGAAAAACCAAAACATAAACATAAAAAACACCAACGAGAGGCTGGCGTTTTTTATGTTTAGCTAATTCTGCCTATGAGCGAATTCTTACTAAGAGCCAAGAACTAAGTGATCTCGTTATTAACTCATTCTGGGAATAACGGTAATAACGGGAACTCCCATGATGTCTTCAATTTCGTCTTTTCGCTTGATTGAAGAATCAAAGAGTTCGAACAGTATCGCTAAACCGGTACCTAAGCCGATGCCAGCAAGTAAACCTGCGAGAATAAAGATGAATGACGGCATGTTAGACTTGATGCTTGGTGTAAACGGTAAATCGATGATCTTCACACGTTTATTTTCTTCAAATACACCGAGAGCGCCGGTTAACTGAGCCATTTCGTAACGTTCTGTAAGCTCATCGTAAAGCTGGCGTTTAATATTCACATTACGTTGCAAGCGGTACATCTCTTTTGCGTTCTCACCAAAGTTATTCGCTTTGTTTTCCAATTCAAAAATCATAGTACGAAGGCTTTTCGTTTCTTCGGTTAAAGACTCATAACGAGCTCGAACCAATTGCAGGCTGTGAAGCTGTGTCACTAATAAAGGTTGAATGTCGGAAAGCTTGTTTAATGTCGTGCTACTCGCGATGTCCCATAATTGATCGCTGTTCATGCCTGGCTGTTTTTGTTCCAACAAGGTCGTCCGCTCATTTTCAAGCCTTTCTAGCTCACGAACTTTGGCTTGCACTGCGCTGTGTTGGTCTGTGTATTTTGCTTGTAGCAGAGTTAGCGCACTACGAATATCAATGATCTGGTCTTCTAGACGCCCAATGACAGGGTTGGTTTTAGAGAGTTGTTGGTCAATTGAACCTAAGCTTTTTTGTACCCCAGATAATTCGGCGTCTTTCTCTGCAAGTGTCTGCTTTAACGAAGCCAAACGATTTAAACTTTGACTCTGAACTTCAGGTGTTGAATGCACATTTTCGTTCACGTACAGCGCGAGCGCTTCTTCTGCTTTTCTTAGCTCTTCGTTTCGTTCATCGATGTGAATTTTAAGAAAGCTACTCGAGTCTTGAATCGAAGAACGTTCAGGTGCCAATAACTGCTCGATAAAATGTTCACTGACCGAGCGAAGTGTGTCTTCCATACCTATTGGTGTATCTGAGCTGAGGCTTATCTTCAGGAAATCTTTCCCTAATTGTGTAACTGATAAACGCTGAGATAAGTCGGTAATGATTTCTTGTTTCTCAACGTTTGACATATCAGGCGTTGTCAATTCAAGCTCTTGCGCAACTGAGTAAAGGACATGTCGACTGTGAAGTAACGTGCGAAGTGCGCTCATACGATCTTTGAGCATCGTAGATACCGCAATGTCTTCAAGAAACGGGTTCATCTTAGCGGTTTCCTGAATCAACATGCTGGTGTGAGCATCGTATTTTGTTGGCGCCAACTTACTTACTCCGAAACCCACGAAAGGCAGAATAAGAATCGGAACCAAAATCACGTAGCGTTGACGCCAGGCTGCATTCAATAAAACTAATAGCCGCAATTTGAGGTTGTTCATAATAGCTCCAGCATCCAATGCACGAAGTTACCGCGGTTTTGCCAGCTGTCTTTTTCAATGATAGATATTGGTGAATTGCACAGGTGACGTGCATGGTCGAGCGCCCAAATCATTTGGTTTGCACTGCCAACAGTGGTTACGTGCTCTTGATATGGAACCAAAGCTGGGAACGGCGTTGCGATAATAGGTGTACCAGCAGCAAGGTATTCCATTAGCTTGAGTGGGCTGCAAACTCGGATCTGCTCATTATCAAGAAACGGCAATAGGCTTACATCCCAGTGTTGGGAATAGCTTGGCAACGTGTGATGTGGACGAGGGCCAAGGTAATGTACGTTATCCAACTTAGGTAACATGAGCGTATCAAGCTCATTCGGACCAACAAAAACAAAATCCCATTCCGGCATCGCATTCGCAACATGGTCAATCATTTCATAATCAAGCCACTTAGAAAGACTGCCATAAAAGCCAGCAATAGGGCGATGATTACTAGGTAAATCATTTGCTCTTGGTACTGGTGTTGAAAATAGGTTTACATCGACACCATGTGGTAGCAAGTGTGCTTTATGCTTTGGAAATTTATCCATCAATTTTTTGCTAGCCGCGAATATAAGAGTCGCTTTATCGATCAACTCCGATTCGTGCTGTGCTACGGTGTCATGATCAACACCGGCCAGTGCGCTGAAATCATCGCCGCAGTAATAAACGACTGACGACTCGCCTAAATGTCCGCACAAATCAACAGCGGTCGGAAGGGAAGTCCATAGGATGGGCGCGTTAAGATTAAGTTCAGCAATAACCGTTTGTAGTTGGTACAACATCATTTGCTGAGCCAACTTTCTAGAGAACTTAGAAGCAGGCGCAGGGATTGTCTTTAAATTAACGATTGTAATGTTTTCATGCTCCTCAGAGTCGAGCATGTTTTGAGTAACGGCTTTGGTTCTACCAAACAACTTGTTGAACGCTCGTGTTACATCTTTAGTGGACAGTTTCGGTTGTCTTAGGCCAATAGAGTTGACCCATAAGACTTTGTGTTGCTTAGCAAGGTGACGAACTAAATGTTGAGTCGATGAAGGTAGGCCGCCAAAGTCTTCACCAAATACGATTAAATCACGCATGGCTACCTCCACTAGTCTCTAACGAATCGAATACATCGGATTCAGTCACTTCAACGGATTTAATCTGACCTACAACTCGAGCAGGGTTACCGCCTGCGATTGCAAAGGCAGGGATACTCTTTGTTACCACGCTGCCGGCGGCTATTACGGCACCTTCGCCGATGGTTACGCCACCTTTAACGATCACATTAGTGCCTAGCCAAACATCGGGTTCAAGGATGATGTCGCCGATTTGCTGTGGGTCATCGCCTTCACCTAACGCTCGACGTTTTGCATCTAGTGGGTGACCTGAGTATCCAAATAAGAAAGCGCCACCTGCGATGCGTACGTTGTCAGAGATAACCACTTTACCTCCAACTGCGATAGTAGATTGCCAGCCGATGTCTACATTGTTACCAATCGAAAGTAGTGGGTGTTCTAAGCCTTCAAGTGGTTGGGTACAACCTGAGAATGTAGTGTGGCCAGAGATACGGCAGTTGTCACCAATCGAAATTTGTACAGGTCCGCTCACGAAAGGTAGACCACCATACAAATACAGGCGTTTGCCACATTGAGCCACACGACCTTTGAACGCCGGTGTCCAGTAGAAGAATCGCGTAAAGCCAGAAACCAAATTCACTACAAGCTTGTGTGCTTGATATAGGAAACGGTTAAGCAATTGCGGGGTAGGTAGCTCTGCGCTTCTGATGTCTTTCAAAATGAAAAACACATTTCTAATTCGAGAATTAGGATGAAACTTAAGCCAATGTTTGAATTGATGTATGGATACTGACGTCATAATGAAACTCCTCTGCCTTGCTATATAGAAGTACTTTCATATACTGTGCCATGTAATAAATTACATATTTTCAATTAGTTAGCGTGTGGCTTTTAGGTTTTCTCATTTTGACAGGCAGTTTGAGATATATTGGCGATAGCGACAACCAACGCCGCGAGGATATAAATAGGCCAATTGAAGCCTTGTGTCAGGAACGTTCCCGAGACGATGGTACCGATCAATCCAGCATATACAGCGTAAGCCGCAGCATTAAGGTTTGGATCTATGGTGTTGGTCGTTTCTGAAAGCTGTTTGAGTGTGGAGCGTATTGTTTTGATCAGTGAGGTAATCAGTATCACGAATATGATGAGCCCTAGAAAGCCGGTTTCTGCAAGCACACCAAACCAAGTACTGTGAACGGCATGATTTAAACCATCCCAGTGGGAACTGTAGAAGAAATAGTTGGAAAAAAAGTTATCTAAACCGACTCCGGTCAACGGATTATCTACCGCCATTTTGAAGGCAGCCTCCCACGCGTAAATCCGGCCCATAGCCGACTCATCGACCCCTTGTTCTGCCGCACCGCCTGATGCTCTGTCTGAAATTCCTGCGACTAAGTAAAGACCAATAGCTCCTATAGCGCCCAAAGTGATCAACAGTGATTTAGACCGTATTACTTTAAATGCAAAAATCCCGACAACAGCAAGTGAACCGAGTAGGCCACCACGGCTTTGTGTTGCAATGACAGCTGCTAACAAGAGTACAGTTACACCGACACTTAGTATGCGTTTTATAAGCGGGATTCCTGTTGTGCTCGCTTGGCTGATAGCAAAGGCTAGCGGGAACATTAAAACCAAAGAGAGATCATTTGGATCGCCCAACATCGAGCCAAAATCACGGCCAATGGTTACGCGGCTCCCTTCTACTAGGCCGATACCGTTGATTGAGTTGTTAATCGCAATGCCGGCGACTAACGCGCCCGCACAGATAATCGCAGTTGAGGTCTTAACCAAATACTCTGCGCTGTTTACTAACCAAACGATGGCGAGTGTCATCACTATTATTTTCCAATACACGCCTTTGAATTCCGCTAGCGCTATCGGCCTGTTAGACGCGAAGATAATCCCAATGAACACCAAAACCCAAAATATTGCGAGCCAATTTAAACAAGGATGCCAGAAGATTTTAAGCTCTTTACTGATTAATGCATGCCAAAGAAGTGCAGACAGAGCGCCTAATGAGAGCATCAGCGGTATTTTTAACGAATAGAGTTGTGGAATGGCTTCGTGAATTCGGAAAAATGAAAATACAACGAACAATAGAACTAGCCAGAATGTCTTGTTTAATACGAATAATGCGGCTAATGGCACAAGAGCGAGCGCCACAATTACAGCAGGATGAGGCACAAAATACCAAACAACACCAAGCCCAATGCACAACGCGCTGATGGTGATGATGACTGGCAATCTATTGGCTTCAGGGTTGATCATTGTGACCTCTATTCGCAAATAAACATTTCATGACGCGGCTCGCGATCTTTTAAAGGCGAAGTTACACCTGATGTTAAATATTGCAAAGCGAGTGCCAGTTATGCATTTTTTTAACTAACTGATTTAGTGTTGGATTATTAAGTGAGGGCTTAGCTTTGAGTTGAGGTTTGTCATTTTGAGAATCAGTATAAAACTGACTAAAACGCCTAGGTCATCAAGCCCAAATGACCAATTACTAACTAGTATTAGTATTAACGGTCGAGCTGATAGATTTCTAACAACTTCGGAACAACCGCTTGTGGCGAGTATTGGCTTTTCACCGTTTCTATCGCGTTACTCTTGAAAGAGTCGCGTTGTTCACTCGTCAATGACATCCACAAAGATAAAAACTGTTCTAGCTCAGCTTCAGTATGGGCGAGGAAGCCATTAACTTGATGCTCGATGAGTTGGGGCAAGTTACCAACTGATGTGGCGAGAACGGGAATACCGCGAATCATGGCTTCTAATGCCGCCATAGGTAAGCCTTCAAAGCGGGAAGGGATGATTAACAGATCGATTTGACTCCAGACGTCATCCATATTGGTTTGATGCCCGTGAAAGGTAACATTATCAGGCTGTGCTTTAACTAACGCCTCCATTTCTGGTCCATCGCCAAAAAGCTCAAACTGAACCTCGGGAAACTGTTTAGCTAATGCGACAAATCTGTCAGGTGCTTTTTCGTGGCTTAATCGCCCCACAAAACCGACATGGGACGGGCTTGATGGAGGGGCGTTTGTTAATCGGGTCGGAACTTTAACGAAGTTATTTAGTTGATGGGTTTTACTCGGTACTTTCGTTTTAATCTTCTCACTTACTACAAGCGACTGATCAGAAAGAAAGCTGCTGTAACGGTCGAGCCAGTCATAAAGCCATACTTTGCCTGTTGGAGTTTCACCTGCGTGATAAGTGGTGATTTGTTTGGTGTTGTTTAAACGAGGCGGGAGCTTTATTAGCTTGCTGACCAAACTGGCTTTGTAGCCATGAGCATGTATAAGCCTTGGCTGATAATGTTGAACTGCACGTTTAAGCTGTGTCGCGCTATTGCGACTTGAGTCTGCAGAGCATGAGGCTAAATCGGAGAGGTAACTAAAAAGGATGTTCAGCGTATTCAACTTTTCCACGATGATCGCTTCAGGGTCGAACTTAGTCAAAAGAACCACTCGAACAGAGCCGGAATACCGATTACTTTCTGAGATAAGGCCTTGCGCTAGCTCCAAAACATGAGTTTCTATACCTCCAAAAGTTTGGCTGTCGATGAACAGCCAAATTTCTCCCTGCTTAGGAGCGCGAGCCTCGGTGATAAGAGGCTCGCTATTTACATTATTCGGGTTGAAGTTAGGCTTGATTGTACTCATCTTCAGATTCCCAAGCCTGCTTCTTACGGTAAACAGTTGAAGGGCTTAATTCCAAAAGCACAGCTGCGTTTAACACGTTTCCATCGCAATGATTAATAGCATGTTGAATCGCTTCACGCTCAATCTGCCACATTGGACGAATAGAACCATCGCTGGTGGTCAATAGGGGAGACGTTGTTGTATTCGCATGCGCTGCGGCATGACTATCCAATTCTTCTGGCGTTATCGGGGGCAACCTAGGTTCAGGAATATTGGCCGCAACAACATGATTTGGCTCTATGGTTCTAATTGGAGTTACTGATTTGGTTTTACCCGCTATATCCGCTTTATTAATTGGCGGAGGAAGCATATCTTTGGTTACGCTTGATTCGTTGTTCAATACCACGATGTTTCTAATGATATTTTGCAACTGACGCACGTTACCTGGCCAAGCATAGCGCTTAAGTAAGGTTTGTGTCTCTTTGTCGATAGATTTGAATTTCTTCTTGTCTTGTTTCGCGTACAGCTTCAAAAAGTGATTCGCAAGCGTGACAATGTCACTACCACGTTCTCTTAACGGTGGCATCTCGATAGGCACGACGTGAACCCGATAATAAAGGTCTTCACGGAATCGGCCTTCCTCAACTTCAACTAACGGATCGCGGTTAGTTGCGCAGATGATTCGAACATCGACTTTAATTTCTCTATTGCCGCCGAGTGGGGTGAAAGTGCCTGTTTGTAAGAATCTTAGAAGCTTTTTCTGCATCTCCAGTTCCATTTCACAAAGCTCATCGAGAAATAAGGTACCGCCATGAGCTTGCATTGCTGAACCTTTGCGGTCAGTTGTAGCTCCTGTAAAGGCTCCTTTCACATGGCCGAAGATTTCACTTTCCATTAGATCTCGAGGGATAGCACCACAGTTAATAGCAACGAATGGTTTATCGCTACGTTGACTTTCTTGGTGTATCGCTTCTGCACAGACTTCTTTACCTGTACCACTTTCGCCATTGATAAAAACACTGGCGGTAGTTGGGGCAACTGAATCAATTATTTTGTAAACAGCTTGCATCGGTAAACAAGAGCCTATGAAGTTATGGAAGCGGTCACGATCGAATTTACTTTGAATATTGTCTACAAGGTTTTCGAGCTTGGCTCTACGTAGATGAAGACGAACAGATGTCTTGAGACGATCAGCTTGAATGGGCTTTTCTAAGAAATCTTCCGCACCGCGTTGAATCAAATCAACGGCTATATTCACAGAACCGTGTGCTGTAGCGATAATGACCGCGGTCGGAATCTCGTTGTCACTAATCCAATCTAAGACTTCTTCTCCCGGCATATCCGGTAGCTTTAGGTCGAGGATGATGAGCTGCGGACCGTGTCTTTCTATAAATGTTTTGGCTTCTGTGCCTGTCTCGACATGAAATATATCGTATGGCTCGTCTTTGACGTACTGTTTATAAAGTACGGCAAGGGAGGTGGAGTCTTCAACCAACAATACTTTAGGGCGCATTGTATAATTCCTTTTGAAACTTTATCCTAATCAATAACATAGTGACATCTAAGCATCAATGCGAATAAGGTGTGTTTGTTACCTGCCGCATGCAATTTTTCCGAATGTTCTATTTATTGTTTCAACTGCATCAAACTCGAAGTTTGATTATTGATATTGCCTATGTTGAGTGTTTTTGTGTCGTATATGGCGTTATCTAAAACCGGCTTCTTTTCTTGCGATAAGCGCATCGATTGAAAGAACTATTAAGTCTAAAAGTTTATCGACCTGACTAAATGCTAATTCGTGTTCCTGTTCTATGCATTGCTTTTCAATCTTTCTAGACAATTTTGAAAGCGGTCGATTTCCTAATGCCATGGCAGTGCTACCCAGAGTATGAACTTCAAATTCAAGTGCCTCTGAATCATTTGCTGTCGAGGCCTGTTTAATAGCTGCGATACGAGTTTTTGATTCCTGAATATAATGGTCAATCAAAATTGGAATCACATCAGCACTGGTGTCTTTGATCATCTGCTGCAGAATACTTTCGTCTACAAGTTCAGCTTCTTGAATGGTGCTGACGTTGTCGACCTGTGTGCTCAAATTCATGGGTGTCTTTGCGGCTAAGGCTGAGTTCTGCACATCAATTCCTTTCATCTTGAGAAACGCATTATCTTAATTTGATACCAAATTGCACCGTCATTATTAAGTTTTAGACATTTTTCAGAATAATTTCAACCGCTTGCTCTATAAATATAGGAATTATTTAGAAGTGGTATATCGTAGAGTTGAGTTTACTCTCACGATTAAGATTTTTATTTCAATGAATTAAATGTAGCTTGTCTGGTTTGTTATGTGTTTTGATGCATTCGATGGACTGTGGAAATAAAAGGCCGCTGCGATTAATTGATCACAACGGCCTTGGTTTCTATTTGTATGAAAGGCCATTTACGACAAAGCTAAATGACAACACGACAAGCAGCACTCAGTTAAGAGGCTTTATCAATTTTTAACTTTGGGGCGGGCTCTACTTCTTCCTCGCTATTTTCAGTGAAGATCTCAGCAACAGCGCTTCGTTCTAGTTCGCCTTTCAGATTGCCTTCTTCGTCGACAACAGGAAGAGAGTAATCACAAGACATGGTGTCAGGTAGAACTTCTTCAATAACGGCATCAGGCAACACCGCTGGAACTTCTTCGTAGATCTCTTCACTGAAGTCATGCACTGAGGAATCTTCAACCGCATCTTGAAGACTTTCTTGGGTGACTAAGCCTTGATAGCCGTCATCGGTCACGTGATAAGCGTAATCGTTTTTCAGTATCTTCATTTGAGCCAGAGCACCTTCAATGGTTTCAGAAGTAATGCGGTAAAGAGGAGGCTGCATAACCGTTTCAACCGTTAGAGCGCGTGCTCGGTTTACGTCTTTTACGAACGCTTCTACATAATCATCTGCTGGATTAAGTAAAATCTCGTGTGGCGTACCTTGTTGGACTAATTCACCATCTTTCAAAATCGCGATTCTGTCACCTAAACGCAGTGCCTCGTCGAGATCGTGGGTAATGAAGATAATGGTTTTATGAAGCTTCTCTTGTAGTTCGATCAGTTGATCTTGCATTTCGCTACGAATCAAAGGGTCAAGTGCCGAGAAGGCTTCATCCATGAGTAGAATTTCAGCGTTGGTACATAAAGCTCGTGATAAACCAACACGTTGTTGCTGACCGCCAGAAAGTTGAGCTGGGTACTGATTACCGTAACCTTTCAAGCCAACGGTTTCGAGCCACTCATTAGCCTTGGCTAAACGGTCTTCTTTCTTGATTCCTTGGACTTCTAATCCATATGCAACATTTTCAACCACAGTACGGTGAGGCATTAAACCAAAGCGTTGGAAAACCATCGACATTTTGTGACGACGAAACTCTTCAAGCTCTTTCGTGTTGAGGCTCATTACATCAATACCTTCAACCGTGATTCTACCTTGAGTCGGGTCAATTAGGCGGTTGAAGTGTCGGATTAATGTAGACTTACCAGAACCAGAAAGGCCCATGATAACGAAGATCTCACCGCGGTTTATCTCGAGGTTAATCTCTTTCAACCCGACGGTATGCCCAGTATCTGCCAATATATCGTCTTTGTGTTCACCGTTTGTCACACGGTTCATAACAGACATCGGCTTTGGTCCAAACACTTTGTAAAGACCACTAATTTCAATCAATGGTTTAGTCATGCTTTAACCCTCCTAGGTGCGCATTAGTTCTACGCGCATAAGCCTGTGAAGCTCGGTCAAATAGAATCGCGAGGGCAACGATTGCAAAGCCGTTCATCAAGCCTAATGTGAAGTATTGGTTGGTGATCGATTTTAGTACTGGTTGGCCTAAGCCTTTAACACCAATCATCGACGCGATAACCACCATAGAGAGAGCCATCATGATAGTTTGGTTGATACCCGCCATAATCGTTGGCATTGCTAAAGGCAGTTGAACACCCCACAAGCGTTGTTTCTTGCTCGCACCAAACGCCGTTGCTGCTTCTAACACTTCTTTGTCAACCAAACGAATACCTAAGTTGGTTAGACGAATTACAGGTGGAATTGCATAGATAACTACGGCGATCAGGCCTGGGATCTTACCAATGCCTAAAAGCATCACCACTGGAATCAAATAAACAAACGCAGGCATGGTTTGCATGATGTCGAGTAGCGGCGTAACGATAGATTGCACGCGATTAGAACGCGCCATTGCAATACCTATAGGGATTCCGAGAAATATTGAAACTAGGGTACACACGGTAATGATACTGAGTGTACGCATGGTATCTTCCCACATGCCAAAGTAACCAATGAGAAGCAATGAAACCACACAACCTAATGCCAGTTTCCAAGAGCGGCTCGCGGCATACACCAAGCTGGTGCACACGCCAAGAACGATAATCCACGGAGTGGAAATGAGGAGTTTTTCAAACCAAACAAGGAAAGAAAGAAGAGGGTCAAATAATGATTCAATCATTTCGCCGTATTCACGGGAAAATTCGCGGTAAGCGCCATCTAGCGCCTTTTTAATTGCTCGCAAATCAGAGCGTTCCATTTCAGGAAAGCTTGATAACCAATTGCTGTCAGCCATTTTATATCCTTATAGTTCGGTGTCTTTAAATTCGTATTAAGTCGCTGTTGAATAACGGGCGAGATAAACGGTTTCAGCCGCGATAACGCTTAACATTATCGTGACTGAAACTTAAGACTCCGAATATTGAATAACATCAAGTATAGCGACGTTATTTATTCCTATTATTTTCATATGTTTAGCAAGAGCGATTACAGCTTTGCTTCTACTTTTTTTGCAACTTCTTGAGATACCCATGGGTGCCATATCTCTGGGAACTCACTCAAGAAATGGATACTCGCTTCTTCACCATCCGCTTGGTTGTCTTCCATCCAAGCAAGCAGTGAGTTCATTTTGTCGTTAGTGAAACCACGCTTAGTAAAGTAGTCATAAGCCTCTGGAGCTCTTGATGCGAAGTCTTCAGTAGTGACAGTGTGAACTGGTGAAGGCGGGTACATGGTTGCTTTAGGGGAGTCACAGTCTTCCTTAGTGGTACAGTTCAAAAACTCCTGTTCATTGACGCCACTACCAAAGTCAACTTTGACCATATCGTATTTGCCTAATACCGCGGTTGGTGCCCAGTAATAACCAAACCAAGCTTCTTCACGTTCATAAGCTTTCGCGATAGATCCAGATAAGCCGGCACTCGAGCCTGGATCCACAATGGTGAAACCACTCTCTTCTAGGTCAAGAGCTTCAAACAAGTTACCGGCACTGATTTGACAGTTCCAACCTGCTGGACAGCTATAAAATGCAGATGTATCTGGGTCTTCTGGGTGTTTAAACAAGCTAGCGTTTTTGCGGACGCCTTCAATGGTTGCCATTTCTGGGTATTGCTTAACCAAATAAGCGGGAACCCAAAAACCTTCTTCACCACCGTTGACGAGGGCTTTACCTGCGTAGCGGAGACGCTTCTCTTGGACACCCTTATCGAGCGCGTCTTTGAGGCTGTTACTCCATAGTTCTGGTGCAACATCCGGTTGGCCTTTTTCAATCATCGACGTGCCCGTTGGCATTGTGTCACCAGGGATGAGTTCGGCATCACAACCATAACCGTGTTCTAGGATGAATTGGTCAATGTTGGCGATTAAAGTTGCAGAGTTCCAGTTCATATCTGCGATTGTTACGCTGCCACATTCACCAGCGTTAGCATGACCACTGGCTGCTGCAACTAACAAAAATACGGAGCTTAACTTGTATTTCATATTGAGTTTCCTTTCTCTTTAATAATACAACCAAGCTAATCAAGTTCTGTTGACTAACTAAATTGCTCGATGGTGATCCTTTCCGTGTATTTAAACCATTTGAGCAGAAGGAGGGATGGAGGGAATATAAATAAACCAACAAAGCATAACTTGCTTGATTTATCCATTGTGTTTCACAGCCATCGGATAACTTTGTCAAACTATTACAAATTCGTCAAAAACCACCTCTATATATAATCTTAGGGAATATTCTTATGAATTCCACCTTTGACTCAATCTACAATGTGCTTTATTAGACTGAGTCACATAACGTGATTATTTTGTGTGCTACTTGTTTTGAAAAGTCACTAAACCCTACAATTTACATGTAAAATGCATTGAATAGTAATGAACGTCATTGCCCGAACCTTGCCTGCTTAATGAAAGAGGCTCTAGTCAGGTATGTGGCTGGAGTAAGCAGAGGAGTGAAAGAAGAGATTGGGGGAGTGAGCAATAAGCCGCAGCGTACAGCCTAATTAAAACCTCGCTCTCTTCGTTTCTCGATAGCATTCATGGATTCTTTAGCAAGAACTACTAGCTCATCGACTTTAGAAAACGCTAACTCAGATTGTTGCTCAGAACACAGTTTTTCGACTTTCCTCGCTAACACAGATAAGCGACGGTTCCCAAGTGCGAGCGAGGAACTGCCCAAGGTGTGAGTTTCAAACTCTAGGTTAGATAGGTCTTGTTCCACAACAGCTTTTTGAATCAGTTTTATGCGGCTTTCAGACTCTACAATATAGTGCTCGATCAACATTGGCATCACTTCGGCACAGGTATCTTCAACCATTTGTTCAAGAATTTGCTCATCAACCAGATCAGATTCTTGAATTTCCGTTAGCGGCTGATTGGCTATTTGATTTTTGTGACCGTCCAGAGCCTCAGAACCCTCTGTTGCATATGGTTCGTCAGCAGTACCGCTTGCCTGAATATCTGAAGTTGTAGGCTCGCCGTTTTGAGATACCTTCACTGTATCAGGTTTGCACTCAATAGCATGTTCGTGTTTGGTAACAAGGTGGAGGTGCAACATGTCAGCGATCTGTGACATTCTCATTGGTTTTGCAAGGTAGTCATCCATGCCTTGATTTAAAAACTGCTCTCTATCTCCTGAGAGTGCATGTGCAGTCAGCGCGACGATTGGCACTGACGCCTTTTGATTGTTGGGTAAGTTTCTGATTTCAGAACATGCTTGTAGGCCATCTTTTTCTGGCATAGAGATATCCATAAAGATGAAGTCATAATCATTATTTTTTACCATATCGACAGCTTGGTTCCCATCGTTCGCGATATCAATGATCATCCCTGCGTTTTTAAACATATTAATGATAACGAGTTGATTTGCTTTATTATCTTCAGCTACTAGGATACGGCTGGCTAAAATTTTAGGGTTTAACGTCACCGACGAAGAACTAGAACGACGTTCTTCAGCTGAGTTTGATGCTTTTTCCAAAATTACCGAAAAGGTAAAGGTACTACCGACACCTTCCTCGCTACTTGCATATATGTTGCCATCCATCAGTTTCGCTAGGTGTTTACAAATGGCGAGGCCTAGCCCAGAACCGTCACGACGTCTTGAATATCCTTGGTCCACCATGGTGAACTCTTCAAATAAATAGCTCATTGCGTTGGATTCAATACCGATCCCAGAGTCGGCGACTTGGCATGTAATCTCTACCTTATTATCTGCGGTTTCATTAGTCTCAACGTTGACGATAACACTACCTTCGGAAGTAAACTTGATCGCATTACCTATCAAATTCAATAAGATTTGTTGAAAGCGGTGAACGTCGCCAACCACCATCACGGGTAGGTCAGGTTGATAAGGAGTAACAAGCTGGATATTTTTCGCGTTGGCACTCGGCTCAAAGCTATCAATGGTGCTGTGGATACACTCTTGGAGAGAAAAGGTTTTTTGTTCAAGAATGAGCGTATTGGCTTCCATACGAGAGAAGTCCAATATGTCATTAATGATAGATAAAAGTAGTTCTCCCGATGTTGAAGCTGTATTGACTAAGTGGCTTTGATCTTTTGTCAATTTGGTCTCTTTTAATAACGATAAAATGCCAAGAACACCGTTCATAGGGGTTCGAATCTCATGAGACATAGAGGCCAAAAATCGACTTTTAGATTCAGAAGCTTGCTCAGCTTGTTCTCTGGCTTGTTTGATATCCGTGTAGTTTTTAGACAAAGAGGTAGACATATCATTAAATGCGTTAACTACATCACCCAGTTCATCGTCACTTTTTATTTTCAGTTGAAAACCTGGCCCGTGCGTTCTCACTTTTTTTACAGCAAACGAAAGCTGATACAAATGTTTCGTCAGGTAAGTACCTAAAATAAAGGAGCAGATGGCAACAAGAATGACCTCTATCAAGGCGATTGAACTGATGGTTTTCTTAGCATCTGTAAGCATCGAATTGATTGAAGAAGTTGTAAACCCAATTGAAATTGAGCCGTACTTTAGTCCATCACTTTCAATTGGGTAGTACGTATCGAATATGCCATCATTGACGTTGGATAAGTTCGTATCGACCTGAATTTCTTTACTGAAATAGTCTGGATCCCCAGCGCTACTCAGCAATACTTCATTACGCTCCACTTTGACATAGACGATATCTTCGATCGTCATTATCTCCTTTACAATGTCGTCTAATGTTGCGATATCAGTGGATAACACTGCGTCTTTGGTTGCGCGGGCAAACAGTTGAGAAGTTGCCTGCGCGCGTTTGATAAGTTGCTGTTCATTAGAATCCGACAGAAATGACATTGCACTTATGACAAGTGCCATAAGCATCACTATCTCTATCGAAGCTATTCCAATGATTGTTTTTGTTCTAAAAGTCATCAGCGTATCCTTACCGTGGTGCTTTACCCAAACCTACCGCAACTATTGATCCTTGTTTACGGTCATGGGCATGGTGTCTTTCTGTTTAATGTTTAATGCACGAACATCATCCCAGTCGACATTAACTGCTATTTCAAAAGCTTTAATTCTTAGTGGCGAAAGTAACGTTTTTCCTTCTTCGTTCTGGGCTAATTGAACAAAAGAGGCTTGGACTTTCTGTACTATCTCTGAGTCGACTCTCGGGTGGTTAGCGATAGCATGAGGTGTAAAACCTTTGGAGGTATAGATAGGAGTTAGCTGGTCTCTAACTTCCGGGGCTAATGCGTTGAAGGTTCGGATGATACCGCCTCCAGATGGATAAAAACCCTTGGCCACAGAAAGGTATACAGAATCATGTGAAGAGACATAGTTAGGTTCAAAATGAACGTTTCTTTGTTTCAGGCCAGCTTGAGTTAGTAACGTTGCCGCAAACGCTGCAGGT
The DNA here is from genome assembly GCF_014879975.1 of Vibrio bathopelagicus. Taxonomy (NCBI): domain Bacteria; kingdom Pseudomonadati; phylum Pseudomonadota; class Gammaproteobacteria; order Vibrionales; family Vibrionaceae; genus Vibrio; species Vibrio bathopelagicus. Next base: position 1,826,565 of record NZ_CP062500.1, on the reverse strand, counting down.
GCGGGAAAGGCAAGGGTGGTGTTGTCTAACTGTTCCAAGCTTGTAATACCGCTATCTTTACGCACTACCATGATACCTTTTAGGCGTTTGTCTTTGGCTTTTGCCATCGCACTATAGCCAACGCTGTTATTGAAAGTAACGAAGTGGAAAGGGTTCATATACGCAAAATCGTAGTCACCATTAGCAAGACGTTGCTCAAACATAGGGATATCTTTAGCGGTTTCAAAGATGATTGTGTGACCCGTTTCTTGACTTATTCTCGCGAGTATTGGGGTCCATTGCTGCGCGAGTCTACTTGCAGATTGCTGAGGAACAATACCAAATGTGAAGGTCTCTGCATAAGTTAATGTCGGTAGCAAAGCCAATGTTAGCAACGTTAGATTTTTCATAGATTCCCTTCCTTATCTTAGAGACATCGTAATTTTGTAGTGAAACTTATAGAGGTAAATTGAGAAACTCATTTCTAGATATCGAACTTTTAATCTTCTCTTGTAGTGAACGAGGAAGGAGCTTCAGTTTATTTACTTGTCGTATCAATTCGTTAGCGAAACTTGGAGTGTGTTTCATATTCATCACACATCCAAGAAGCAAGATATTTTGTGCATCAAGTAGCTTTTTTGCTTGAGTTAAGTTGTGCGTTGAAGTTTCTCCATACGCGACAACAAGTAACGTGCAATCACAAGCACTTGCTACAGATTGGGCGGGTATATTGCCTTTGTTAATATTCAGCAGAGGCGAGGTGTCGACAACCACTCTTTCGTATGTTTCTAACCATTGGCTTACCACTTTAGTCAGCGTTTCTGGGTCTTTGTAAGCCAGTTGAGTTGAAGTAACTTGAGGAGCTGGAACCCCCATGAAAAGGCGTTGAGACTCAACATGTTCAATGAGTCTTCCTTGTTGCTTTTCTTCCAACATATGTAAATCTTTGAATGCCGGATTAAATAAATTGAGGTCTACATACAGGGTAGAATGACCAGCTAACATAAAGCGTTCCGCTAGAGCCGTTGCAATAGATGTTACACCGTCACCAGAATCGCACGCCGTAATACACAAAGAGCGCTTGTTATTAAGTTCGGAGGTTAAGTAGAGTTGCTCTACTTCTGCTTGAATTGCTGAAATAGTCATCACAAAGCTCCTATTAAGACGATCATTGTTGTTAGACGTAATATGTCTTCTAAACCTACACGAGCTTTTTCCATAAAGCTCTCACGGCGATCTGGGATGTAGATAGTGTCACCAGCGCGCAGTACTGGTAGGTTGTAAATGTTGGCCGTTTTACTGAACTCGACCAAATCAAATGTGCGCGCCTGCCCCTGGCAGCAAGACATGTTCACAATGGTGATTTTCTCTACGTAAGCGTTATCAGTAGGGCCCGCCGCCTCTGCCAAGACATCTAAGATGGTCATGTTGTCGTTAAACACATAACGACCCGGGTTATTGATAGCCCCAAGCACTCGAACGGTTTCTTCTTTGGGTGTATCTAACCAGTTTTTACCTTTCTCGGGGATATAAATGGTGTCACCCGTTGTTACGTTTGGCAGTAATGATTCATCACCCGTTTCAAAATACAATGATAGGTTTAGTTTGCTTACTTGAGAGTAGGTTTTGTCACGGTGTGTAACACGAACATTGTGTATGTCGGCGTCTTTAGTTGGGCCATCAGCCGCTGACAGTATATCTAAGAAATGCATGTCTTTAGTGAAGCGGTAACGACCGGGAGCATTCACCTGTCCGAAAATATAGATTGATGCGTCTGAGCTTTGACGAACCCATTGTGATTTGTTGTCTGAAGGATCTTGTGGCAAATCGTGAACACGGACGATAGAGCCAGCTCGAATGTATGGAAGTTGATCGCGTGGCGCGCCATTTCGGATGAAGTCATCAAGATTAAACACTATCATCTTTCTACCTGTCACAACTTCAATTTTTGACGTGTCAGCACGTAA